>JAFDYJ010000035.1:77614-123972 GCA_018267515.1 Bacteroidota bacterium | reverse complement strand
TGTGCTGGATATGTTCCCTTATCCCAGCGGGGCAGGATTGCATGTAGGCCATCCACTGGGTTATATCGCCAGCGATATTTATGCCCGTTACAAACGGTTGAAAGGGTTCAATGTACTGCACCCGATGGGATATGATGCTTTCGGGCTGCCGGCGGAACAATATGCTATCGAACATGGTATTCATCCCGCAATTTCTACAGAAGCGAATATCAAAAACTTTCGCAGCCAGTTAGATAAAATCGGTTTTTGTTTTGACTGGGACCGTGAAGTAAATACATCTCAACCGGGATATTATAAATGGACTCAATGGATCTTTCTGCAGTTATATAATAGCTTTTATAACCGGGCAACGAAGAGAGCTGAACCTATTGAAAACCTGGTTGCGGTATTTGAAAGGGAGGGAAATATAAATCATCCGGCCCCGGATGAAAAATTTGAAATCCGCAATCCTGATTTTGAAAAGCTGAAAGGAATTTTTTCACGGGATCAATGGCAAGCTTTTGATGAAAAAACGAAGCATGATATTCTGATGGAATACCGTCTTGCTTATTGTGGATATGGCGAAGTGAATTGGTGTGAAGCATTGGGGACTGTACTGGCAAATGATGAAGTAATAAATGGAGTAAGTGAACGAGGAGGTTTTCCCGTAATAAAAAAGAAATTACGCCAATGGTATCTGCGTATTACGGAATATGCAGATCGTTTGCTGGAGGGATTGAATCATGTGGATTTCAGCGAAGCCATGAAAGAAATGCAAACGAACTGGATTGGTAAAAGCAGTGGCGCAGAGATGGATTTTGAAATTGCATCCGGATCCTTTTCGCTGGAATTTTCTCATCTTAAAGTTTATACTACAAGGCCTGATACCATTTTCGGTGTGGACTTTATGGTGATTGCTCCGGAGCATGAGTTGGTACCACAAATCACAATTGAAGAGCAAAAAGCTGAGGTCGAAAAATACCTGCAGTATGTAAACAGCCGCAGCGAACGGGAACGGATGGCAGAAAAAAAGATTTCCGGGGTTTTCAGCGGGGCGTATTGCATTCATCCGTTCAGCGGAAAAAGAATTCCTGTTTGGATCAGTGAATATGTTTTGATAGGGTATGGTACCGGCGCTATCATGGCGGTGCCTTGCGGTGATGAACGGGATCATAAATTTGCCAATCATTTTAATATTCCCATCACCAATATCATTGGCAAATATTATAATGGTGAAGATGCCAATCCCACCAAAGATGCGATTCTTGAAAATTCAGGTTTCCTGGATGGCATGAAGATGAAAGATGCGATTGAAGTTGCTATTACTAAATTGGAAGAACTTGGAATCGGCAAGAGAAAAGTGAATTATAAAATGCGGGATGCGGCATTCAGCCGTCAGCGTTATTGGGGCGAACCATTTCCTATTGCCTGGAAGAACGGGATAGCTTATCCGCTTGATGAAAAAGAATTACCGCTTGAATTGCCGCATGTGGATAGTTATAAGCCGGGGCCGGAAGGAGAAGGACCGTTGGCAAATATTCCTGAATGGACTTCAAGGCATTTGGAGACGAATACCATGCCCGGCTATGCCGGTTCTTCCTGGTATTTTCTCCGGTATATGGATCCGCATAATGAAAAAGAATTTTGTAATAGAAAAGTCAGCGATTACTGGAACCAGGTGGATTTATACATTGGCGGCACAGAACATGCAGTGGGTCATTTATTATACAGCCGCATGTGGACGAAATTTCTATTTGATTCCGGCCTGATAGGGTTTGATGAGCCGTATAAGAAATTAGTGAACCAGGGGATGATTCAGGGAAGCAGCCGGTTTGTTTATCGTATCAATGGAACGAATCAATTTGTATCATCAGGATTAAAAGATAAATATCCGTTGACCGACGAGTTGCGTGTGGATGTAAACATTGTGGATGGGGTGGAATTGGATATTGAAGCCTTTAAAAAATGGAGAAATTCTGAATATGCAGCGGCAGAATTCATTTTGGAAGATGGAAAGTATATCTGCGGAATGGAAGTTGAAAAAATGTCCAAATCAAAATTCAACACAGTAAATCCAGATGATTTGGTTACAAAATACGGAGCTGACACTTTCCGTATGTATGAAATGTTCCTTGGCCCGGTGGAAATGAGCAAGCCATGGGACACAAAAGGCATTGAAGGAGTACATCGCTTCCTGAAAAAACTATGGCGTTTATTTTATGATGAAGTAAAAGGGAAAATGTGGAATGAAGAAAATGCGGCTGATGCCGAATTAAAAATTCTTCATAAAACCATTAAGAAAATTGAAGAAGATACCGAACGTTTTTCTTTTAATACTGCTGTCAGCGCATTCATGATTGCGGTTAATGAGCTTGCCGATCTGAAATGCCATAAAAAAGAAGTGCTGGCTCCATTACTTATTTTAATGACTCCTTATGCTCCGCATATTTGCGAAGAACTCTGGCATTTATTAGGCAATAAAGATTCCATACTTGATCAACCGTTTCCTGTGTTTGAAGAGAAATACATTACAGAAAGCAATAAGGACTACCCCGTTTCAATAAATGGGAAAGTGCGTACTGTCATTACCATTTCGTTGGAGGTAAAGCAGCAGGAAGTAGAGCAAATTGTGTTATCCAATCCAATAATACAAAAGTGGATGGATGGCAAGGCTCATAAGAAAATCATTTTTGTAAAAGGGAAGATGGTGAATATTGTTGTATAAAAATTGAGGTTTCCAACCTTGCAAGCAAACCAGGCAAGAAGCTTCTTTTTTTACCAACGGTATTTCCATATTCACTTTCTATCGTAATTTTCAATTCTAAACATACTGTTATGAGAAAGATTTTTTGTCTTGCTTTATTTCTGTCTCTATATTGTTTTACTCAAGCTCAACAAGGGGAAGCATTTTTCCTTTCAAATCCTTGCCTGTCACCGGATGGACAGACGGTGATCTTCAGTTTTGAAGGTGATCTGTGGAAGACAAACATTAAAGAGGGTGGAGCTACAAGAATAACTGCCATGCAGGGTTATGAAACCGACCCCAGGGTTTCACCCGATGGAAAATGGATTGCATTTACAGGGCGCCAATACGGAAATGCGGACGTTTATGTTATGCCGGTGAATGGCGGAGAGATAAAACAAATAACGTATCACAGCGCTAATGATGAAGTCAGCAGTTGGAGCTGGGATTCTAAAAATATTTATTTTACCAGCAACCGGGACTCCCGAATGTCTGGATACAAAGTGAGCCGTGACGGGGGTACTCCGCAAAGAGTCTTTGGTGATTATTTTTTCCTGTATGATCATAATCTGGTGGAAGATCCGAAGGACGGAGAAATATTTTTTAATGATACCTGGGAGAGCAGTAGCCAGGTGCAGCGCAAACATTACAAAGGGTCTTTTAATCCTGACATACAATCCTACAACCCCAAAACAAAACAGTATAAAAGATATACGGATTGGATCGGGAAAGATTTTGGCGCCAGCATTGATAAAGGCGGGAATGTCTATTTTATTTCAGATGAAGGAAATGACGAATACAATCTTTATACATTCAGTAACGGTAAAAAAACAGCACTGACGCAATTCAAAACCTCAATTAAATTCCCGGTCGTTAATGCCAATGGCGGAAAAGTGATTTTTGAAAAAGATTACCAGCTCTGGCTTTATGATGTTTCAAAAAATAAAGCGGAGAAGTTAAATATTTCCATTACCCGGAATAGTATTTTACCAAAAGATAAAGATTATGAAGTGAAAGGCAATATCACCGGCTATGATGTATCGCCTGATGGAAAAAAATTAGCATTTACTTCCAGAGGAGAAATTTTTGTCAGCGATATTGAAGGAAAATTTATTGAACAAATTAATAGGGGTTCTGATGAAAGGGCCCGGGAAGTAAAATGGTTGAGTGATAACAAAACTTTATTGTTCAATCAAACCAAAGACGGATATCAGAATTTATATACTATCAAAGCAGATGGCAGCGGAGGTTTAAAAGAGCTGACAAATGACAAAGGTGATGACCGTGCTATTGCATTTAATAAAGCCAGAACGCAGGCGGTTTACCTGAGTGGGAGAGATGAAGTACGATTGCTGGATTTAAAAACGATGACCGGCAAAACAATTGTGAAAGATGAAATATGGGGATTTCAAAACAGCGCCCCCGGCTTTTCTCCCAACGATGAATATGTGCTGTTCACTGCCTACAGGAACTTTGAGCAAGATATTTTTATTTATAATATTAAAGAAAATAAAACCACCAATCTTACCAATACCGGCATTTCAGAAACGGGGCCAATCTGGTCTCCTGATGGAAAATACATTTACTTCACTTCTTCGAGACTGGCTCCAAGTTACCCGTTTGGAATGCAGGATCCAAAAGTATATCGTATGCCACTCGATAAAATAGATCAGCCTTTTCGTTCCGATAAGTTCAATGATCTTTTTAAAGAAGAGAAAAAGGACACCGCAAAAAAATTGACTGCTTCAACAACTCCCACTGCTCCTATCAAAATGGATTTGGATGATATCATGGACAGGTTGGAGCAAATCAGTCCTTCATTCGGCTCTCAATATTTAATGGAAGTGTATGAAAAAGCGGGTAAAACAACGGTGCTTTATACCAGCAATCATGCAGAAGGACGCAATGCATTATGGAAAACAACAATTGAACCTTTTGAACAAAATAAAACAGAAAAAATTGCCGGCACTGATGGATCGTTCGGATACAATATCGTGGATGTAAATGACAAACTCTATGTCTTAAACAACGGAACTATTTCAAAATTAAACTTAGACGGCAATAAAACAGAACCGATCAATATCAGTTTTACGTTTCGTCGCAATTTGCAAAATGAATTCAGCCAGATGTTTGAAGAAGCCTGGGCCGGGATGGAACAGAATTATTATGACGGGAACTTTCACGGAGTAAATTGGGGAAAAATAAAAGAACGCTACCGGCCATTTATTGCACACCTGAACAACCGGGCAGACCTGAGAATTTTATTAAATGATATGCTTGGTGAATTAAATTCTTCGCACCAGGGTTTTGGCACTTCCGGAAACGATGAAAATGTTGACCTGCAAAACCGTACTATGGAAACGGGAATTATTTTTGAAAATAATGATCCATACAAAGTGAAATATATCGTTAAGCACAGCAATGCCGACCACAGCAGCATTGATGTGAAGCCCGGTGATGTATTAACCAAAGTAGGTGATGTGACAGTTGAAAAAAACAGGGACAGAAGTTTTTATTTCAGCAAACCTTCCCTGGACAGGGAATTGAAACTTACATTCAGCCGCAACGGGCAAAGCTTTGATGTGAAAGTGCATCCTCAAAGCAGTTTGACAAATGATTTATATAATGAATGGATTGATAACAATCAAAAGAGGGTAGATGAGGAAAGCAAAAACCGGATTGCTTATGCCTGCATGAAAAATATGGGACAAGGTGAATTGGAAAATTTCATCATTGACATGACCAAAGAATTGAATCATAAAGATGCATTGATTCTTGACCTGCGGTACAATACCGGCGGCAATGTGCATGATGAGGTGTTGCGTTTCCTGGAGCAACGTTCATACCTGCAATGGAAATACCGGGGTGGAAAGATGACGCAACAGGGAAATTTCTCACCAAGTGATAAACCGATTGTCTTATTGATCAATGAACAGTCGCTCAGCGATGCGGAAATGACCTCTGCCGGGTTCAAAGCATTGAAACTGGGAAAAATAATCGGCAATGAAACTTATCGCTGGATTATCTTCACCAGCGGTATCAGCCTTGTGGATGGTTCTTCTGTTCGTATGCCGGCATGGGGTTGTTATACTTTGGATGGAAAAGACCTGGAATCAACCGGAGTACATCCGGATATTTTGGTTGTCAATACATTTGAAGATAAAATCAATGGTCGTGACCCGCAGATAGACCGGGCGGTACAGGAGATATTGAAGCAACTGAAATAAATTAGTCAGCTCAATACATTTTATTTAAGGCATACCTTTGGGTGGCCTTTTTTTATGAATCAATCTGGAGAACTCATAAAAATTTTGAAAAAGCACCAGGCTGATTTTCATCCTGTCGTGTCGTTTGATGCGAAGAAGGAAAAGATTTGTTCCCTTGATTTTACCGCAGCCAATAAAGAAATTGACGAAAATATTTTGATGCACACTCACCGCTTCATTCAGTACATTAATCAAAAATTGGAACAAGCGGGGGCTAAGTATGGAGTCGGCGGTTATGCTGAACACAGGACAGTTTACAGCCGAAGCAAAGTATTTGATGCAACAGTATTGGGTGATGAACCAAGACGCCTGCACCTGGGAGTAGATATTTGGGGAAAACCACATACAGCTTTAATGGCGCCAATAGATGGAATTGTTCACAGTTTTGCATTTAATGATCAATTTGGTGATTATGGAGCTACTATACTTTTATCGCATCGGTTAGATGATATTTCATTTTACACTTTATACGGCCATCTGAGTTTGAACTCGATAAAAAACCTGGAGGTCGGCGAACGAATTGAAAGGGGAGATGTATTTGCCGAATTCGGAATTCCGTTGGAAAACGGGCATTGGCCACCACACCTGCATTTCCAGGTTATCAGTGACCTGCAGGTCCCGATAGCTATCGGGAATGAAGGAGGTTATCCGGGAGTTTGTAAATATTCAGAAAGAGAAAAGTATTTAATGAACTGTCCTGATCCGGATTTGATATTGCAACTCAACCAATATCTGTAATCTACATTTTCAAAAGCTTGAAACCATTTGCCCATTGATTCCGGATAAAACCGGGAATACACCAAAGGATTGCTAATGGTTCAATAGCTCTTGCGGCTTCCACTTTACCCATATCTTCTGTCTCATGACCGAATGCAGTAAGAATATCCGTAACAATTTTTTTCGCAGTGTCATCATTACCGCAGATGAACATGGTTGGTTTTCCGCCGGGGAAATTGGGCTTATACATAAAAGCATTTCCAATACTATTAAATGCTTTTACAATTTTAGCTTTAGGAATTTTCTTCTGGATTCTTTCCATCAATGACTCATTCATGCTGGTAAAATAATGAAGTACCCCATTAGTTGGTGGAGCGGCAGCAATCGGGTTAGTGGCGTCAATAACCACTTTGTCACTAAAATTATTTACTCCGGCGCTATCAATGATTTGCTCTGTGGCAAGACCATTGGTGGCAAGCACAATTAAATCTCCAAACTTTGCGGTTTCTTCAAATCCACCTATTTTCCCTTTTGGATTTTCATTTTTCCATTTTACAACTTCGTCTTTTTGCACATTCCGGGTGCCAAGCATAACATCATTGCCTTCGGAAAGGAATCCATTTCCCAAAACCCTTCCTACTATACCCGAGCCGATAATTCCTATTTTCATTGTAATTAAGTTTAAATTTGTTTCCGATTAAGGTACAAAAAAAATCATGACTAATCCTAATCTGAATAGTGATAAAGAATTCCAGACGGCAACGGATAAAGAATTTGAAAATAATATCCGCCCCAAACAAATTGAAGATTTTGCCGGGCAGGCTCAGATTATTGAAAACATAAAAATTTTTATCAAAGCCGCTAAGCAGAGAGGAGAAGCACTGGATCATATTTTATTTCATGGACCTCCGGGTTTGGGGAAAACCACTTTATCAAGAATTGTTGCCAATGAATTAGGAGTGAATATCCGGGAAACTTCAGGTCCGGTTATTGAAAAGCCGGGGGACCTTGCAGGATTGCTTACCAATCTCAGTGCAAACGATGTATTGTTTATTGATGAAATACATAGATTGAGTACGGTGGTGGAAGAATATCTCTATAGTGCTATGGAAGATTACCGTATTGATATCATGATTGACAGCGGACCTAATGCCAGAAGCATACAGATAACGCTGAATCCTTTTACATTAATCGGCGCTACAACAAGAAGCGGATTATTGACCGCTCCTTTATTATCCCGTTTTGCCATCAAGTCCCGGTTGGAATATTATAATGCCGAAACTTTGCGCAGCATCATTCAGCGGTCGTCAAAAATTCTCAGGACAAAAATTTCCAAAGAAGCCGTGAGTGAAATCGCCGGTAGAAGCCGGGGCACACCACGTATTGCAAACGGGCTATTGCGCAGGGTGAGAGATTTTGCACAGGTATTAAATGACGGTGAAATTGATCTGGGTATTACGCAACATGCATTAAAAGCATTGAATGTTGATGAATACGGGCTGGATGATATGGACAATAAAATTTTGCAGACCATCATTGAAAAGTTCAAAGGCGGACCTGTGGGCATTACTACGATTGCTACAGCCGTAGGAGAAGAACCCGGAACTTTGGAAGAAGTGTATGAGCCGTTTTTAATCCAGGAAGGTTTTTTAAAAAGAACACCGAGAGGAAGAGAAGCCACACATAAAGCCTATGAACATCTAGGAAAAAAACCAATGGGTGGATTAGAAGGAAGTTTGTTTGATACTTAAAAAAAAAGCTGTTTCGTTTTGAAACAGCCTTAATTTATTTATTTGCACATTGTCAAATGAGCACATCGCCACATTATTCCTGCACCACCAGCCTGAACCCATTACCATGAATGTTCACAATCTCAATTTTCGGGTCATCTTTCAAATACTTTCTCAGTTTGGCAATGTACACATCCATGCTTCTTCCGTTGAAATAAGTATCACTACCCCATATTCTTTTTAGGGCTTGTTCCCTTGGCAGCAAGTCATTAAGATGCTCTGCCAACAGCTTTAACAGCTCATTTTCTTTGGGTGATAATGTTTGCGTGATGCCATTGTGAACCAACTGGCGCAATTTGGGATTGAAATGATAAGTGGCGAGGTCAAATTCCTTATTCTCGCTTTCTTTATTCAGTTCTTCATTACGTTTTAAAATAGCTTTGATTTTGAGCAACAGCACTTCACTGTCAAACGGCTTGGTGATATAATCATCAGCGCCGAGTTTATAACCCTGGATGATATCTTCTTTCATGGTCTTAGCGCTGAGGAAAAACAAAGGAATATCCGGATCCACATCCCTGATTTCTTCTGCCAGGGTGAAGCCATCCATATTCGGCATCATAACATCCAGCAGGCATAATTCAAATTTTTCCCGTTGAAAGGCGGCAAGTCCCAGCCGTCCATCCCGTTCCAGGGTGACATCGTAGTCATTCAATTCGAGATAGTTTTTTAATACATTACCGAGATTGGGATCATCTTCACAAAGTAAGATCTTGTTTTTTTTTCCTTCCATGATAGTGGGTTTATAATTTACATTTAATTTTCTGCGATTCCGGTCTCATTTGATTGAAATAATCAGGGCCGAAATATTATGAAACAAATAAAATTAAATCATTTACATCAAATAAGTTTCAGGACGTAATTTTTTGTTAAGAGTGAGAATAAAAAGGTTCTGTTGATTAGTTACTTTTGCTTTTAAACAATTTTATTTATGGCAATACATATAACGCCTGATAACCGCCTTAAAAAACTCATTGTGGTTGGTGACCGGGTGCTGATAAAACCCACCAAACCGGATGAGAGAACGGCAAGCGGATTATACCTGCCGCCGGGAGTGCAGGAAAAAGAAAAAGTGCAGCAGGGGTATGTAATAAAAACCGGCCCGGGATATGCCATCCCGATCCCGGTAGAAAACGAACCCTGGAAGAGTGAAGAAGAACAGGTAAAATATTTACCGCTTCAGGCAAAAGAAGGCGATCTTGCCATTTTCTTAGTCAGTGGCGCCACTGAAGTGATGTATGAAAAAGAAAGGTATTTTATTGTGCCGCAGGGTGCCATACTCATGTTGGAAAGAGAAGAGGATTTGTAATTTGCTTTTAATAGTTTCGGATTAAACTTTAATTATGGGAGATCAGAATAAATTTTTACAGGTAGTAAAGGAGGGATACAGTTTCAAAGGTGAAAGCCTTAAAATTGGGTGCGCCATGCTGGATGGATCCGTAGTTAGTGGCGCCGATGTGATGATTCCATTTAAAACCTTGAACCGGCATGGGTTGATTGCCGGTGCAACAGGAACCGGTAAAACGAAAACACTGCAGGTATTGAGTGAAGGGTTTAGTTATGCCGGCATCCCGGTAGTGGTGATGGATATAAAAGGTGATTTTAGTGGAATAGCTGAGGCAGGAGCAATAAATGATAAAATAGCTGAACGATGCAAATTGCTGAATATAGATTTTAAACCTGCTGCATACCCGGTGGAGTTGCTGACATTAAGCCATCAGAAAGGAACCCGGCTCCGGGCTACCGTAAGTGAGTTTGGTCCTGTATTACTTTCAAAAATCCTTGGATTGAATGATACACAGGAAAGTATTGTTGCCCTGATTTTTAAATACTGCGATGATTCCAAACTTCCGTTGCTGAATTTAAAAGATTTTATTAAGACCTTACAATATATCAGTGATGAAGGAAAACAGGAACTGGAAAAAGATTATGGTAAAATATCCACTTCTTCTACGGGCACCATACTTCGTAAGGTGATTGAATTGCAACAGCAGGGTGCCGACCTGTTTTTCGGTGAAAGAAGTTTTGAAGTGGATGACCTGATGCGTACCAGCGATGATGGAAGAGGGATTGTTTCGGTAGTTCGGGTTACAGATTTGCAGGATCGCCCCAAACTGTTTTCCACTTTCATGCTTCAAATGCTGGCAGAATTATATGCTACCTGTCCTGAAGAAGGAGATATGGATAAGCCTAAGTTGATAATGTTTATTGATGAGGCGCATCTTATTTTCCAGGAAGCCAGCGATGCCTTATTGCAGCAGATTGAAACGATTATTAAATTGATCCGTTCTAAAGGAATTGGAATTTATTTCTGTACTCAAAACCCAATGGATGTTCCTGCTTCCGTACTGGCGCAATTAGGATTGAAAATACAACATGCCTTGCGGGCCTTTACCGCCAATGACAGGAAAACGATACGGCAAACAGCAGATAATTATCCGGAAACTGAATTTTATAAAACCGAAGACCTGATTACGCAATTAGGAATAGGAGAGGCGCTGGTAACGATACTAAATGAAAAAGGAATTCCTACTCCGTTGGTGCATTGCATGATGTGTCCGCCGGGAAGCAGGATGGATATTCTGACAGAAGCAGAAATAGATGCAGTGGCAGCAAAATCGAAAATTGCAGCTAAATATAACGAAGAGATAGACAGCCGAAGCGCTTATGAAATTTTGACCGGGAAACTGGAAGAAGCCATAAAGAAGAGCGAAGAAAGAATGCCAATGCCTGAGCCTAAGACAACCCGGGAGAAAACTTCTAAAAAAGATGATAGCATTTTTGATAAACCTATTGTTAAGCAAATGGGCAGAACGGCAACCAGTGTCATTTTGAGAAGTTTATTGGGTGTGCTCGGCCTGGGAGGGAGAAGACGTAAGAGTATTTTTTAAATATTTTTCCTCATTCAGTTTTTCCCTTTTTTTATATTGTTTTGGCAGATCCAGACCTCTTTTTTTAATACAGCAAAAACAAACTCATCTTTGTTGAGATTGAAAAGATAACTTCAGCAGTCGGGTTATAAAATGTCTTATATTAGTATTTGTTTATTGTTATACCGTTTTTAGGGTTTTTATTATTTAATAATTAAAAGTAAAATTATGCCTGAACAAAAAGTATTTGTTGCCAGTGAAGAAAGTAAGGCGAAAGCAAAGCAACTGCGCCTGTTTGCCATTTTAGCCTGGATCGTAGCTATTGGGGGAGAAATTTTTGCCATTTTAAAATTGATACATAATGAAACAATGGTATGGTTAATTGTAGCCATTGTTGCGATTTTAATTTTGTCAGTCGTAGGGTCCATTTTATGGAAAAAAGCCAACCGGCTGGATCCTGCATCTGAAAAAGACAAGGTTCGTTTTTTTATTCAAAACCAGTTAGGAGCGATCATTGCCGTATTAGCATTTCTACCCTTGGTGATTGCCATATTTTCAAATAAGAATATTGATAAAAAGACCAAAGGGATTGCGGGAGTGATTGCGGTTGTTGCCATGCTGATAGCCGGTATTTTTGGTATAGATTTCAATCCTCCTTCAATCGAAAAATATACTGCCCAGATTAATCAACAGGATAGTGTATTAAGTCAACTCACTCCCGGAAATAACCTGGTGTATCTGGCTAAAGAAGGAACGGTATATCACATTTACCGGGATTGCCAATATATTAAGAACAGGGATGGAGTTACGCAAGCTACCATCAGGCAATCCTTTGAGCAAAGAGGCCTTTCGCAACTATGCAAAGTCTGTGAAAAAAGAGCCATGAAAGAAAAAAATATCGCTCCTGAAGAACTTGGCGGCGCTATCAAAGACCTGAAGAATGCAGCCGATTCTGCACAATAAGTTTGTGATGGACGGATTATTTGTAAAAAATCTTTTTGAGTGATAATAGTTTTATCCAACCGTCTTTGTCGGTTTCAATTTTATTTTCAGCCTGGAGGAATTCGAGAACCTTCCAGGCTTTTTCTTTTTTTATTCCGCTAAGTTTTTCCAGCAGATCCCTTGAATGAACCGGCTCTGACTGAACAGCATTGAGGATTTGGCAATTGATATTATCAAATTCTTCTTTATTTAGTTCAGCAGATTTTAACCTGAGACAGTTATCACAAATTCTGCATCGGGAAAGGGAATTGTCACCAAAGTAGGAAGCAATCAACCGGCTGCGGCAACCTGATTTTTCAAGTACAAACTCGATCAGTTTCTTTAGGCGTAACCTGAATTGTTCTTTCCTTCGGTTATAATCTGTCATGTTAATTGACAGGTCTTCAGCTTTTACACGATTGCGTAACCAGAATATTTGTGGGTTGTCTTTTTGGGGTCTATAGCAAATGATTCCATGGTGATGGAGCTTCTTCAATTGCAATTTGACTTCCTCGGAATCTTTTTTTATCAACTTTGTTAATACTAATTCCGAAATAGCCACTTCCTGGTCAAATATTCCTTCATAGGCCCTGAGTAATGATTTGATAGCGGGTTCGAGATCCGGATGTAGCTTTTCAAATTCGTAAAGCTGATTTTTCCCGACAGTGAATTGAACGGATGAAGGAATAAAAACCTGTTCATTAAAGGAAAGCCATCCTTCCTGTTCCAGCGCTTTCAATGAAAACAAAACGGTATGACTGTTGAGTTTGAATTTTTTTAGAAAGTCTGTAAAATCAAAATCAAATGATTCTCCCTGGCCACTGCCGGCAGGCAACTGTATGTAGTTACCAATAGCCTGGTAAACATTTTTAATTTCCGCCAGCGGTGGGAACCTTAGCGTTATCTGTTCATCTAAATTAGTTAAGTCATTTTCATCGTAAAGTAAAACGGCAAATGCTTTTTTCCCGTCACGCCCGGCCCGGCCGGCTTCCTGGTAATAGTTTTCAAGACAATCAGGAACGTCTGCATGTATTACTGTTCTTACATCCGGTTTGTCAATTCCCATTCCAAATGCATTGGTGCAAACAATGACACGGATTTTATTTTGAATCCACTCTTCCTGTCTTCGGTTTCGGATTTCCTGTGCTAATCCGGCATGATAATAATCCGAAGAGATATTCTGGAGTTGTAATAGTTCACTGATTTCTTTGGTTCGTTTCCGGCTTTTGCAGTAAATGATAGCACTACCGGCAACTTTGGTGAGTATTTCGGTTATCTTCCTGATTTTTGAATCAACATTGAATACGCTGTAAGAAAGATTAGGCCTTTCAAAAGACTGGCGAAATATATTTTGGCCAGGGAATTTTAATTGATTGCAAATATCGGTTTGCACTTCTGCTGTCGCAGAGGCCGTCAATGCTAAAAACGGGATACCCGGTAATTCTTCTCTTAACGCTGCAATTCGTAAATAGGAAGGTCGGAAATCATAACCCCATTGAGAAATACAATGTGCTTCATCTACGGCAACAAGGTTAATGCCCATTCCCGGTAAATATTCTTTGAATAAAGCTGTTTCCAGTCTTTCCGGTGAAATATATAAGAACTTGCAATTGCTGTTGGAAGCAACTTTTAAAATATTTATAATTTCTTTTCTGCTCATCCCGGAATAAATGGCAAAAGCGGTAATCCCTTTTTTCCGGATATTTTCCACCTGGTCTTTCATCAATGCTATTAATGGAGAAATGACAAGACACAAGCCCTCTTTTGCGAGAGCAGGTACCTGGTAACAAAGCGATTTACCTCCGCCGGTCGGCATTAAGGCAAGCGTATCATTTCCCATTAAAACAGATTCAATGATTTCTTTTTGTAACGGGCGGAATGAATCAAAGTCCCAATAGTCTTTTAATATTTTTTGAATATTAGTCAATGTGCAAGCAGGTAAATATGAAGTTAGGAAAAGAAAAATTGTTAAGCTATTCCACCTTCTTGGTAAATAACCTGGCCGAATTTATTGCCAGAATTACATCGCTGAATCCCATTGCCAGGGCACTGAATGAAGGGGTCAGAAAGCCCAATGCTGCAACAGGGATGGCAACAATATTATAAAAAAATGCCCAGAACAGGTTTTGCTTAATGGTAATAAAAGTATGTTTTCCCAGGCCTAAAGCCAGGGGAAGGGTGGCCAGTCCATGATTCATCAATACCACCTGGGCTGTCTGCATGGCAAGTTGGGAAGCATCGCTGATAGAAATTCCAATAGTCGCTTTTGCTAATGCCGGGGCATCATTGATGCCATCGCCTACCATAATTGTGGGTGCATGAGAAGTAAGATTAGAAACGATTTCCAGTTTTTGAAGCGGAGATTGCTCGGCTATCACTTCGTCAATACCCAGTTCATTCGCCAATTCTTTACTTCTTTGATACCTGTCACCGGTGAGCAGGATAGTTTTAATACCTTTTGAATGCAGGTAGGAGATAACAGTTTTTGCTTCCGGCCTCAGCTCATCTTTCAGATCAATCCAGCCCAGCAAGGATTCATTTTTTTTGATATACACATTGTGTATATCATTATCTGTCAGCGATTCAGCAATTTTAAAAGAACCGGCGATATAAATGTTTCCTTCTTTGTCTTCAGCTTTTATTCCGAGACCTTTTATTTCTTCAATTTTCTTCCATCTTATTTCATCTTTTCTCTTCCATTCGTTTACAATGGATTTTGCAATGGGATGAGCTGAATATTTTTCTAATGAGAAAACAATTTTTTTAAATTCGTCTTCGGTGCTGTTTTCAAAGTGAAAAGCGGCAACCCGGAGTTTTCCGGTTGTCAGGGTTCCCGTTTTATCAAAAACAGCTTGTTGAATATTTTTAAATAACTCCAGGCTGGTGGCATTGCGAAATAAAATTCCTTTACGTGTGCCACGGCCTAATCCTACGGCAATAGCTGCCGGGGTGGCTAAACCCATTGCACAGGGACAAGCAATAACCAGAACTGCAATGGCACGCATGATTGCAGGTGTGAAACTACCCAGTATGATCCAGTTGGCAGCTAAAGTGATAGCAGCGATAATTAATACTACCGGAACAAAAACAGCGCTGATTTTATCAGCCATTTGCTGAACGGGAGGCTTTTCTCCCTGTGCCTGTTTCACCAGGTTGATAATACCGGAAAGTATAGTGTCATCTCCGGCAGCAGTTACTTGTGCTTTTACTGTTCCGTCATTTAATATACTTCCGCCGATCAGTTGATCTTTGATTTGTTTGAGAACAGGCAGGCTTTCACCGGTGAGAATTGCTTCATTCACACTTGCATTACCCCATAAAATTTTACAATCTGCAGGTACCTGCTCCCCGCTTTTGATGAGCAGCAGGTCTCCGGCTCTCAGTTCTGTATTTTCCACCGGGAAAATATGCTCTGCATGCTGATCATCAAATGCAATTACATTGGCCATTACTTTTTGTGATCGCACTAATTTCTTTAAAGCCCTTTGTGTGGACCCGATAGAAGCCTGCTCCAGGTAATTTCCTAGAAAGATAAGGGTGATGATGGTGGCAGCTGTTTCATAAAAAAGATAAGCCTCTCCCAAACCCATCAAAGAAGCAGCTAAGCTGTAAACGAATGCAGCCGTTGATCCCAATGTAATCAGCACATTCATGTTTGGAATTCCATTTCGGATACTTTTCCAGGCGCTTTTCCCGAAATATTTCATCCCGGTAAAATATACGGGTATGCATAATGCTAAATTGATCCAGGGATTCATTAACCATTCAAAGTGTATCCCCGGTATCATATGAAGCATCAGGATCAGGGTAAAGGGCAGGCAAAAAAGAAATCGTTGCAAATGAGTAGCCAGGAACTGCTTTTTTTCGGAGAGAGCTGTTTGCATATTTACTACCGTATATCCCAGCCCATGAATTCCCTTTGCTATTTCTTCTTTGGTAAAATCTTCGCTTGTATCAAAAAGCACATCACCATTTGCAAAATTCACTTTCACATTTTTCATGCCTTCTTTCTCCAGGTATTTCCGGATTGTGAGAGCACAATTTGAGCAATCCATTCCTTCGACTTTCCACTGAACTTTTTCCATATTCATTTTAAACATTGCAAATTTATCCAATTAGGTCAGCCAAAATTTCTACTTTGGGGAATATAAATGCAACAGCGTTGCCGATCCTGTTTACATTTGCTTTATGGAATGGGTTTTTACTTTGGATTCAATTCAGAAGACCGCTCTTGCTTTCTGGAATGCAATGAAAGATAAAAGAGTGTTTTCTTTTCATGGTCCGATGGGAGTGGGGAAGACTACATTTATACATGCCTTGTGTGATATAAAAAAAGTGAAAGAAACGGTAGGAAGCCCGACTTTTTCACTGATCAATGAATATACTTTTGAAGAGTATGGAAAAGTCCGGAAAATATATCATATTGACCTTTATCGCCTGAAAAATGAATCAGAAGTTTTTGAAGCCGGCATCGAGGATTGCCTGTATGGAGATCACATTTGTTTTGTGGAATGGCCCGAAAGAGCTCCATCTCTTCTTCCGGACGAAAGTGTAGCTGTTTACATGGAAATAATAAACCCTGCATTTCGCAGGTTGAAAATAATGGATAAATAAGTAATTTTGATAGCAAGCCTTTTGCATGTCCCAGCAACAAACAAACATCATTCCTTCATTTAGCTATGAGACTTTAGAAGAAAAGCTGGATATTAAGCCGGGAGGTGCCACTATGCATATTGGTATCCCAAGGGAGACTGCATTCCAGGAAAACCGGATTGCATTGACGCCGGATGCCGTAAGTGTTTTGGTAAGCAATGGCCACCAGGTGGCGATTGAACATAATGCCGGGGAGGCTTCTCATTTCCGGGATAAAGATTATAATGATGCCGGCGCCAGAATTGTGTATGACCGTGAAGAAATTTTCAAAGCTCCGGTATTGGTAAAAAGCGCCCCGGTAATAGATGAAGATATTCCTTTACTGCAACAAAACCAGATCCTCATTTCACCAATACATCTTTCCATTTTAAAAGCGGATTTGCTGGAAAAAATGATGGATAAAAGAATAACGGCTATATCTTTTGAAAATCTGAAAGATGACAGTGGCTCTTACCCGATTGTTAGAAGTATGAGTGAGATTGCCGGTAGCTCGGTTATGTTGATTGCTGCTCAATACCTGAGTTCTGCCAACCACGGTAAAGGAGTTTTGTTAGGTGGTATTTCCGGTATTGCGCCAACGAAGGTAATTATCCTGGGAGCCGGGATTGTTGGTGAATATACAGCAAGAGCTGCCCTGGCACTTGGCGCTTCAGTCAAAGTTTTTGATAATAGTGTGTATCGCTTAAAACGATTGCAGAATAATATTGGTCAACGACTCTGGACATCAGTAATTGAACCGAGAATGCTTGCCAAGCAACTGAAGACCTGTGAAGTGGCGGTAGGTGCATTGGGTTCAGAAACCGGACGTACTCCAATGGTGGTAACAGAAGAAATGGTGAGTAATATGCGACCCGGATCTGTAATTATTGATGTAAGTATTGACCGGGGCGGATGTTTTGAAACATCAGAGATTACCAGCCATGAACATCCCATTTTTTTAAAATATGGTGTCATACACTACTGTGTGCCCAATATACCTTCCGGGTTTGCAAGAACCGCTTCTCAGGCAATCAGCAATGTACTGATGCCTTTGTTGCTCGAAGCAGGAGATGCCGGTGGTTTTGAAAACCTGCTTTGGCATAATATTCATTTGCGCAGCGGCATCTATTTGTATAAAGGGTCATTAACTAATTTCTATATGAGCGAACGCTTCAATTTGAAATATACTGACCTGAACCTGCTCATAGCCAGCCGGAGGTAACTTTCTAAAACTCAACTTTCCAGGCTTCGTTATTCCGTGATTTTATTAACCTACATGATTTTTTTTATGTAAACGCTTGTTTTAATTAAACGTTTGTTTAATTTTGCAGACTCTTTTCCAAAAACGATATTTATGGAGTATAACGAAAAGCAAATATCCATCATGGAGTCAGCGGAACGGCTTTTTGCCGAAAGGGGATTTGCCGGGACTTCTGTTCGTGATATTGTGGATGAAGCCAGAGTCAATATTGCCATGGTATCCTATTACTTCGGTTCGAAAGAAAAATTATTAGAATCAATATTTAAATACCGGGGAGAAAATATCCGGTTGCAGCTGGAAACTTTAGTACAGGATCAGAAGATGAGCTCTATGGAAAAAGTGTTCCTGCTGATAGGAACTTATATTGACCGGATGATGGAGCGTCAGAATTTTCATAAAATCATGGCGAGAGAACAAATGGTGAATGCGACAGGCGCCACGCATAAGCTGATTCACCAGTTGAAAAAAACCAACCAGGACCTGGTACAGCGCCTGATTGCTGAAGGCCAGAAGAAAGGAGAATTCAAAAAAAATATTGATGTCCCGCTGATGATGGCCACATTGATTGGTACTACAAGCAACCTGTTTACTACACAGCATTATTACCGGGAGATCAACAAACTTCAGTCTATGCCGGATGAGCAGTTCCAGGCACATCTTAAAAAGAAACTGAACCTACATCTGAAAACAATATTTAAATCTATTCTGACATATGAAGCGTAAAGGAGCCGGATTTATTTTTATAGTAATCTCAATTTGTTTTACCGGTAGCTTATCGGCTCAGGTAAAAAAGCAATTGACGTTAAATGATGCCATCAACCTGGGAGTTCAGAACAGCAAGCAGCTTCAACTCAATAAGGAAAAGATACTGGAGGCTGCTGCTGCAGTAAAAGAAGCTGTTGAAAAAAAATTACCGGATGCCGGTGTCAGCGGAGCTTATATGCGGTTAATGGGGTCAAATATTAAAATGAAGGGCGAACCTAATAACGGCGGAAGCGGGTCTAACACTGCTATGCCTGACATTTCACAGGCTGTATATGGTATTATGAACATTTCACTTCCCCTTTATGCAGGAGGACGTATCCGGCTGGGTATTGAATCTTCCAGGTACCTGGAGCAGGCTGCCCGGCTGGATGCAGATAACAATAAAGATGAAGGAATTCAAAATATAATTGAAGCCTTTGCTAATTTATATAAATCGGCTTCAGCGGTAAAACTGGTGCAGGATAATTTGCAGCAGTCACGCCAACGGGAAAAAGATTTCAGCAACCTGGAAAAAAACGGATTACTGGCCAGGAATGATCTGTTAAAAGCACAATTGCAGACTTCCAATATAGAATTGAGTTTACTGGATGCTCAAAATAATTTGCAAATGGCTACCGTAAATATGGACCTGATGCTGGGTTTGCCTGCCCATACAGAACTGGAATTAGATACTACAGAGATTGAAAAAAGAGAAGATGATCGTACCCTGGAAGATTTTTTACAAGCGGCAACTACCAACAGGAAAGATATTCAGGCTATTTCTTACAGAAAAAAAGCTGCAGCAACTCTGGTAAAGGCTACGGAAGCCCAGTTGTACCCCAACCTGCAGCTAACAGGAGGATATATTGCTGCTGATATTCCGAAATTCTTTTCCATAACGAATGCCGTAAACCTAGGTGTGGGTGTTTCTTACAATATAGGATCCTTGTGGAAAACAAAAGCAAAGGTGCAACAGGCAGAAGCGAAGGAAAGAGAGATGGCGCTGACAGAACAGATGATGGGAGATGTCTTGCAGCTACAGGTAAATAAGAGTTATCTGAACTTACTCAGCAGCCGGAAAAAGATTGATGTTTATATAAAAGCAGTAGAGCAGGCTTCTGAGAATTATAAAATAGTGAAGAACAAATTTGATAACAGCCTCGCTACAACCACTGATTTGCTGGAAGCAGATGTAGCTCAATTCCAGGCAAAATTGAATTACACATTTGCAAAGGCTGATGCATTTGTTGCCTATCATAAATTATTGCAGACAGCCGGAATATTAAGTTCCGGTTTGGAAAAATAAATTCTTTAAAATTTAATCTGGTTGAATATGGAAGAAAAAAATCTGGAAGTGAAACCGGCCAAAAAGAAACGAAACCCGGTTTTTATAATTATCCTGGTAGCCCTGGTAATAGCCGGCGGATGGTTCGGTATTTCCAAATACCGGCATAGCCTTCATCATGAAGAAACGGATGATGCACAGGTAAGTGCCGATATTTTACCGGTGATTCCTCATGTTTCCGGGTATATCAAAGAGGTTAAGGTAAACGATAATCAACTTGTGAAAAAAGGAGATACACTTTTGATTTTAGATAGCCGTGATTATAAATTAAAAGTGGATCAGGCAGAAGCGGCATTGGAAATTGCCAAAGCCAATCTTGCCAATGCCATTGCCATTGCTTCAGCATCAAAAGCCAATATTGCAACTTCTGCCGCATCTATAGTTACGATTGACTCACAAATTGCAGCCGCAAAAATTCATGTATGGCGTGCTGAGCAGGATTATCAGCGTTATGCTAATCTAATTAAAGATCATTCAATCACCCAACAGCAATATGAACAAGCCTGGGCAGCTAAAGAAACTGCCGAAAAGCAGTTAGCCATTTTACAGGGACAAAAAAACCAGGCTGCTCAGCAAACGAATGCTGTTTCAGTTCAAAGTAATGCAACAGCAGAACAAATAAATGTAGCTCAGGCTGCCATCCGTCAGCGAGAAGTGGATATAGATGCAGCTAAACTGAATCTCTCCTATACGGTACTGGTGGCGGAACAAGACGGGCATATCTCGAAAGTTAATGTGCAACCCGGTCAGTTTGTTCAGGCAGGGCAAGCTCTATTTGCCGTTGTGCATAGCAAAAACGTATGGGTAGTGGCCAATTTTAAAGAAACCCAGTTGGACAAAATGAGAGAAGGACAGAAAGTAATAATTACTGCAGACGCATTTCCTCATCATGAATTTCAGGCAGTACTGAGTTCTTTTTCGCCCGCTACAGGCTCCACTTTTGCCTTGCTGCCCCCCGATAATGCTACAGGAAATTTTGTGAAAGTGGTTCAACGACTTCCTGTGAAGATTGAATTCACGGATCCTTCGGATTCATTGGTCAAGAATCTTAGACCCGGATTAAATGTATTTGTGGATGTTCACCTGGATTGATATAAATAAACCGGCAGGAATATTATGTTTCAGGAAGAGTCATTAATAGAGTATGGTTCCCGGAGAATTATCGTTACGCTTACAGCGATCAGTTGTGCATTATTACAAATAGTGGACAGCACAATTGTCAACGTTGCACTGAATGACATGAAAGGTAACCTGGGAGCTACGACGAGTGAAATCGGATGGGTGATCACTTCTTATGCTATTGGCAACGTAATTGTTGTTCCGCTTACGAGCTGGCTCTCTCAGCAGTTTGGCCGTAAAAATTATTTTGCAGCGTCCATTTTCTTATTCACTCTCTGTTCTTTTTTATGCGGGAATTCTGATACTATTAATGAACTTATTATTTTTCGTTTTTTACAGGGTGTTGGTGGAGGTGCATTACTGGTAACATCACAGACTATTATTACAGAAAGTTATCCTCTTGAAAAAAGGAGTATGGCACAGGCTATCTATGGCCTGGGTGTTATTATCGGACCCACACTGGGGCCGCCGTTGGGTGGATTCATAACCGACAATTACCAGTGGCCTTATATTTTTTATATAAATATTCCCCTGGGCATTATTGCAATTTTACTTACGCTCCAATATGTAAGAAGCCCTAAGTATGCTGAAAAAAGTAAAATGGCAGATATTGACTGGATTGGCATTATTCTTCTTTCCATATTTATCGGTTCATTGCAATATGTATTGGAGAAAGGGCAGGATGACGATTGGTTTAATGATCAAACAATTCTCATTCTCACAGTAGCCAGTATTTTAGGCGCCTTCTTTTTTATTTGGAGAGAAACCATTTTTCGTAACCCGGTAGTTCAGTTACGGGTATTGCGAAATACCAACCTGAGGGCCGGTACCATTTTATCTTTCATTTTAGGTTTTGGATTATTTGGTTCAACTTTTATTGTCCCGTTATATACACAATCAATATTAGGGTGGACCGCTACACAATCCGGCATGCTGATGATTCCTTCAGCCCTGACCACGGCGATTGTCATGCCTATTATCGGAAAGTTATTGGAACGGGGAGTGAAACAGCAATATCTTGCTGCAATGGGTATGTTCTTATTTTTTGTTTCGTGTATCTGGAGTTATAAAATCCTGACCCCGGATACAAGCCAGAGTGCCTTTTTCTGGATGCTGATTGTCCGGGGTTTAGCAATGGGAATGTTGTTTATTCCTGTTACAACTTTATCGTTGAGTACTTTACATGGAAAGCATATTGCAGAAGGCACTGCATTTACCGGTATGACAAGGCAATTGGGAGGCTCTTTCGGAATTGCAGCCATTACAACATTTATGGCCCGCCGTGATATGCTGCACCGGAATGATCTGGTCAGTAAACTGGATATAACCAATCCGGAGATTCAAAATAAAATTATAGCGTTACAACATGGATTCATGGCAAAAGGGGATGCCCCGAATACAGCTTTGCAATCTGCCTATAAAGCATTGGATTATTCTGTGATGAAGCAATCAGCCGTTTTAACGTACATGGATGTATTTTTATACATCGGCATTATGTTTCTTATTTGTGTCCCATTTGTTTTATTGATCAAGGGAAGCAGTAATGTGAAAATAATGAGTGTTGCCGAATAAGATATCGGGATTCGGATTAACCTATTTAGCCGGTAAATGCTATTTATAATCTGTTATTTTAATCCGCTCATTGCAGAACCCGTATTCAGTTTCATCATTGCTGCTCACTACCACCAGGCGTTTTTTACAATATTCATTGATGAGTTGATGATACAGTGAAATCCCGGCAACATCCAGGTTGGTGCAAGGCTCATCCAATAAAATTACAGGCACGTCAGAAAAAATAGCTTGTGCCAGCCGCACTCTTTGTTTCATACCTGATGAAAAATAGCGGATCTGCTTATGAGCTGCCTTTTCAAGGCCAACGGTAGAAATAATTTTTTCAATAGAAATCCCGGGTAAAAAAGGTTTAAATCCCTGGTGAAAAACAAGAAATTCATTCAGAGTCATTTCTTCCACTACTTCAAGATAGGGAGCGCAGATAGAAATGTAGTTGAAAACAGTGGATGCCGGAATTCCCGGCTTTTGACTTTCCGTTTCGTATTCAATTTTACCTTCACTGATTTGCATACTGCCGCTGATCACCTGAAGCAAAGTACTTTTGCCTGAACCATTGGGTCCGATGATTGCATAGGAATATCCCTGGTGAAAAGAATAACTCAAATGGCGAAAAATCCAGTCCCGGTTAAATCGCTTTCCCGAATCAATCAACGATACCTTCATCGCCGTTGGTTTTAGAAAAACGTTTGATGATACCTCTTTGTGAGTTGCGAATAAATTGTACAATTTCGTCTCTCTCGTCAGTGGCTGCAAATTCTTCTTCCAGGAAATGGACCGACTGGGTGGTATTCATACCATTATTGTACAGAACCCGGTAAATGTCAAGAATGTGATTGATCTTATCAATATTAAATCCACGTCTTTTTAGGCCGATTGAATTGACCCCGGCATAGGAAAGAGGATTGCGGCCTGCTTTTATATAAGGCGGTACATCCTTGCTAACCAGGGAACCGCCGCTGACGAATGCATGTTGACCGATATTGACAAATTGATGAACAGCACACATTCCTCCCAGCGCCACCCATTCACCAATAGTGACGTGACCTGCTACCTGTGTATTATTACTCATAATGCTGTTATCTCCAACGGTGCAGTCATGAGCCAGGTGACAATATGCCATCAAAAGACAATTGTTTCCCACTACCGTTTTTTCTTTATCCTTTGTTCCCCTGTTTATTGTAACAAACTCCCTGATCGTAGTATTATCACCGATAAATACATTGGAGTATTCACCTTGAAATTTAAGATCCTGCGGAATAGCAGAAATTACTGCACCGGGAAAAATCCGGCAATTCCTGCCGATCCGGGCGCCTTCCATTATGGTAACATTAGAACCAATCCATGTGCCATCACCAATTTCTACATCCTGGTGAATAACAGTAAATGGATCCACTTTTACATTAGTGGCCAATTTTGCATTGGGATGAATGTAGGTATGTGGATGTATCATGTAATTATAATAAATAAACCTCTGCCTGTAGCGGAGGCGTGCAAAGTTAGCTTATAACGCCAAAAATGATATTTTTTTTGGATGTAGCCTGTTAAAAGTCAGTTTATCAGAGATTTTTGACTTTCCAGGAAAGTATAAATAGACCGAAATGTCGTAAATTTGGGGTTCATTATGCATCAACCACCCGATATATTAGCATTAGCTTACAAACAGGTCCTGATGCAGGAGCACCTGAAGCTGATTTCCGAAAAAGAACGTCAGATTCCGGGTTCCGTTCAATATATTATAAAAAGGTATCAGAAGTATCCACAATGGAGTATTGATGATGTGGGTATGATGGTCTATCATTACGAAAAAGAGAGTGCCGGTAACAGTTACCTGGAATTGAAGTTCTGTGTAAGTGGCAATGTATACTGCAGGCAAAAAGATTCTGAATGTGATAACTGCAAATTGAAGCAGACAAAAAGCTGTAATGAAAGGACGGAGAGTGTTGATGTGCTGAGTTTTAAATTTTCCCCGGTTCATTTATCACAGTTTGTAAAACCCCGCAATACGGATGACACACTATCGGAAGATATTTTAAATTTTAAACATCATTCATCTTTTACCAAGATTGTACCTCTTTGCGGAAAAACAAGAATGGTCATCGAAGGTCTGCTGAATCATAATTTTACAGACAGCCTGGAGAACATTTATATCAATGCCCAAACCCAGATGTTGTTGCTGTATTCATTGGATTGTATGCTGGGTGAAAAAGGGCTGGATATGATCAATTGTAAATTCCTGGCAAATGAAGCCGACCGGGAAAAGATTCTGAGGGCGAGAGAAATACTTATTGAACATATCGGTGAACCTATTACTATTAAGGAACTAAGTCGCAAAGCTGCGATTAATGAATGTTATCTGAAGAAAGGGTTTAAAGAAATGTTCGGCACCACCATCTTCGATTTTTATCAAAGCCAGCGGATGGAACATGCTAAATATCTTTTGTATGAAAAAGGACTGAGTGTTACCGAAGTTTCTCTTTTGTTGGGCTATTCATCCATCTCGCATTTCTCTACTGCTTTTAAAAAACATACCGGGTTAAAACCCTGTGAGTTGCTGCTCCGCATTGCTTCTTAAAATGTTCTTTTCAACCGGGGATTGGTGACAATTACATAGTCACCCAGGTTGCTGAATTTTTCCCAGTTAAAAATTGCAGGATCGCTGATATCAAATGACTCATCACTGAACGAACTGATATTTAAAATTTTCAACTTTGATTTTCTTTTTTGCAGTTGTGCCAGGGTCCCCAGTTTTTCATCACTGTGAAAACGGCCGCACAGGTGAAATATCTTCTTATCCTTATTTTTTTTCCAGAATTTATAAATGCTGTAGCTCATTCCCGCATCCCATAAGTTTTGACTGTAGTACACATTCGGATTAGTAGATCCGGGACTACCCTTCATAATTTCAGCAAATCTTTCATAGTACCTGCCACTTAAAGTATCGTAAGGTAATGGCGGTAAATATTTTTTGGCTTCTTTAGATAATGAGTCCAGGGCTTTCATGCCGCTTTTGCTTACGAGGCTTACATATCTTCTTGGAGTATTAGCTGCAATAACAGGAATATGATTTTCTTTTGCAAACTCGACTGCCGGACGATAATCTTTATAATTACTCCAGGCCCTTGCATCTGTTATCATTTTCTTTTCGGTTACAAAACCTTTCAGGTACTCATCCAGGGGAAGCTGGCAATCGGTTTCAAACATTTCCATACTTAATGCAAGCTTATTTCCAAAGCGCTGATACAGGGCTTTAAAAATTGCAGCTTCCAGGAAATGACCTGTACTGTCATTGTGTTCTTCGCCGAAAAATAACACATCAGCATCTGCACAATCTGATACGATCTGGTCAATGGTAGTCAGTTGTTTTGTTTTGGTGTTATAGATCTTGTAATTGTTTTCCATAGGTGGTTGAGAAAAACAATTTAAAGAAAAAAGAAGTACTGTAATAAATGAGATGTATTTCATAAAAAATATTTATTAATAACGGGCAATTGGAAAAAAATAGTCATTATGCCAAAGGGCGGTAGTGTTCATGTGTAACTGTTTTATACAAGCTCTTTTTTTGCATTTACAGCGATCGTCATCTTTTTGTAAAACAAAATCATGACTCTGTTTCATGACGCAAATATGATAAATAAAATTGGTTGCTGAAGAATCTTTGCGCCTCTGGTTTTTATATGAAGTATTTTTTTCTGCTTTTCATAGGCGCTTTTTTTACAAAGACTGCTTTTTCGCAAATGGATTCTGTTTTTGCAAAGCAAATGGATGCCGTTATTGTTACGGCTACCCGTACAGAAAGAAAGCTCAGTAATGTTGCGGTTCCTGCTCAACTTATCAATAATAAAATTATTCAGCAAAGCGGTTCTGTGCGGCTGACAGATATTTTACAAGAGCAAACAGGTTTGTTTATCACCGGTGGAAGTTCTTCTGGTTCTCCGGGTGGAGGAATATTTGGGAATGGAATACAGATCCAGGGCCTGGCTCCGGATTATACATTGGTTTTGATTGATGGCGAACCTGTAATCGGCAGGCAGGGTGGTGTAATTGACCTGTCACGGATTACTGTTGGAAATATCAAGCAAATAGAAATTGTAAAAGGCCCCTCGTCCAGTTTATATGGGAGTGAAGCCATGGGAGGTGTAATAAATATCATCATAGGGCAACCACAAAAAAATGTTTTAACCACTTCATTTCGATATGGCAGGTTTAATGAAACGGATGCTAATCTTTCTCTGGCCTTAAATAAAAAAAAGTGGGGATTGCAGTTTTTTGGAAACCGGAATGGATCGCAGGGGTATGATCTGGATAAAACCACTCCGGGAAATACGGTTGATCCTTATCATAATTATACTTCACAGGTTAAAATTAGTTATAAACCTTCGGTAAAAACTCAATTGAGCTTTTCTACACGTTACTTTCAACAGGTGCAACAAAACTTTTACCCGGTTTCAGATCTGAATAGCAGCGCAATTATTCCTGTCTCAGGTAATTCGATAACTAAAGATATAAGCATCACTCCTGTTCTCTCCCAACAGTTCAGCAAATCCCTTCGCAGCACCGTTAAATTTTATTTTAACCGGTATCAATTTCGACAGGAGTTAAGTAAGCAAGATGATCATTCGCTTTATTATTACGATTTTTTTCAGCAAAGCTTAATCAGGGCAGAAAATCAAACAGATTGGAAATGGCAAAAAAATAATAACCTGAGTATCGGCGGAGGAATAGCTGCTGACATTTTAAACACTAATCGTTATGACGGGAAAAAGAGAGATGAAATACGTTATCTCTTTTTACAAAATGAATGGAAAACAAATGAACGACTGATTTTTATTGGTGGTATCCGTTATGATGATAACACTGCATATCAGTCAAAGATCAGTCCGAAGCTGGCGGTAAGTTATAAAGCGACAGAGCGGCTTCGGGTTAATGTGTCCTATGGATCCGGATTCAAAGCTCCTGATTTCAGACAGCTGTATTTGAATTTTTCAAATGATGCTGCTGGTGGATATATGATTTATGGTGCCAATGAAATCACCCTTTCTGAACTTTTAAAACAGCAGCAACAGGGTTTGATCTCTGCCATCCTGCAAAAAGCTAATCAACTGGCTTTGTTAAAACCGGAATCCTCAAAAGGGTTCAATGCAGGAATTCAATACCGGGTAAATAACAGGCTCAGTATTTCATCCAACCTTTTTCGTAATGACATTGATAACCTGATACAATATGATATTATTGCCTACCGGGGTAATAATGCACCTGTATATAGTTACTTCAATATTGATAAGGCGTTTACCGAAGGTGCTGAAGCATCATTTCAATATTTATTCAGTAAAAAATTTTTTCTCCAGGGCGGGTACCAGTTTTTAATAACGGCAGATAAAAATGTGCTGAAACAAATTAAAGCCGGTGAGGTTTATGCAAGAGAAGCCGGCACAAACCGGGTTTATAAAATGAATCGTTGGGATTATGCCGGCTTGCCAAACCGGTCGGCCCATATGGCCAACCTGAAATTGTTTTATGAGGACGAAAAGCGGGGATGGTCAGGTTCATTCAGAATCATTTATCGGAGCCGTTGGGGTACAACGGATCAGGATGGAAATGGAATTATTAACCGGAGAGATGAGTTGGCAAAAGGATTTCTATCGCTTAATGTAACGTTGTCAAAGAAAATTAAAGATTTCAAAATTCAGGCAGCAATTGAAAACCTGCTTAATTACAAAGATGTCATTAATCTTCCCGGGCAGCCCGGAATTCAACCTTATATATCCATTTCGTATTCCTTTACAAAAAAAAATAAATTACACAAATTATGAAGAAGAAATTTATTTCCATGGTGATGATTACGTCTGTCTTTTGCGGAATTCTTTTTTTTGTTTCCTGCAAAAAAGATCAAAACGGGAAAACGATAACAGTAATATCCGATACAGTTAAGCTTAATGTCAATTTTTCGGCAAACAGTCCCTATGCATTTTTCAGTTTTAAAAACAATGGAATAGTAAATAATGTTGATTCAGCGACCGGAAAATGGGATTTTGGTATCAGGCTTGCCACTTTCCTGGTGAATAGTAATGCAAGCGGGCCGGGTAATGCAGGTGTCATTTTACAAAACGGGATTTTTGATCAGATCATTTCAGCACCGGCAACCGGTTATGCGTATGATACTACTTCCAGCCGGTTAGCCATTTCAGATGGGAGCTGGTATAATTATGATATGAGCACACATTCATTCATTCCCAAACCCGGTAAAGTTTTTATTTTCCGGACAGCAGATAACCATTATGCCAAAATGGAAATAATGAAAGTGGAATATGAACCATTTACCGGCCCTGTACCCCGGGCACTTGATTATACATTCAGATTTGTGTACCAGGCTAATGGTTCCACAGATTTTTAAAGATTCGGTTTATTTTCCCGGTGTTTTTATTAATAAATGTAATGTCAGCCTGGTTGTTGAAGGCTGACATTTATTTGTTGTATTGAGAAAGACAAAGAGGTAATAATTTTAATAGATCTCTGAATTATTTTTTTGCAAAAAACCGAAAAAGGCCAATCAGAAATGGAGAGATCGTAAATTAAAAAAAACCGGTTTAAGCACATTGTATTTCTTTATGATACGCTGCTGAATTTTCTTAACTTTGCCCACTTTTATCATGGTTAACAGCAGTAAATACAAGGAATTTTCACAACTCAATCTTCCGGTTATCGAGAAAGAAATTTTAGAAAAATGGAAGGCGGAAAATACTTTTGAAAAAAGTGTATCACTTCGGGACGGATCTCCATCCTTTGTTTTTTATGAAGGCCCTCCAAGCGCTAATGGAATGCCGGGGATTCACCATGTTATTTCAAGAACACTGAAAGATTTGGTTTGCCGCTATAAAACCATGAAAGGTTTCCAGGTAAAAAGAAAAGGGGGGTGGGATACACATGGATTACCGGTTGAGTTAGGAGTCGAAAAGGAATTAGGAATTACCAAGGAAGATATTGGCAAAAAAATTACTGTAGAAGAGTATAATCACAAGTGCCGGGAAGCGGTGCTGAGGTACAAAGACAAATGGGATGACCTGACCCGGAAAATGGGTTATTGGGTTGATCTGAACGATCCCTATATCACTTTCAAAAATGAATACATCGAAACATTATGGTGGTTACTGAAACAATTGTACGAAAAAGGATTGTTGTATGAAAGCGTCAGCATTCAACCGTATTCACCTGCCGCAGGAACCGGGTTGAGTTCGCATGAATTGAACCAGCCGGGAACCTATAAAAATGTAAAGGATACGAGTTGTGTGGCTATGTTTAGGGCATCCTCCCTAAATCCCCGCCCGAATGACTCGGTCGGGCGGGCCTCCAAAGGAAGAACTTCAGCATCCACACAAAACCAGGTTTTCGAAATTCAAAAAAAGGGTGGTGAAGTTTTCTTTTTAGCATGGACAACTACACCCTGGACGCTTCCCTCAAATTTAGGATTGACTGTCGGGGCTACTATTGATTATGTATTGGTGAAAACTTTTAATCCTTATCTCCACAACCCTATCCATGTTGTTTTAGCAAAAGCATTACTTGGAAAATATTTTAAAGAAGAGGATAAGGAGGGTGATTTTGAAAATTACAATGAAAAAACAAAATCACTTCCCTGGAAAGTAATTGCTGAATTCAAAGGCAAAAATCTTGAAGGAATTTCCTATGATCAGTTGCTTCCTTATGAAGCTAACAAAACAGATAATCCAAATGCATTCAAAATATTGTTAAGTGACTTTGTAACGACGGAAGATGGTACCGGTATCGTTCATACGGCTCCTGCATTTGGTGCTGATGACTTTAAAGTCGGGCAGAAATATGATATCGGGATATTGACAATGGTGGACCGGCAGGGAAAATTTATTGATGGCTTAGGTGAATTCAGCAACCGCTATGTAAAAAATTATAAAGACCAGAAAGATTACGTTGATGTAAATGTTGACATAGCCGTGAAATTGAAAAAAGAGAACCGGGCTTTCAAGGTAGAGAAATATGAACACAGTTATCCGCATTGCTGGAGAACTGATAAGCCGGTTTTATATTACCCGCTGGATGCATGGTTTATTAAAACGACAGCCCTGAGAGAACGGATGGTGGAGTTAAATAAAACGATCAACTGGAAACCGAAATCTACCGGAGAAGGACGATTTGGAAACTGGCTGGAAAATATGGTGGACTGGAATTTAAGCCGTTCCAGATTTTGGGGAACTCCTTTGCCGATATGGAGAACAGAAGACGGAAAAGAAGAAAAGTGCATCGGATCAGTTAAAGAATTAAAAGAAGAGATTGAAAAAGCGATGGAGGCCGGATATAGGGCACAGGCTCAGAAAGAAAGTAATTCTGATCCTGAATCGGGTATCAGGAAACTCCTTGCCGATTTACACAAACCTTTTGTTGATGAAATTATATTAGTTTCTGATTCGGGTAAACCAATGAAAAGAATTCCGGATCTCATTGACGTTTGGTTTGACAGCGGAGCCATGCCGTATGCACAATGGCACTATCCTTTTGAAAATAAAGAAATTTTTAAAGCTTCATTTCCGGCCGACTTCATAGCAGAAGGTGTGGACCAAACCCGTGGATGGTTTTATACGCTTCATGCTATTGCCGCCCTGGTTTTTGATTCAGTAGCTTATAAAACCTGTGTATCGAATGGCCTGGTGCTGGATAAGAACGGAAATAAAATGAGTAAGCGGTTGGGTAATGTGGTGGATCCATTCAAGACAATTGAAACGTATGGTGCCGATGCTACCCGTTGGTATCTTATCACCAATGCCTCTCCCTGGGAGAATATGAAGTTCGATCTGGAAGGTATTAAAGAAGTACAACGAAAATTCTTTGGCACTTTATATAATACGTACCAGTTTTTTGTCCTGTATTCAAATGTGGATGGGTTTGCATTTAAAGAAAAATATATTCCGCTGAATGAACGGCCTGAAATTGACCGCTGGATACTTTCTTCATTGAATTCCTTAGTGAAGCAGGTAAATGATTTTATGGATGATTATGAACCCACGCAGGCAGGCAGGGCTATTGAAGATTTTATAGATGAACAGTTGAGTAATTGGTATGTCCGTTTGTGCCGCCGTCGTTATTGGAAAGGTGAATATGAGCAGGATAAAATTTGCGCTTACCAGACATTGTATGAATGCCTCGAAACATTAGTCAGGCTGATGGCGCCTATTTCTCCTTTTTTCAGCGATGTGGTTTTTCAAAATCTGAATTCAATTACCCAACGGTTTAAGGCGGAATCTGTTCACCATGTTGATTTTCCGGTAGCTGATGAGAATGTAATAGACAGGTCATTAGAAGAGAGGATGCAAATGGCTCAGGATATATCTTCTTTAATACTATCAATACGCAAAAAGGTAAACATAAAAGTTCGCCAGCCTTTACAGAAAGTACTGATACCTGCACTGAATCCGGGGATGAAAACACAAGTACAAAAAGTAGAAAACTTAATCCGCAGTGAAGTAAACGTAAAAGAAATCGAATATCTTGATCCGGATAATACATTTATCCGGAAAATGATCAAACCCAATTATTCAGCCTTGGGTAAAAAATTGGGGCCTAAGATGAAGGCAGTGACAGCTTCTTTAGCCCTGTTTTCACAGGAAGAAATTCAAAAGCTGGAAAAACAGGGAAATTATACATTAATTATAGATGGCGAATCTTTGATTCTTGAAAGGGCCGAAGTTGAAATCAGCAGCAATGATATCCCGGGCTGGATGGTAGCAAATAAAGGGTTGTTGACAGTAGCTTTGGATATCACCCTGACCCCTGAGCTGAAAAGGGAAGGGGATGCCCGTGAATTTGTTAACCGGATTCAAAATATCCGGAAAGACAATGGTTTTGAGCTAACTGACCGCATAGAAGTTAAAGTGGCAGTAAATAATGGACTTAAAGAGTCATTAGCGCAGTTTAAAACCTATATTTGCGCCGAAATTCTGGCAGATAATCTGGAAATATTACCCGAAATTGAGGGTGGTACAGAGATTGAAGTCAATGATGTTTCACTAAAAGTAATTGTTTCAAAAAAAGGCTAAAAAATGGCAACTAAAAAGCATACCCATCCTTCGGGAGGGAAAACGGCACCAAAAAAGGTCGCTAAGTCCGCCAAAAAAGCAGCCCCTAAAAAGCCAGCTGCAAAAAAACCCATGAAAAGCTCTACACCTAAAAAAGCGATTAATAAAAAGGTTGTAAAACCTGTTACACATAAAGCGACACCTAAAAAGAATGTTGCAAAACCTGTCTCTGCAAAAGCAGCAAAACCTGTGCATCCGGTAAAACCAGCACACCCTGTAAAGCCGTCACATCCGGTAAAACCTGTGGTGGAGGCAGCTAAACCTGTTAAAAAGACAGGAGCTTTTGATCCGAAATCGCTGGTATCAATTAAGCCTAAAGTAAAGCCTATTATTAAAAAAGAGCCTCCGAAGCCGGCTAAAATTGTGATTCCAAAAATCACAACTAAGAGTTCTGTAAAATATGAACCTGAATTTACTAAATCTGTTTTGGATTCCCCTTTACAGCAATATCAAACTACACCAACGCAACGGTATTCGGATGCGGATCTTACTGAATTCAGAGAAATTATTTTAAAAAAATTGGATGCAGCCAAAAAAGAGCTTGCCTATTTACAAGGACTGATTACCCGTAAAGATGAAGGAGGCGATATGGATGAAGCCCGCTATATGACGATGGAGGATGGCAGTGTAAGTATGGAACGGGAACAACTTAGCCAGATGGCAAGTCGCCAGATCACTTTTATTGATCACCTGGAAAAGGCGCTGATGCGAATTGAAAATAAAACATACGGGATATGCAGGGTTACCGGGAAATTGATTGATAAAGCCCGTCTTCGTGCAGTACCTCATGCTACTTTAAGTATAGAAGCGAAGCAGATGATGAGCAAGTAATTCCCAACGTCCGTTTTATTTGCAGATACCATCTCTTACTTTTTTTAAGATAAAGCAATCTGTTAGCTGATCAAGCATTATTAGACATGACTATACAATTCGGTTATGAAAAAGGGAAGGTGATGCAGGCATTGCGATATCATTTTATCAGCAGGCCGGAAATTCGTATCATGATAATCCTGGTTAATGTATTTGCAATAGCCTCATTAATTCTTTATTTATTTCATAAGATTACGCCTTTTGCATTTATTATCGGTGCCTCCATGTGGTTTGTGTTAATGATCAGTTTTTGGTTTGTGATGCCCTCAATGGTTTACCGCAGGGCAGCCACTTTTAAGGATCATTTCAGCATGAATTTTAATGAACAAGGGTTTAAGCTCCAGCACGAAAAAGGCTCCCGTTCCTGGGAATGGGGTGCATTGAGTTCTTACCTGGAAAGCCCGTATTTTTTTCACCTTTACTTCAATAGTCGCTCTTTTTTCCTGGTTCCAAAAAGCGGGTGTAAAGATCATGAAGAAGTTGTGGAGCTGAGACAGTTGCTAAAATCAAATATTAAAAGGGGAAAAAGCTAGAAGGTAAAATCCGGGTTAATCTTTAAGCGGATTTTTTGAGTTACAATTTTTTTTCCATGATATAATGTGGTATCGTCAATTCAATAAATTCAGGGCCCGCCACCTTATATCCCATTTTTTCATAAAATCCGGTAGCGTATTTCCGGGCATGCATAGTGATGATTCTATAACCCCGGTCCCTGGCTAAATTTTCTGCAAAATTCATCAGAGCTCTGCCGATACCCTTCCCCTGTAAATCATTTAAAACTGCCATTTGCCGGAGACGAACTGTATTGGCATCTTCTTCCACCAGCATACAGCAACCCAACATTCTGTCATCATCAAAAGCACCGATAAACATATTATCTTTTTCTTCTTCCAGTTCTGTTTCAGAAAAACTAAGTCCAAGCGGCTTTCGTAAAATATCATCCCGCAATTTTACCATTTGCCGGTATTCAGCAGTCCCGTGATCTATAATTTTCAGAGCCATTCCTAAGTTGTTGAGTTCAGAGGCTTTTTCCGATGGAAACCTTTCGGACAAATTACAAAGAACTTAGAAAACGGCCAACCGATCCCTATTTTTATTTTACCGGAACTTTTCTTTGGATGCCTTTGTTTAAAAAGCTGCTTTTTAACCGAATTTGAACAAAAAGGAAAAAATCATCTTTGCGATGCTGATTTACTCAAAAAGTATATTTTTGCAGCCATATTAACCAAACTTATACGTCATGTCAGACATTGCATCTAGAGTTAAAAAAATTATCGTTGACAAATTGGGCGTTGACGAAGGTGAAGTAACCAATGAAGCCTCATTCACTAATGACCTGGGAGCAGATTCCCTTGATACAGTGGAATTGATTATGGAATTTGAAAAAGAATTTAATATTTCCATTCCTGATGAGCAGGCTGAAACCATTACCACAGTGGGACAGGCTATTGCTTACCTGGAAGAGCATGCCAAATAGTGCCGTATATCCTGAATAATTCAGGATATTTGGAATGGATTAAGGAACTCCGCCTTCTGGTTCACAAACTGTGAAGGCGGTTTTTTGCTTCAAATAAATTAATAACTGCTGGCTGTATGGAATTAAGAAGAGTTGTTGTAACCGGTATGGGTGCATTAACCCCACTGGGAAATTCTGTTGATGACTACTGGAAAGGATTAATCAATGGAGTATCCGGTGCAGATTTTATTACCCGGTTCGATGCTTCAAAATTCAAAACAAAATTTGCTTGCGAAATAAAAAATTTTGAGCCCACTGATTTCTTAGAAAAAAAGGAAGCCCGTAAAATTGACCGTTTTACTCAAACGGCGTTGGTAGCAAGTGACCAGGCTGTGAAAGATGCAGGTATTAATAAAGACAATGTAAATGTGGACAGGGTAGGAGTTGTTTTTGCAAGTGGTATCGGAGGTCTGATTACTTTTCAGGAAGAGGTAACAAATTTTGCAAAAGGGGATGGCACTCCCCGCTTCAATCCCTTTTTTATTCCTAAAATGATACTGGATATAGCAGCCGGTCAAATATCTATGCGGCATGGATTCAGGGGACCCAATTTTGCAGTTGTCAGTGCCTGTGCATCTTCCACTCATGCCATTATGGAATCCTTTAACCTGATCCGGATGGGCAAAGCTGATATCATTGTAACCGGTGGATCTGAAAGTGTAATCAGTGAAGCAGGTGTGGGAGGGTTTAATGCAATGAAGGCTTTAAGTGAAAGAAATGATGATCCGAAAACTGCAAGCCGACCTTATGATAAAGACCGGGATGGATTTGTGATAGGAGAAGCAGCCGGTGTCCTTATTGTGGAAGAGTTGGAGCATGCTTTAAAGAGAGGAGCCAAAATATATTGCGAAATTGGCGGAGCCGGAGCTACTGCAGATGCTTATCATATTACGGCACCTCACCCGGAAGGATTAGGCGCAAAACATGTGATGGCGGCAGCTTTAGAAGATGCCGGTATGCAACCCGGAGATATAGATTATATAAATACTCATGGAACCGCTACGCCTTTAGGAGATATTGCTGAGATAAAAGCTATTGTATCTGTATTCGGCGACCATGCTTACAATTTAAATATCAGCTCTACCAAGTCCATGACAGGACATTGCCTGGGTGCGGCCGGAGTTGTGGAAACAATGGCCTGTATCCTGAGTATTCAAAACAACATTATTCCTCCTACTATCAATCATTTTACGGATGATCCGGAATTGGATCCCCGGCTTAATTTTACTTTTGAAAAAGCTCAGCAGCGCACCGTTCGTGCTGCACTAAGTAATACCTTTGGTTTTGGAGGTCATAATGCCTGTGTCATTGTAAAGGGATACAGTTAACAGATAGTTTTTAATATTCCTGGTTAATAGTTTCAATTTATTTTGTAGTTTAAAGCCTGTGGATTTACTGAAAACATTTTTTAAAGCTCACGAAGACGCCTCTTTCAAAAAAGAATTAAAAAACATACTGGGGTTTAAGCCGGCTGATATTTCTCTTTATAAAATCGCATTAACTCATCGCTCTATCCGTGAAGGTGCAGATGAAAATAATGAACGTCTCGAGTACCTGGGGGATGCGGTCCTCAGCGCTTTGGTTGCAGATTATCTTTTTAAACGGTATCCCTATAAAGAAGAAGGTTTTTTAACTGAAATGAGGAGTAAGATGGTAAATCGCCAGCAACTGAATGATATTGCCATCCGCATGGGACTGAAAAAAATCACATTGTATAATAAAATGGATGGATCGCTGAAAGTGAGCCAGATCTTCGGGAATACTCTGGAAGCTTTAGTGGGAGCGATTTACCTTGACCAGGGATATAAGAAAACCGGGAAATGGGTGAAAGAATGTATCATACTGCCACACTTATTCATGGATGATTTAGAAAACCTGGAGATCAATCACAAAAATAAATTGTATGGCTGGGCCAACAAAAACGGGAAGTCCCTTGAGTTTGAAACCCTGAATGAGCAGCTTGAAAACGGAAGAAGATTGTTTACAATAGCTGCCGTAATTGACGGAGTAAAAATTGCAGAAGGAAAAGCATTCAATAAAAAAGATGCATCCCAAATAGCGGCTCAGCTTGCAGTTGAAAAATTAGGAATTACCGGTACAGATTCTACCATTGAAGAGCTACCGGTTGAATAAGCAATTACTTTTTTTCCATACATAATTCTATCAATACACCATTTGTATTTTTCGGATGTAAAAAACAGACAAGCTTGTTATCGGCTCCTTGTTTAGGAGTTTCATTTAGCAATTCAAATCCTTCTTTTTTTAACCGGTCTATTTCATGGTCCAAATCTGATACCTCAAATGCAATATGGTGCAGACCCTCACCTTTTTTCCGGATAAACCGTGCAATTACTCCTTCCGGGTCGGTGCTTTCCAAAAGCTCGATTTTGGAATCTCCGGTATTGAAAAATGCAGTATTTACTTTTTCAGATTCTACTTTTTCAGTTTTATATGACCGTTTGTTTAAAAGTTTTTCAAATAATGGTACTGAAACGGACAAATTTTTGACTGCAATTCCGATATGTTCAATTTTCATCATAATATGTTGTTTTGGATGGGAAATTGACTCTTTACGATTTTAGTAAAATTAGTTGTTTAAGGCCTATTAACGTTTTAGAATAGAACCATTAAGGCTAATTTTGTGTTATTCATTTCACCAACGATTAATATTTAGAGTTATGCTGAAGTTACCCATTTACCTGGATCATAATGCTACGACTCCCTGCGACCCCAGGGTGGTGGAAGCAATGGTTCCTTATTTCACTAATGCATTCGGAAATGCTGCCAGTCGCAATCATCCTTTCGGGTGGCAGGCTGAAGAAGCTGTTGATTATGCAAGAGAGCAGGTTGCAAAATTGGTTGGCGCAGATCCGAAAGAAATTATTTTTACTTCCGGTGCTACCGAAGCTGATAATCTTGCCCTGAAAGGCGTTTTTGAAATGTACCGGAATAAAGGGAATCACATTATCACCTGCAGCATTGAACATAAAGCTGTTTTAGACCCCTGCAAGCACCTGGAGAAAGAAGGTGCTGAAGTTACTTATCTCAAAGTAACCCCGGAAGGTTTAATTAACCTGGAAGAGTTAGAAGCTGCATTTAAACCGACTACAATTCTGGTGGCAATTATGTATGCTAATAATGAAATTGGAACAATAATGCCAATAAAAGAAATCAGCACTATAGCCCGTAAAAAAGGAGTGCTGGTTTTCAGTGATGCCACCCAGGCTGTAGGTAAAGTACCCGTAGATGTAAATAAAGATGGCATTGATCTGATGGCATTCACGGCTCATAAAATGTATGGGCCCAAAGGAGTGGGAGCTTTGTATGTTCGCAGGAAAAATCCCAGGGTTAAAGTAACAGCTCAGATTGATGGCGGCGGCCATGAAAGAGGTATGCGTAGCGGAACGTTGAATGTTCCCGGAATTGTTGGCTTTGGAAAAGCTTGTGAACTCTGCATGCAGGAGATGGAGCAGGATGCAAAACGCTTAGGCGCATTAAGAGATAAGCTGGAAACTGCTCTGCTGAAACTGGAAGAAGCTTATGTAAACGGAAGCACACAGCATCGTTTACCTCATGTAAGCAATGTATCTTTTAAATACGTTGAAGGTGAGGGGCTGATGATGGGATTCAATAAAGACATTGCAGTTTCTTCAGGCTCTGCCTGCACTTCGGCTTCGCTGGAACCTTCTTATGTTTTGAAAGCGTTGGGACTGGGCGATGACCTGGCACATAGTTCCATTCGTTTCGGCCTGGGAAGATATACTACAGAAGAGCAAATAGATTATACCATCAACCAGGTTACAAATACGGTAAACCGTTTAAGAGATATGAGTCCTTTGTGGGAAATGCATAAAGAAGGTGTAGATGTTTCGAAAGTGGAATTTACTCATCACTAATTTATTTTTATAAAATTTAAACATTGAAATATGTCCTATTCAGAAAAAGTTATTGATCACTACAGTAACCCCAAGAATGTAGGTACATTGGATAAAAGTAAAACCAATGTCGGCACTGGTCTCGTCGGAGCTCCGGAATGCGGTGATGTAATGCGACTCCAGATTGAAGTGGATGAATCTACCGGCCTGATAAAAGACGCTAAATTTAAAACTTTTGGATGTGGGTCAGCTATTGCATCTTCATCTTTAGCCACTGAATGGCTGAAAGGGAAATCCGTAGATGATGCAGTAAAAATTGATAATATGGATATCGTGGAAGAGCTGAGTTTACCCCCAGTGAAAATTCACTGTTCTGTTTTGGCTGAAGACGCTATTAAAGCCGCGGTGAATGATTATCGTAAGAAAAACGGGTTACCCGAGCTGAAGTTTGAAGCCAGTTTAGTCCACTAAAAAATACAAAGCTGCTATTCAAAGACCCGGATTTCATAAATATCTGTTCAGATCTAAGCACAGCAGCCTATCATTCAAGCTTTGATATAATATGAGTACAGCATTGGAAAATAGTATTTACATCAGCGATAAAGCAAAGTCCAAAGTACATCAGTTAATGAAAGATGCAGGCATTGGAGCGGACTCATCCTATTTTCTTCGTGTGAGTGTAGTAGGAGGTGGTTGTTCAGGGTTGAGCTATAAACTGGACTTCGATAATGAGTCCAAACCAATGGACCAGACTTTTGAGGATAATGGGGTGAAACTCGTTACTGACCTGAAAAGTTTTTTATACCTGGTAAACACAATGCTTGACTTTTCTGACGGACTCAACGGGAAAGGGTTTTACTTTAGCAACCCGAATGCCAGCCGTACTTGCGGTTGTGGTGAAAGTTTTGCCGTATAATTTTATATAAAAATAGTTGAACCAGCCCTGCAACAAAAAGTAACGGCTGGTTTTTTTATATTCTGATTAGTTAACAGATTTAGGTTTTTGAGGAGGCGGTGGTGGTGGCATAGGCGGCAAACCATATTTTTCAACAAACAGTTTTTTCTCGTTCTCATCTCCTAAATTGTATTTTTCTGTTTTCCCGTTTTTGAGATGAACGATAATTTGTTCTGAACTTTTCCAGCTTAAGTGGAAGATAGTTTGGTTTTTTTTCAGAAATTCCATTGTTTCTCTACCTGGGGGAACAAATTTTGATATATCAACTTTTGGGGGAGGAGGTGGCGGTTTAATTTGATTTTCTGATTGTGCATTTACAGCACTAAAACAGGTACACAACAAAATGATTAGAGCAGCAGGCAATTTTTTCATATAAAATTTACTGGTTTGATGCTGAAAAATAGTTTTTCCATAAATTTATTTTGATCTGTTTAACTTATTTTGCAGCATCTTTATCCAATCTATGTGGGCCATTTGTAAAAAAGAGCTTCGTCAATTCTTCAGCAGCCTTACCGGCTATATTGCCATAATTGTTTTCCTGTTAGTGAACGGGCTGATGTTATTTGTATTCCAGGATAATATTTTTGATTTTGGCTATGCTACCTTAGATCGCTTTTTTCAATTGGCTCCCTGGGTGCTTTTATTATTAATTCCGGCCATAACCATGCGCAGCTTTGCAGATGAATTCAAAGGCGGCACGTATGAAATTTTACAAACCCGGCCACTTACCCACTGGCAAATCATAACGGGGAAATATTTGGGAAGCCTTATTGTAGTGTTGATTGCTTTGATACCGACGATTGTGTACATTTTTGCTATTCAAAATCTTTCATCCACTGAAGGGATAGATCTTGGCGCCACCTTAGGCTCTTACATCGGTTTGTTTTTTTTAGCCTCTGTATTTACAGCCGTTGGAATCTGCACCAGCAGTTTCACCAGTAACGCTGTAGTGGCTTTTATTACAAGCCTTATCGGGTGTGTATTACTCTACTATGGTTTTAGTGCTATCAGCAAAATGCCGGCCTGGGGAAATGAATTTGATTATTATTTTGGCATGATGGGTATTGACTTTCATTACCAGAGTATCAGCAGAGGCCTGATTGATTCAAGAGATGTTATATATTTTCTCAGCCTGATCTTTTTATTTCTTTTTATTACCTACCGGAACCTGATGAAAAAATAAAATGAAAAACTTTTTCAATAAAATAGGGGTTTCAAAATTCTGGTGGCTGTTTCTGCTGCTTTTTCTTTTGGCCATAAATTTTATTGTTTCTTCATTTCACTTTCGCTTTGATCTTACAAAAGAAAAAAGATATACGTTAAGCCCTGCTACAATCCGGTTGATTAAAAATCTTGATGATGTAGTCACTGTTGATGTTTTTCTTAAAGGAAATTTTCCATCCGGTTTTATGAAACTGGCCAACAGTACTGGAGAATTTCTCAGGTTACTAAAAGATTACAATAGCTCAAAAGTGGCTTACAGGTTTCTTTCACCCAAAGAGATGGTACCGGGTACCGAAGTTCAATATGGCGATTCTTTGGTGGGACTTGGCGCAACACCTATTAACCTGACGGTGCAGCTAAAAGAAGGGCAGCAGCAGAACTATGTTTTCCCTGTGGCATTAGTGCATTACAAAGGAAAACAAAAACTGGTTAATCTCTATTCAGGCAGCAGCCGGATCATCTCGCAGGATGAAATCAATGGGGCGGAAGCTCTCCTGGAATACCAGTTTCTGAGCACATTAGATAAATTAATAAACGGGGACTCTACAGTTGTTGCCTATGCACAGGGAAACGGGGAGCCGCAGGACTACCGAACTTATGATCTACAGCAAATTCTTGCCCAAAACTATCGCTTCTTTTTATTTGATCTTAAAAAGCAACCTGTCATTCCGGAAGAGATAAAGTCATTGATAATCATAAAACCTTCTCTTCAGTTTACGGAAGAAGAAAAATTAAAATTGGATCAATATGTAATGCGGGGAGGAAAATTATTGTGTTATATAGATAATCTTTTTGCAGAACCGGACAGTCTTGCTTTCAAATCCCAAACCATTGCTTATGACAGAAACCTGAATTTAACGGATCTTTTCTTCCGGTACGGTGTTCGCATCAATACAGATCTGGTTATGGATCTGCAATGCGAATCAATTCCGTTTGTAGTGGGGGGTAGCAGCACCAATCCGCAACAGGAGTTTCTGCATTGGAATTATTACCCGTTGTTTGCTTCCACGGAGAATAATGCCATCAATAAGAATATCGGATTGGTAAGCGGAAGGTTTGTAAATTCGATTGATACGATTAATGAAACCGGAATTAAAAAGACAATTCTGCTGGCTTCATCTGCCAATTCAAGAACGATTGCAACCCCGGCATTGATCAGCCTGGATGAAAACAGGAACGCTCCACAGGATGAAAAGTTTAATAGATCCGGCATTCCGGTGGCTGTATTGCTGGAAGGAAAATTTTCTTCCTTATTCAAAAACAGGATTTCGCAGCAGCAAACGGATAGCCTGAATAAGTATAATGCTCCTTTTGTTTCCATATCGCCTGAAAATAAAATGATTATTGTGTCTGACGGTGACATGGCGATGAATGAAGCCCTCCCCGAATATGGGCCGCTGCCAATGGGATGGAATAAATTTACATATCTCGCATATCAGCAACAGAATGAAGAAGGAAAATATTTCATTCCGGCATCAAACAGGGATTTTTTTGAAAATTGCCTGGAATATCTTGTGGCCAACCCCGATATAATCTCTATCCGGAATAAAAACATTGTATTAAGATTATTGGATTCAAAAAAGATAAAGGAAGAAAAAGCCAACTGGCAACTTATAACTATTGCTCTCCCGGTTTTGCTGGTCATTTTGCTGGGTGTTATTTACAGGCAAATACGGAAAAAACAAAATGAGTAAATGATTTTAACTGTCAATTACCCACCCCTTTTAGTAATTTTATAAAGTAAGATTAACGACAATCAATGACAGCAGAACAGCTTACTTACCTGGTATTTGGAGTTGTATTATTAATTGCCCTTGCATTTGATCTGGGGCTTCTCAATAAAAAGAATAAGGTTATCAGCCTCCGGCAGGCCTTGTATCAAACTATTTTTTGGGTCCTTCTTGCTATGGGTTTCTTTGTTTTTATCTGGTTTGAAGATGGAGAAACTCTTGCCTTTCAGTATCTCAGCGGCTACCTGATGGAATGGAGCCTGAGCATTGATAATATTTTTGTATTTATCCTGATCTTTTCCTCGTTTGCAGTCAAAGAAAAATTTTATGGCCAGGTTTTACTGAAAGGAATTTTGATGGCTATTATTTTCCGGGTGATTTTTATAACGGTAGGTGTGGCCCTGGTCAATAAGTTTGAATGGGTGCTTTATATTTTCGGAGCCTTCCTGGTTTATACCGGTATTAAAATGTTTTCAGCCAAAGAAGATGCTGAATTTGATCCGCACCAAAGTAAAGTGTATAAATTTTTAAACCGTTTTCTGCCCCTGGTTCCTCATGACGGAGCAGGCCGATACCGGGTAAAAGAAAAAGGTAAACCTGCCTATACGACACTGTTTGTTGTAGTAATCATGCTTGCGGTTACTGATATTGTTTTTGCTTTTGATTCTATTCCCGCTGTAATGGGAATTTCCCGGGATAAGATGGTGATCTATACCTCAAATATTTTTGCTGTCCTGGGTTTGCGGTCTATGTTTTTTCTTTTAAAAGGCGCCGTAAACAAATTTGGGCACTTACAGCAGGGCATTGCCATTGTTTTGGTTTTTATCGGGCTTAAGATGCTGGCAGAAATATTCCATTTCACTGTTCCGATTTATATCTCTCTAATGGTAATACTGATTTGTATTGGTGGTTCTATTTTCTATTCACTGCATGAAGCAGTTAAAAATAACCCGAAAGAATGAGCTATTCCACAAATGAAATTTCATCCATGATGGATGGAGAGCTGCTGCAATTTTATAAAGATTTATCTATTGATCATCTGCTCCTTGACAGCCGTAGAATTGTCTCACCTGCTTCTTCTGTCTTTTTTGCTTTAAAAGGACCTCGCAGGGATGGACATCAGTTTATTTCAGAACTGTATAAAAAGGGGGTGAGAAATTTTGTGGTTTGCGATAAAACGGACTACTCATTATTTCCGGAAGCAAATTTTATTCTTGTTGACGATACATTGATTGCCCTGCAGAATTTAGTGGCACAGCACCGGGAGCGGTTTAAATTTCCCGTCATCGGTATAACCGGAAGTAATGGAAAAACAATTGTGAAAGAATGGCTCTATCAATTGTTACAAAATGAATATAATATTGTCCGAAGCCCCAAAAGCTATAATTCACAGATCGGTGTGCCATTAAGCGTATGGCAAATGAATAATCAACACACTCTTGGCATTTTTGAAGCCGGTATTTCGGGGCAGGGGGAGATGAACAGGTTGGAGCGGATCGTTCTGCCGGATATAGGAATTCTAACAAATATAGGTGAAGCACACAGTGAAGGATTTATGGACAGGGGACATAAATTCAGGGAAAAGATGACCTTGTTCAGGAATTGTAAAGTTTTGATTGGAAGGGATATTGATTTTGATGGGCAGGAAGAGATACTGGAATTTATGGGAAGCGACTTACAGGTATTGACATGGGGAAGTTCTGATAAAAATAATTTCATTGTAAAATCAATTGATAAGTATGTAAAAGAAACGTCCATAACACTTTTTTATGAGTTTCAGGAAAACACAATAACGATTCCTTTTGCCGACGATGCTTCTATTGAAAATGCTATCACCTGCTATTGCCTGTTATTGCATCTTGGTATTGATCAGGACAAGATTGCCGAAAGGATGAAAAAATTGCAGCCCGTAAATATGCGGCTGGAATTAAAAAAAGGGTTGAATCATTGTTCCATTATTAATGACAGCTACAGCACTGATCTGAGTTCATTAGAAATTGCATTAAATTTTTTAGATCAGCAAAGTACCGGCTTTAAAAAGACAATAATTCTTTCTGATCTTTTACAGACAGGAATCAGCGATGAAGAATTATATCAGCATATTGCCCATACCCTGCAGCAGCATAATATTAACCGGGTGATAGGTATTGGAGATAAAATAAGCCATTACCTGTCAGTATTACTTCAAGCCACATCCCTTCAACAAGATTATTATTTACGTACAGAATCCTTCCTGAAACAATTCAGGACTTCACAATTCAGAGAAGAAGCCATATTGGTAAAGGGGGCGAGGATATTTGAGTTTGAAAGTATTGTTCAGCTACTGGAACAAAAATCACATCAAACGGTTTTGGAAGTTAATCTCACTGCTCTTGCATCGAATTTGAAACAATACCAACATCAATTGAAGCCATCAGTAAAAATAATGGCAATGGTAAAAGCATTTGCTTATGGTAGCGGGGGAGCAGAAATTGCCGGCGTATTGCAATATCATAAAGTAGATTATCTCGGTGTTGCTTATGCTGATGAAGGAGTGGACTTAAGAAAAGCCGGTATTACTTTACCCATAATGGTAATGAACCCTGAAGAAAGAAGCTTTGATGCTATTATTGAAAATAACCTGGAACCAGAGATATATTCTTTTGAATTACTTCAATCCTTTGATACGTTTTTACAAAAGGAAAATTTGAAGAACTATCCTGTGCATATCGAAATTGAAACCGGGATGAACAGGCTTGGTTTTTCGGGGGAGGATATGCTTGCGTTGGCAAATACGATCAATGCTACTTCATCTTTCCGGGTACAGTCTGTTTTTTCCCATTTAGCTGCAGCAGAAGATCCGGTGCAGGATGATTTTACCAAAAAACAATTTTCTCTTTTTTTGAAATATACAGGAAAGTTGAAAGAACATCTTGGATATTCTTTTTTGACACATATTGCTAATTCGGCAGCAATTGTTCGCCATCCCGAAATGCAATTGGATATGGTTCGTCCCGGAATTGGGTTGTATGGAATTAATACAGTGCCCGATTCCAAACTTAATTTACAAACAGTAGCAACATTGCGATC
>JAFDYJ010000035.1:0-77483 GCA_018267515.1 Bacteroidota bacterium | reverse complement strand
GTGGGAAAAGTTTGGGTAAATGACCGGTTAGCGCCGGTGATAGGAATAGTTTGTATGGATATGATGATGATTGATATTACCGGGATTCCTGATGTGAAAGAAGGGGATGAAGTGATACTATTTGGAAAAGAATTGAATGTGGAAACTGTTGCACAATGGGCTGATACAATTCCGTACGAGATTATGACAGGAATTTCCCAACGGGTAAAGAGAACTTATTATGAGGAATGAGTTTTAACAACAGCCATTCTTCCTTACACCTTCCGAATTCTTATATTTGTTCCTTAAAATTCAGTTAGTGAAGCTTCGTAATGTTTTTTTATTTGTTGCCATTATTATTATTGCCGACCAGGCGCTGAAGATATGGATTAAGACAAGTTACCCAACCGGCGAAGTGCTTCGTGTATTTGGCAGTTCCTGGTTCCGGTTGCATTTTATTGAAAATCCCGGAATGGCATGGGGGTGGAAATTCGGGAATGAAACCGGTAAGATGATTTTAACGCTTTTTCGTCTTGCTGCTGTCATTTTCGGTACCTGGTATTTATCCAAAATTGTAAAACAAAAACACAGTCGTGGTTTTATCATTTGTGCTGCATTAATATATGCCGGGGCATTGGGTAATTTAATTGATAGCATGTTTTACGGTTTGATCTTTGATAAAGGCTTGCATTATGATCCAACTATCCGGGAGTATGTATCCTATTCCGGGGTAGCTTCTTTTTCCTCGTCAGGCTATGCCGGTTTCTTACATGGAAGTGTAGTAGATATGCTCTATTTTCCAATCATCAATTCCCATTTTCCATCCTGGCTCCCGGTTATAGGAGGCGATCAATTTGAATTCTTCAGTCCCATCTTCAATATTGCAGATGCATCTATATCCATTGGGGTAATTACACTTCTCATCTTTCAGAAAAGATTTTTTAAAAAGCATCAGCAGCAGGCACATCCTGTAGCTGAAACGAATGCTGAAGTGAACGATAAAGTTCAGGTATCATAAAAAGCCGCCGGTTTGTTGCGGCGGCATGTATGGCAAAGGCACGGAACGAGAACTATCATTAATGCATCAACTTTAAAACCTTTTCAGTTAACACAGATTCACCGAGTTGAATTCTTAAAACATAAAAACCAACCGGCAACAAATCAGTATTATTTACATCCAGGTGATTAATTCCTGTATTGATATTAAATGAGTTCTTTCTTACTATTCTCCCAAGCTGGTTCACCAATTCCATATTAGCTTTCCCGTTGTGACCCGAAGAAATGTCAAATGAAAGATTTTTACTAAAAGGATTGATAACCGATAAAATGGAGAAAGTGTCGGGGTTTTGTAAAATTGAAACAACACGGGATATCATGACAGTACCGGTTTCATTAATGATTTTTAACCGGTAATGTGCGGTTCCGTTCAGTGGGGAAGGATCTGTAAACGAGTAGATATTTATCATTGCATTGTAATCACCATGACTGTATACTGTTGAAATAGTTGAGTAATGGATACCATCAATACTTTTTTCAATGTAAAATTGTAAGGGACCTCTTTCCTGGGATGTACTCCAGGTCAATTTAGCCTTTTGATTCTCTGTGGTACCGTTGAATGAAAGTAACTGGACATTCAATGGAGAACCGCAATCAATCACTTTCAAAGTGATAATATTTCCTGCATCGGTAAACCGGCAATTAACATCCGATAGATTGGAAACTGTTGTAGCCACCACTACCCGGTACAAATCACCACTGTCGCTCTGGTTTGTATTTGCCGGAGGAACTATATAAGAAGTAAAGTATTGCCATCCACCGGGTGTTGAATAGGGTAATGCCGGGCCCATTGCTCCAGTTACATCTGACCATGATGCACCTGCATCAGTACTTCGCTGCCATTTATAATTAGTGTAATTATTAAAAAAGGAAGTTACTGTATCTTCAATCGTAATAACATTATTTTGACAAACGGTTGGATTATTAGAAGGAGAATACACCATGCTGGGAGAGCAGGTTGCAACAGTTATATCATCTAATGCCCAGTCATTACCACCACCTCCGGGAGCATTATTAAAGAATTTTAAATTGAAACTTGTTTGTGTAGGGCCGGTTAGATAGGTGAAACCCTTTTTCTCCCATAGCCCTGTATGTTTTAAATTCCCTGTGGTATAATAATCTATTCCGTCAACATTGAAACTAAGGTTTGGATAAACGCCGGATGAATCTCCGGGAGCAGTTGGTATGTAGCCGGCCGATTGAGCTCCCCTTCCGGCTGAATCGCATCCGCAATAAGAGCAAATATTCCGCATCCAGCAGGAGATTTCATAATAAGTATTCGGGCAAAGTCCTGAAATAGTTTGCACAAATGCCGAATCAATTCTATAGGCAGAGTTGATGACAAGCATGTAGCCTCCTGTTCCATTTACTGTATCGGCAGCCGGGTTGCCTAAAGTAGGTGAGACAGCCCCGGTATGATCTCCGATTATATCCCAGACACCGAATACCCGATGTGTAGGAGAAGAACCATCAGGAATAGACCACGCATTAGAAGTTGTGTAATTAGTGGTTGAAGTATTATTCGATATTCCGTAGAAATAATCGTTTGGTGTATTAGTTGTAAAAGTTTTGTATCCATAGCCAATAGGTACGTTGGCAGAGGTTCCCCTGTCTTTGGCTTTTCCATTTCCAAAAGTTCCGTTGCTTTCCGTACCAATCGCATTAGTTCCAACCGTATTGGCACAAATACCATAGTTGGTATATACCTGGATGGTTTTTGAATTAAGTGGCCAGGTATGAAGACTGAGGTCTGCTCCACTTCTTGCTTTTGAAGTCATACTACCGCCGCTGATATTTATGACTGATCCGATAGCTGCTGTTACCCTTACCCTGTAAGAAGCAATCATGATACAGGCGCTTCCATAAAATGACGGTCTATGATTATTGCCCACTCTTCCTCTTCTGAATGCTGTTGCGGGAGCAGCAGATGTATTATAACCGAGATTTATTCTGATGTTACTTCCGGTTTTATAACCTGCATCATCTCCGTATGCATCAGTGAATTGCTTATATATTTTTCCTTCGTTTGTCAATACTCTTAGAGTCCCTGGTATATATGTGACCCCGGCAGGTATTGCATCAAAGTATCCGCAACTATCGAAAGTTCCTGCTCTTACTACAAATGATGACCTGATTTCTAAAGTATCTCCTGTTTCTACAGTACCGCCATTGCTTCCTTTGGTAACATTTATATAGCTTCTTCCAATATCAGGTTGGGCAGATGCAAATGACCTGCAGCAGCAAATAATTATAATGAATAGTAAGGTGGGTAGTAAATGGACTCTCCAGAGTATCGTTTGCTTCATCTTCATAGAATGGAATTTCATGCTTTCACCGGTTCTACCCGATGGGTTAAATTAGGCTAAATCATCATTTCAGGCAATAGTAACTGCTTGTAGCGGTTTTACTTTCTTTTCTAAAATGGATATGAGTAGCTTTCTTTTTATGCTCCGAAGTAAATATTCCTGTCCTGTTTTGTTGGGTTGCATGCTGAAATTATTCTTAATTGATTATCAATTATTGCAGGGGAAATGTAAAGTAAAATCACTACCGTGATTCTTCTAAACTGGTTTATCAGAGAGATTCACTCAATAAATCCTTAAAATGCTTTTTCTTCTTAAAACTGAATTCATAAGATTTATTTTTTCACAACCTTTCGGGTGATCACCGAACTCATGTTCTTTACCTGGAGAATATAAAAGCCGGGAGATAAGTTTTCGGTGGCCGGAATTGTCAATCCATTGACACCTTCATAAGCCATAAAACTTTCTTTTCTTACCTGTTTACCAACTAAGTTTGTCAGCAACACATCCACTTTTGAGTTTTGAGTAACTGTGACTTCGAAATCAAGTTTATTACTGAATGGATTGATTACATTATTTAAGCTGAATCCGGAAGATTGCCCGTTTAATAATATGGTCCTGGAATATTTAACATTACCCTGATCATTATACAATGCAATCCGGTACCAGGCTTTATCGGTTATGAAAGCGGGATCGGTGAAATTATAAATATTGTTTTCCCTGTTGTTACCGTGCCCACTTATAGTTGCAATGTTAGTGAAAGCAATACCATCAGTACTTTTTTCTACATTAAAATATACAGGCTGATTTTCTTTAGTGGTTACCCACTGGAGTTCTGCATTTCCGTTTATGAGTTTACCGCTAAAGGAAAGCAGATCCAGGCCTAATGGTATTCCGCAGTCATTTACTGAAAGAGTAATAATAGTTGAAGCATCGGTATATAAGCAGCTTGGATTGCTTAGGTTTGAGCTGGTAGTAGCAACGATTACACGGTAAAGATCAGCACTGTCAGCCATTGTTGTGTGAGCCGGAGGTATGGAATATTTTGTAATGAATTGATAAGTTTCTCCATTATAAGTAAGCGTGGTATCTACGGCGGCAGTAATATCGGCCCAACTGCCTCCATTATCGGTACTGCGCTGCCATTTAAAATTTGAATAATTGTTGAAGTAAGAGCTGACGGTATCATGAATCTCCAGCAAATTTCCCTGGCAAACCGCGGGATTGATAGAGGGAGAATATTCCATAGTAGGTAAACAGGTAGCAATGGCTATATCATCCAAAGCCCAGTCATTTCCACCACCACCCTGAGCATTATTACGAATAGAAAAGGTAGCTGTGGTTTGACCAATTCCTGTTTTAAATACAAATCCTTTTTTCAACCAGCTCAGGGTATCAATCTCGCCTGTATTGTAAAAATCAAGATCGTTTAATGCAAATGTAAGATTAGGAAGTACTCCCGGGTAGCCGTTTCCTTTCCCGGGCAATGGTGAATTACCTGCTCCATTACCCATCGAATCAATACCACAGGTTTGACAGATATTTCTAACCCAGGCAGAGAATTCATAGTAGGTATTAGGACAAAGATTGCTGATAGTTTGCCTATATACTTCCGAGGCAACATAATCCGCATTAACCTCCAGCATATATCCTGATGAAGTGTTAAGCCCGGGAGGAGCATTACCGGCAGAAGTGTTGGTACCTGAATGATCTCCCGTTACATCCCAATGCCCTCCAAACATTCTGTTTGTACAACTTAAAGGATCCGTATAAGCAACGTTTGGACAATTAGAGGCAGGCATCCGTCCTGCGTTATAGTTGGTGCCGCTTTTCGGACTAATGTTTTTTACAATGCTATAACGACCATCGCCTACTGAGTTAATGGTACTGGAGCCATTTGGAAAGGCGCTGACATCGGGAACAAAAGTATAACCGGCAATAGGAGTGGTAAGATCTGTTGAACGTGTCAATGCTGTACCTGAACCAAATGTTCCACCGTTTTCCACCGCATTATTTAACCCGATATTGTTGGTGCAAAGACTCATTGGGTCACTGATCAAAATTTTAAATGGAGTGGCAGTAAGTGTTACATCACCCGACCCATTATCGTAAATAAATTGAGCTGGAAATAATGTAACAGTATCGCCAACAATACCTGTTACAACAACTCTGTAAGCTGTTGCGAATAATAAACCGCCTCCTCCCTTTGGTCTATCAGAATTAGTCATCTGGCCATTTGCAGAAGTGGAAGCATTGGTCATAACGGTTGGTGCATTAGGAGCTGAGCCGCTTGCAAAACCTACATTCATGCGGACATTATACTCGCCCGGGCCGGGAGACGCTTTGTAAGTTGCAGCATCATCACCGCCGGCTAATGAATATTCTTTATAAGCCAGGCCTTCGTTGGTAATTATCCTTATACGATCGGTGGGGCCTGTGAGCATAGCAGTATGTGTAGGAAGCTTATCTACATATCTCAAGGCACTCATGGTTCCTGATGTATGATTGACTGTAAATCTTATTTCCAGGGTATCTCCCGGTTGCACCACACCACCGGTAATCTTTTTAGAAATATTTACGTAACTGTTTCCAAACCGTACAGGCGCATCAGTAGTTGTAGCGCAGATGCTGAACCCCGCATTTCCATTTGGTGAGGAAGGATCAGTTGAAAATACCCTAACATAATAAGTATTGCCTGTTACTAATGATGGCGTTGTTACAGTTAAACTATTACTGCAAGCAATTGGAGAAAGAGATCCGCAAGTACCTGAAAAAACCTGGATACCGGTATTGTTGAAATTGCCACCCAGGCCACTAAGTGTTAACGTTGCGGCATTATTAGTTACAGCTGTGAATTTATACCAGACATCATAACCAACAGTACCTGTGCAGGGTGCCGATAAAGACACACCGCTTGAAAGTGTGGCTCCTGCCATATTACCCTGTATTTTATTACATGTATTCCATATTGGTAAATTAATAGCATTAGCACAATCATCATTAAATGGAGCTGGAGCAACCGGATCTGTAATGCAAATATCAAAGCTTGCGTTGGTTGCTGACAAAGGTGCTAAACCGGAAGAGGAATACACCCTGATATAATATGTCGTGCCCGGAGTCAGGAAACTTGCCGTGATAGATGTAGTACCGCAGGCAAGTGCAGACATGCTGCCGCAACTACCGGTTATTAATTCCATTGCCGGATTCAGAAAGTCACTGCCGATATTGGATAGCGTTATTGTGGGATTAAGAGTTTGTGCTGTGAACTTATACCAAACATCATACACTACCGAACCTGCGCAATCGTAATTAATAGAAGGAGCTTCATCGGTGGCGCCGTATACATTGCCTGTTACATTTGTGCAACTTGTATTTGAAGTCAACGTAACAGCATCCGCACATGCATCGGGAGTAACTTCATACCATGAAATAATTCTGGTATTAGTGGTTTGGCTGCTGGATTGTGTTTGTGAAACATTTCCTGTCGCACCAGCACTTGCCATAATTTGATAAGCTGCTGTATGTGACTGGTCACTTCCCCCGGTATTTCTATACTGATTATTTAAACCTGCTTTTGTCCAACCTGCACCAGTCAATGTCCCCCATGTGTTGGAAGCAGGACTACTCCAAAAAGCCATATTTACTGTTTTACCAACAGTATTTGAGAGTCCGGTTATTGAAACTGTTGCAGCGTTTGGGTTATTGTTAGTTGGCCCCAAATGTTTATACCAGTTATTACCGCTATACGTTGGTCTGAAGACATACATGATTGCAGAAAAAGGGTTGCTGCCATTACTTCCGGAAATCACAGGATTTGCTGTCCAATTTCCATTATATTGGCACCAGAAAATTCTTGTTCTTTGGTTAGTACTATTATATGAAGCTTCGGTTGTCCAGGTTTGTCCGCCAGTTGTTGTAATGGTTAAATTTCCTCCAGTACTTCTGTATTCTCCATAAATCACAACAAGATCACCAGCCTGCATACCAGCCACAGGTGTAATATCAACTGTGGTTCCGCTATAAGATCCATTATCCGCTGGATTGCTTGAAACTCCAACAAAAGTTTGAGCAACCGAAATCTTTGCAACAAGAATAAATAAAAATGCAATCAGGAACTCCCTTATTGTAGCAGTTAACTTCATGGAATGGATTTAGAACTTACAAGGATTTTCGTTTTCATAATATCTCTTTTCTGAACAGACGTTAAAAAAGTTATTGACTGTTGTTGATAAAAAGATATTTTACCTGCTAAAGTTATTAAGTATAAAAAATGTATGCAATAGAGAACTTACCTAATTTCGTAATCGTATTTCCCCGATGGGGAAACAGAATTATTACTAACCAGGATTTTTTTACTGAACCCAAAAATTCTTTTAATCATGTATTTGATTAAGCCATTCCTATTAAAAATCGTGTACAAAACCAACACACGAATTAAGAGCCTTTTAGTTTTATTTTTTCTTCTTCTTCCGGGTCTTTTATTTTCTCAAACGTTTTTTGGAATATCAGGTAACCCCGTTGACAATAATCCACATGCCGGACCAACTGTTACCATAACGCCACCCGCTTCTATGGTCACTAATGATCTCGTTGTTCTTTATGCAGAATATAGAGCAACTGGAGCGACAATTACAATTAGCAACGCAGGTGGACAAACATGGAATACTGCGACTACTATCAGTGGATCTAATCAGTCAATTGCCGTGTTTTGGTGTACGTTCAATGGAACATGGACAACAGATCCTATAATAACTGCTGGGGCCGGAAATACAAATGGACTAACAGGGATAATGTATGTTTTCCGACCTAATCAAAGCAGTAGCTCATGGGAGGTAAATGTAGGTGCAACAAATTCAACTTCTACCGCTACAACAGGAAACCAAATCAATAGCATCAATACAACATCACCTCGTACAGTTACTATGGCATTTTGGAGTAGTGCTGCTACAAATACATGGACAAATTTAAGCGGCACTAACTGGGTGAGGCCAACATTTCCAAATTCTGCAAATCAAATCAGGAATACTACTACAGGCCAATCTCATACATCTGCATATCTCATACAAACCAATACTGTTGGTGCAACCGGAAATGTATCCCAGGATCAATCAACAGGTACTAATGCCCGCAGAACAATTATTGCATTTGCAGAAGTTCCCGCTTATTATAGCGGTATCAGCCGTATGAATGAGGTTTTTCAAAGAACTGTTTTATCAAATAACGTAATCAATACGCCCTGGGAAGTAACCTATGGGCCGGATGACTCATTGTGGATTACAGATTCGCATGGATACAAGGCTTATAAAATGAGTCCTGTTACGGGGGCTCAGAGAACCATTCTTGATTTGAGTAATGCGACGGGAGATTTTCCTTTATTTAATGTTCAATTCAACAATTTAACACAAAGCCCATGGCCACAGGGAGGATTTGTCGGATTGGCGATCCATCCCCAGTTTAATTCCGGAAAACCTTATGTTTATATTTCTTATGTGTGGAAGTATAATGGTGGTTCCAGTGGTCCGGGATATTTTTTTACAAATAGTTTAGTTAGGTTTACCTACAATTCTACATCAGGAAGACTTGAAAGTCCGGTTGCTTTATGTGATACCTTACCCGGAAGCAGTGATCATAATTCGCAACGGTTGATAATTGGCCGAGTCAGCGGGACAGATTATTTATTCTATCCGCAGGGAGATATGGGAGCCGGCCAATTAGCCAATGCAACGAGAGTTAATAAAGCACAAAACATGTCTTCTTATGAAGGCAAGATTTTACGTTTCAGCCTGGAAGCTGATGGCGATGCCGGTTCTTATGATAAATGGATTCCGAATGATAATCCTTTCAATGGTGGGTCGCAAACTGCAGTCTGGAGTATAGGCATTCGTAATAACCAGGGATTTGCCTTTGATACAACTTTAGGTATCTTATATGGTTCTTCTCACGGACCTTATAGTGATGATGAAATAAATATTATTGAGCCCTCCAAAAATTATGGACATCCATTGGTGATCGGTTATGCTGCAGATGGAAATTATAATAATTCTAACGCCGGCACACCCAACAACTCTCCTGCATCAAGTTTGGCTATTATCTCTAATGAAGTAACAGCTGCCGCTGCTATTTCAAATTACCAGGATCCGTTATATAGTGGTTATGCTCCCAACCAGGCAACTGTAAATAATATTTGGACGACGAATCCACCTAATCGTACATGGCCGTCTGAAGCATGGTCGGGGATGGATATTTATAAAAACACATTAATTCCCGGGTGGAAAAATTCTTTAGTTATCTGCGGATTGAAATGGGGAAGAGTGCTGCGAATGAAACTTGGACCCACCGGTAACACAATTATACAAACCGGCGGAGCCGATACCGTTGCTTATTTCCAGGGAAAGAACCGGTACAGGGATCTTGCCATTTCTCCTAATGGAAAAGATTTGTTTATAAGTGATGAATCTTCAGGGGCAACTGGCCCCGGCGGAGTTTCTCCTCCTGTTACAGTTCCGAACTGCGTAAACTGTGTAATTAAATATTCTTTCCTTGGATATGCTGATGCAGGCGGAAAAAGTACAATTCCGGATTTTATTGATGTAACTGCAGGTACGGCAAATAACTGCACTACCGGAACTATAGTGACCATTGACAATACGAATAATAATCTCTGGGTCCCTATAACCGGGCCGGATGGTAATATCATGGCGGAGATATTTGCAAACGGGAATAATCTTGGAACCGTCACCTCATCCTTTTATACTAATTCAGGACCTATAAGAGTTAAGAGTGGTATTCATTTCCTGGACAGGAATATTACAATCATTCCGCAAAATCAACCATCAGGTACTGTAAAGATCAGGCTTTATATTTCCAAAGCGGAATATGATGCTTTGGATGCTGATGCTTCCAGCAGCATCAATGCAATTACCGATCTTAAAATTTTAAAAAACCCTGACGCCTGTGTTTCTTCTCCGGCTACATCCACTACATTGATCAATCCAACATTTGCAGAAGCTCATGGTGCAAACGGATATATGTTGCAGGGAGATATCACATCTTTTTCTTCATTTTATTTTGCTAATGCAAATATTATATTGCCTTTGAAGTTAGTTTCCTTTACAGGAACGGTTCAGAATAATGCGACTTTATTAGATTGGACAACCACCAATGAAATCAATGTTTCTCATTTCGAAATTGAGAGAAGCATTAATGGCGTGGATTTTACAAAAATAGGTTCCCAAACAGCCCGGGGAAACAGCATAAGCAAGTTCGACTATTCTTATATAGATAATGATGCCGCTAACCTGGGCCCATTGGTTATATACTATCGTTTGAAAATGGTGGATATAGATGGAACATTTTCATATAGCCGGATTATTTCCGTGGCATTCAGTTCTTCCAGGGAGTACCTGGTAAGGCCCAACCCTGTTCAGCAAACATTGTTTGTGCACTGTAATAAAGGCATCAATGAACCTGTACAGGTAGAATTATATGACCAGGGAGGGAGACTGTTATTAAACCAGCAGCATACTAAAAACGATTTCTCCATTGATGTATCAATGCTGAAGCCCGGTGTGTATGTTTTAAAATTGTATAATAATTACAATGGGCAGGTATATATGGAAAAGGTGATTAAACAATAGTGATAGAGATTTGATTAGCATATTAGAACCGTTTTGATCCGGTTACAAAGACAAAGCCCCGACACTTGCCGGGGCATTTGTTTTAGGGTTATGGCTCAAGGTTTATTCGTAATTTTTGTACCATTCATCGCCGGTAGGCTCAACGTTCTTCTCCTTCTTCTCTTTTTTTTCAATGCCGGCTTCTGCTTCATTTTTTTTATAAGGGTTCATCATGGGTGAAACTCTGATACGACCTAATGCTTTTGTCTTCCCGGAAAGCAGCGCTTTTAAAAAAGGAGATTTTTCTTCTTCACCTGTAGAAGATTGCAGAATGGCTTTCAAGGGATAGGCTGAAAAGTAGAGGGCCGAATGACCATTTATTTTCATAATAGTTTTTTTAAAGGACGGATTTAATTTGAAATGTTAAAGTAGCAGAAAAGCGGAGTTCCTGCAAGCCTCAATAATGAAAATCGTTGAGCCAGTACAATTTTTTCCTTTTTTACGATAGGGGAAATACTATTAATCTATCTTTCCAACCATATTAGCCGGATCCACCCATTCATCAAATTGTTCCGGTGTGAGGTAGCCTAATTTCACTGCCATTTCTTTTAAAGTGGTTCCTTCCTTATGCGCTTTTTGTGCAATCTCTGCAGCTTTGTAATAGCCAATCTTTGTATTCAGCGCTGTCACCAGCATTAATGAATTGTCAACATGCTTTTTAATATTGGCTTCAATTGGCGCTAAACCTACGGCACATTTATCATTGAAAGAAACACAACCATCACCAATCAGCCGGGCACTGTGCAGGAAGTTATAAATCATCAATGGCTTGAAAACATTGAGTTCAAAATGGCCGGTGGCACCGCCGATATTTATGGCAACATCGTTCCCCAATACCTGGGCAGCAATCATCGTCAGGGCTTCACATTGAGTAGGATTTACTTTTCCCGGCATAATGGAAGAACCCGGTTCATTGTCAGGAATAAAAATTTCGCCGATACCACTTCTGGGGCCACTGGATAACATTCTAATATCGTTTGCAATTTTCATTAAACTCACTGCTACGGTTTTCAATGCGCCATGCGCTTCAACAATAGCATCGTGTGCTGCCAACGATTCAAATTTGTTTTCAGCAGTTATAAATGGTAAACCGGTTAAAGTGGCAATATGCCTGGCGACATTCACCGCATAATCCGGAGGTGTATTGATCCCGGTCCCGACCGCAGTGCCCCCCAATGCTAATTCAGATAGATGCGCCAATGAATTTTTAATGGCCCTTAATCCATGATCCAACTGAGAAACATAACCGCTGAATTCCTGTCCTACTGTGAGTGGCGTGGCATCCATAAAATGTGTTCTCCCGATCTTTACCACTTTCATAAATTCTTTACTCTTTGCGGCCAACGTATTCCTGAGTTTTTCAATTCCCGGGATGGTTGTTCTCATCAGCATCAGGTATGCTGCAATATGCATTGCAGTCGGGAAAGTGTCATTACTGGATTGTGATTTATTGACATCATCGTTTGGATGTAAGAATTTTTCTTTATCAGTTAGCTTGCCTCCTTTGATTACATGACCTCTGTAAGCGACTACTTCATTAACATTCATATTGCTTTGGGTGCCGCTTCCCGTTTGCCAGACTACCAATGGAAAATAATCATCTAATTTTCCTTCCAGGATTTCATCACATACCTGGCCGATCAGGTCGCATTTTTCTTTTGGCAAAACTTCTGCTTCCAGGTTGGTGAGTGCCGCAGCCTTTTTCAGGTAAGCAAAAGCACGAATAATCTCCTTCGGCATTTTATTTATATCCTGGGCAATTTTGAAATTGTCAATGCTGCGCTGGGTTTGGGCTCCGTAATACACGTCTGCCGGAACTTTTACTTCACCCATTGTATCTTTCTCAATTCTGAATTCCATGATTTTTATTTTTTTGTGCACAAAGGTACATTCAATTAGAGAATCGTTTGCGTGAATGAGGAGAACAAATTTTAATTAATTTCGGTTTTAATACAGTTTATGAAGAAAGCAATTTCGGTTATTCTCCTGTTTGCTGTAATGATCTCTTCGGCACAACAGCGACATATATTTTCTTTGAGCCCTTCTGATTTTTTACTGGATGGGAAGCCTTTCCAAATGATCAGTGGTGAAGTACATCCCGCCCGGATTCCTGCAGAATATTGGCGCCAGCGTATTCAAATGGTAAAGGCAATGGGATGTAATACTATTGCTGTTTATGTATTCTGGAATTATCATGAAACCAAAGAAGGGGTTTTTGATTTTAAAACCGGTAACCGCAATATTGCTGAATTTATCCGCATCTGCCGGCAGGAAAAAATGTGGGTGTTACTTCGGCCCGGTCCTTACGTATGTGCCGAATGGGATTTTGGCGGCTTACCTTCCTATCTTTTAAAAATTCCGGATATAAAAGTCCGCTGTATGGACAACCGGTATATGAATGCCGTTACCCGTTATTTTAACCAGCTTGCAAAAGAAATCAAACCTTTATTATGTACTAACGGGGGACCCATATTGATGTTGCAAATAGAAAATGAATACGGCAGCTATGGGAATGATAAAAAATACATGGAGACATTAAAAAATATCTGGTTAAAAAACGGGATTAATATTCCTTTTTATACGGCAGATGGACCTACACAGTACATGCTGGATGCCGGTACAGTAGCAGGAGCAGCGATAGGATTGGATAGCGGAATAGGCGATAAGGATTTTGACCTGGCAAAGAAAAAGAATCCAAATGTTCCTTCTTTCAGCAGTGAAACTTACCCGGGATGGCTGACACATTGGGGTGAAAAATGGGCGAGACCCGATACCAATGACTTGAAGAAAGAAGTTGAATATTTACTGCAGAATAAAAAGTCGTTTAATTTTTATGTGATTCATGGCGGAACTAATTTTGGTTTTACTGCCGGGGCTAACGCTTCTTCTCCTACAAGTTACCAACCTGATATTACCAGTTATGATTATGATGCACCGATTGATGAACAGGGCCAACCCACGGCAAAATTTTTCATGCTCAGAGACCTGATTTCAAAATATGTGGATTATAAAATCCCTGATCTGCCCGAGACCATTCCAACGATTACCATTCCATCGATTGAAATGAAACCCATGCTTTCCTTATGGACAATATTGAAAACAAATTCACCCATTTATTCTCCGCAACCCAAACCCATAGAAGCATTTGACCAGAACCAGGGTTTGATTTTATATCGTACAAAACTGATTGGACATAAAAGCGGAAAACTAACTATCACTGAACCACATGACTATGCTTTGATTTTCCTGAATGGAAAATTTATTGATACGATTAAGAGAGATGGTGGAAACTGGTCGGTGACTCTTCCTAAAACAGACGTTGATGTACCGGAACTTGAAATTTTAGTAGAAGGTATGGGTCATATCAATTTTGCACAATACATTATAGATCGTAAAGGAATTACAGATCGTGTTACGTTGAACGGGATGACATTGATGGATTGGGAAACCTATTTATTGCCAATGGATGAAAAATTTATTCAAAAAAAAGTTACAGGCCCCCAACGAAGTATGGTAGGAAGTAAACCCGGGATTTTCTTTGACGGAAATTTTGATCTTGATAAAACAGGTGACTGTTATTTTGATATGAGCAATTATTCCAAAGGAATGGTTTATGTAAATGGCCATAATCTCGGCAGGTATTGGAATATCGGCCCGCAGCAACGCTTATATTGTCCTGCGGAATGGTTGAAAAAAGGTAGAAATCAAATTATTGTTTTTGATCTGCATCAGCTCAATGCTGCAACAATAGATGGAAAAACCTCATTGAATTAAAAACTAAGTATAATGAAAAATTTTTTTTGGTTAGCGTTTTTAAGTATTTCTATTTCCGCTTTCTCTCAGAATTATCAACCCACCTGGGAGTCGCTGGACTCACGACCGGTACCTCAGTGGTTCAAAGATGTCAAGTTTGGAATCTTTATTCATTGGGGAGTATATTCTGTACCGGCCTATTGTACCGTTGGAAATTATGCCGAATGGTATCAAAATGGCCTGGAAAATGGCGATTCGGCAAGAATCAGGTTTCATAAAGAAAAATACGGTAACAGGACTTATTATGATCTTGCCAAAGATTTTAAAGCAGAATTATTTAATCCTGATGAATGGGCAAAACTATTTGAAGCATCAGGAGCAAAATATATTGTTCTTACATCCAAGCACCATGATGGATTCTGTTTATGGCCCAGCAAAGACGCCAATCGTGACTGGGGTTTTCCCTGGAATGCGGTGGACGTTGGACCTAAAAGAGATTTATTAGGAGATTTATTTAAAGCAGTTAGTAAAACATCTGTTCATACAGGAATGTATTTTTCTTTATACGAGTGGTTCAACCCTATCTGGAAAAAAGATAAAAGTAAATATGCAATTGAACATGCATGGCCTCAAATGAAAGATCTTGTCAATACTTACAAGCCGGATGTATTCTGGACGGATGGAGAATGGGATGCCAGCGATTCTGTCTGGAGGAGTAAGGAATTTTTAGCGTGGTTGTATAACGAAAGCCCGGTGAAAAACAGTGTGGTGACCTATGATCGCTGGGGTAGCGGTATTCGCTTTCATCATGGTGCCGTTTATACTCCCGAGTATCAGCCGAATTTGGATTTTGAAGATCACTACTGGGAAGAAAGCCGGGGTATGGGATATAGTTATGGATATAACCGGGCAGAAGATTCCTGGGATTATAATTCCACACAGTCATTGGTATTGCATTTAATTGATAAAGTAAGCCGGGGTGGAAATTTTTTACTGGATATAGGTCCTGATGGGCATGGAAAGATTCCTCCTATAATGGAAGAACGTTTATTACAGATTGGTGACTGGATGAAAATTAATGGCGAGGCCATTTATAATACTGTACGATGGAAAACTCCTTCTCAATGGAGCGAAGGCAGAAGAGATTACAATGCCAAAGGAGGAGATGTAATGTTGAAATTAACGGTTGATCCTGATCCGGGCTATGCGGTGAAGGAAATATTTTATACTTACAATCCCACTACGAATTCACTGTATGCTATTTTACCAAAATATCCTTCTGACAGAAAACTCGTAATAAAAGATATGATGCTTCCTGCAGGCACCACAATTAGTTTTTTATCTACAAAAGAAAATTTATCATGGAAGCAGGAAGGAAACAATGTTGTTGTTTCACTGCCGGAATATGATCCGAACAAAATGAAGGCTCCTTATGCCTATGTATTGAAAATTTCCAATTATGGCGCCTTTTCAAAAAAGCCGCAAATTAAAATTGAATATCCTGATAATGGTTTGCAACCTGTGATATCGCTTTCTGCGGATAATGGTGCAACTATTCATTATACAACGGATGGATCGGAGCCAACGGCTTCCTCAACATTATATACTCAGCCATTTTCAATTGATAAAACAAGCCTGGTGAAAGCTAAATCTTTTGTGAGTGGAATTTTGGCAAGTAACAGTGCTGAGAAAGAAGTGGTGCGGTATGAATGGATGAAGGCTATTTCAGCTAAGAAATTAAAACCGGGACTTACATACCGTTATTTTGAACCGGATAATAATATCAATATTGAATCAATCAATGGAATTCCTAAGACCATGGGAATAACCGGGACGTTTTCTTTAGATAAGAAAGAACGAAAAGAAAAATTCGCTTTTGTTTTTGAAGGCTATATTAATATTCACAAAGCTTCTCTATACTCGTTCAGTACAGAATCAGATGACGGCAGTAAATTGTTCATTGATGACCAGGAAATGGTAAGCAACATAGAAGGCCAGGGAACACAAAAGGAAACGGGCAAGGCTGCTTTGAAAAAGGGGCTTCATAAAATTAAGGTTCAGTATTTCGATAGCGGAGGAAATAATCATTTAAGTGTATTTATTCAGCAGGAAGGCGGGAAGAAGCAGGAAATTCCGCAAACGATCTTATTTCATTAAAAGAAGATAAACTAATGTAAGAATCCTTTGTGTTTCTTAGTGCCTTCGGGACTTAGTGGTTTTATTCAAATTTTCGAAACTAACTTTATTTCTTCCAAACAGGTAATGAGAAAATTATTTTTGCCTTTTATCTTTTTTTCTTCTTCGTTTTGGTCTTACAGCCAAAATATTTCTCTCTATAATTTAAAATTCGATTCTCTGGCAAAACGTTGGGATGAAGCCATGCCTTTAGGTAATGGTTGGATTGGTGCATTGATCTGGCAAAAGCAAGATCAATTAAGAATGTCATTGGACCGGGTGGATCTTTGGGATGACCGACCTATGCCGGAAATTAATCAACTGAAGTTTAAATGGGTTGCCGAGAAAGTGAAACTGAATCAATACGATTCCGTTCAAAAGATAGGAGACGAACCTTATGAAAAATACCCTGCGCCGACAAAGATTCCCGGCGCTGCCCTGGAGTTTGATATGAGTACTTTAGGAAAAGTAGTTTCCAATGAATTGGATATTGAAAAAGCAATTTGTCATATTCGTTGGGATAGCGGAGTGGAACTGGAAACATATATCTGCGCCGGAAGCGATAACGGAGTTTTTATTTTTAGAAATATAAAGCAGGAGGTTAAAATTAATCTTATTCCACCTGCATATCATTCCGGCAGGGAAGGATTGCAGGGAAATTCAATAGAGGGGCAGGGATTGGAACGACTCGGTTATAAACAGGGAAAAATTTCCGGGGATAAAAATTACTTGCGATACGATCAACCCTGCTACAATGAAATGTCTTATACAGTTCTTGTTCGTTGGAATTATTTTAAAAACGAAATCAGAGGATTTTGGAAAATAATAAAAACCGATTCAGAGCATAAAGGAATTGATTTATCAGTTGGCGATACCACAAAAGCGAATCATATCCGTTGGTGGCGAAATTACTGGAGTCGTTCTTCCATTTCAATACCGGATTCAATATTGGAACGTCAGTACTATCTCGATATGTACAAATTTGGTTGCGTTGCAAGAAATAATACGCCGCCGATTTCACTCCAGGCAGTATGGACTGCAGATAATGGAAACTTGCCGCCATGGAAAGGAGATTTTCACCATGACCTGAATACGGAATTGAGTTACTGGCCCGGTTATATTTCCAATCACCTGGATTTGACATCAGGATTTACCAATTGGTTGTGGAAAGTAAAAAATGAAAATATAAAATGGACCAAACGTTATTTTGATGTGAATGGCTTAAATGTTCCCGGCGTTACTACGATTAGCGGAAAACCAATGGGAGGCTGGATTCAATATTCCATGAGCCCGACCACAGTAGCCTGGCTGGCGCAAAATTTTTATTGGCAATGGAAATATTCCGGCGATCAAAAATTTCTTAAGGAAAAATGCCTTCCCTATTTTAAAGAAGCACAAAAATATTTTTCTGGTATTTTAAAGAAAGAGCCGCAAACAGGAAATTATCAACTTCCCTTAAGCTCTTCGCCTGAATATTTTGATAACAGTATTAAAGCATGGTTTACGCATTTCACCAATTACGATCTGAGCCTACTACATTTATTTTATGAGAAATATCATGAAATTTTAAAAACAGTAAATCAAAAAAGCGCTAATCAAATTTTATCTTATGAAAAAAAACTTCCCGATCTGAATAGCAATGAAACCGGGCTTACCGTTGCTCCTGGACAAGATCTTGAAGAATCGCATCGCCATCTTTCTCCTTACATGGCCATTTTCCCTTTGGGAGTATTAAATATTGATGATGAGAAAGACAAAGGCGTCATCCGCAAATCCATACAGTGGATAGAAGAAAAAGGTACCCGGAACTGGTGCGGTTATTCATTCAGTTGGATGGGTTGTTTGTATGCTGAGGCTAGAGAAGGAAATAAAGCAGCAGAAATGCTCCGGCATTTTGCCACCAATTTTTGCTCCATCAATAGTTTTCATTTGAATGGCGACCAAAAAGGAGGACAATATTCTTCTTTCACTTACCGTCCTTTTACATTAGAAGGAAATTTTGCTTATGCAAGAGGAATACAGGAGATGCTGATTCAAAGCAATCATGGCTATATCGAAGTTTTTCCGGCAGTGCCGGATAGCTGGCAAAATGTTTCCTTCAAAACGCTACGTACAGAAGGAGCATTTTTGGTATCGGCAAAAAAAGAAAACGGGAAGGTGAATGAAATAATTATTAAGAGTGAGGCTGGAGGTAAATTATTTCTTAAATTACCTTTTAAGAATTGGACAGTGAGTGGTGTGAATCCCAACCGGGTAAGTATAAAAAACGAAATTGCATCAGTTGAAACGCAAAAAGGAAGCACTATTGTTTTCAGTATAGTAGAAAATTAGAAAATCAACCTTTATTTTTTCAATAAATCACTGCTTATGTCTCAACATTCATCCCGAAAGAAATTCCTGCAAAAAATTACTGCAGGCATTGCCGGAGCGGCATTAATTCCGGATATACTCAAAGCCAATCCCGGTCTTTATTCTGAAAAAGGACTGCAATTAAAAAAGTATTTCAGTCCCAATGATACCATTCAAATCGGTTTGATAGGCGCCGGCGGTATGGGAACGGCTGATGCCAATACTGCCATTACTATTCCCGGTGTTAAACTTATTGCTGCCTGCGATCTTTATGACGGTCGTCTTGCCGATGCGAAAAAAAATTATGGCAATGATATTTATACTACCAGGGATTACAGGGAACTACTGCAGCGAAAAGATATTGATGCCGTAATAGTCGGTACCCCCGATCACTGGCATAAAGACATTTCTGTAGCGGCAATGAATAATAAAAAATCAGTGTATTGTGAAAAGCCGATGGTACATGATATTACTGAAGGAGCAGATGTAGTGAATGCACAAAATAAAAACGGAGTTGTTTTCCAGGTAGGAAGCCAGGGTATGAGCTCATTAGGAAATGAGAAAGCGAAAGAATTACTTGCAGCCGGCGCCATTGGAAAATTAAATTATGCTGAAGGTTTCTGGGCACGCAATTCTCCCGAAGGAGCCTGGCAATACAGGATCCCTGAAGATGCTTCTGAAAAAACTGTGGACTGGAAAATGTTTTTGAATAAATATTCCGATCGTCCTTTTGATGCCAAACGTTTTTTCCGTTGGCGCTGCTACCGGGATTATGGTACCGGTGTATCGGGTGATTTGTTTGTTCATCTTTTCTCAAGTCTTCATTTTATTACGAATTCCAAAGGGCCACAAAAAATTATGGCAATGGGTGGACTGCGTTATTGGAAAGATGGAAGAGAGGTGCCCGATATTTTATTGGGCATGTTTGATTATCCTGAAACAGCAGAACATCCACCATTCAATTTATCATTACGTGTGAATTTTGTTGACGGCACCGGTGATAATACTTACTTGCGATTGGTGGGCAGTGACGGAAGTATGAATGTTGAATGGGATAAAGTGACAGTGTATCATAACAAATCCTATGCTCCTGTTGATGACCCCCTGATGGCTACCAAGCTGGGAAAAGAAATGAACAGCAGGTACGAAAGAAAAAAAATGTTTGAACCGGATGCAACAGTATTTAAGGCGGAAAATGGATATAAAGGAGCACACTTTGACCATTTCTATAATTTCTTCTCGGCAATCAGGGAAAAGAGAAATGTAGCAGAGGATGCTTTATTTGGTTACAGGGCTGCAGCCCCGGCATTGCTTTGCAATGACAGCTATTTCACTGAGAAGCCGGTTCGATGGGATCCGGTGAATCTGAAATTAATTTGACAAAATTATTTTTTAGCATCAAAATCGTTTATAATGAAAAAAATATTTTTCCTGTTTGCTCTAATGATTTTTTCTTTTGCTTCTTTTTCACAGCAAAAAGATAATACAATCTCAGCCGCTGAAAAAAAAGCAGGATGGAAACTTTTATTCGATGGAAAAACTCTAAATGGCTGGCGCATGTACAAAAACAGACCGGCAGATTCCTGGTCAGCTAAAGATGGAAATTTATATTGCAAAGGAAGTACGACAGATAAAAGTGATAAACGGGGTGACATTATTACTAAGGATCAATATGGAGATTTTGAATTATCCGTTGAATGGAAAATTTCTCCGCAAGGAAATAGCGGCATTTTATATCATGTCACCGAAGAGTATGATGCTTCCTATCTCAGCGGCCCGGAATATCAATTGATTGATGACGATAATTTTCCAGAGAAATTAGAAGACTGGCAAAAGACAGCGTCAGACTATGCTATGTACACTACTTCATCAAGGCCAACAAAGCCTGTAGGGGAATATAACCTATCCAAAATTGTTGTGAAAGGATCTCATAGAGAATATTGGCTGAATGGAGTAAAGGTGGTAGAGTTTGAAGCCTGGACGGAGGATTGGTATAAAAGAAAAAATGAAGGTAAATGGAAAAATGATCCCGGTTATGGCATGGCAAAAACAGGACATATCTGCCTGCAGGATCATGGCAGCGAGATGTGGTTTAAAAATATTAAGATTCGGAAATTATAAGACCGGATCAACGCCGGGATAATTAAGTAATCTTAGTGCTTATGCATCTCAGATCTCTTTTTTTTAATCAATTCAAAGAACCATGAAAAATTCATTATTAAGCGTTTTTGTTTTGCTTTTTACAGTTTTTCAAAACAGGATTTCTGCACAGAACAAAATTGAAAACCTCCTTATCATCACTACCGATGGCCTTCGCTGGCAGGATGTTTTTAAAGGAATGGATTCTGCAATTGCCAATAATAAAAAGTTCAATGAGGGAGATAGTGGATATATTTTTAAAAATTACTGGAGCAATAATCTGGATGAAAGAAGAAAATTGCTGATGCCTTTTTTATGGACTACCATTGAAACAAAAGGGCAGGTATATGGTAACAGAACTTATGGTAACAATGCGGACAATGCCAATCCCTATTGGTTTTCTTATCCCGGCTACAGCGAAATTTTTACTGGCTATCCGGATACTGCAGTGAACAGTAACGGATATAAAGCTAATCCCAACACAACAATTTTGGAATTTTTAAATCATCAGCCAAAATTGAAAGGAAAAATTGCAGCATTCGGTGCATGGGATGCTTTTGATCGTATATTAAATGAACAACGTAGTGGCATTCCGGTTTTTTCTGCTTATGATTCTATCGGCGGAAAACATCCGGATGCAAACGAACGACTCATCAATGCCATGATGACTGATTCCTACAAACCCTGGCTGAAAGAAGAATGCCCTGATGTATTCACTCATTATTCTGCAATGGAGTACCTCAAAAAAAATAAACCGAGAGTATTGTACATTGCTTATGGCGAAACAGACGAATGGGCACATTCTGGTAAATATCGTTCTTACCTTGATGCTGCACACCAGGTGGACGACTGGATAAAAAAAATTTGGGACTTTGTACAAAGCGATCCTCAGTACAAAAACAAAACTGCCATTTTTATTACCGTAGATCATGGCAGGGGGGATATAATAAAAGATGAATGGACGGATCATGGGCAGTCTATTCAAGACGCACATGAAATATGGTTTGCAGTTATGGGACCGGGAATAAAAGCCACCGGTGAAATGAAAGAACCCATGCAGCTTTATCAAAAACAATTTGCACAAACAATGGCAAATCTTTTGGGATATAATTTCACTGCCGAACATCCGATTGGAGAAGCAATAAAATCAGTAATCAATAAATGATACGTAACTATCTGAGAGTTTTCTTTTTTGCTTTTTTGCTTTTTCCTCTATTGGGGAAAACACAGAAACCTGCTGTAGTGCCAACCCGGCAGCAATTAGCCTGGCATGATATGGAGTTTTATCTCTTCGTACATTTTGGCCCCAATACATTTACGGATAAAGAATGGGGACTGGGTGACGAGCCGGAGGATGTATTCAACCCCACTGATCTGGCTTGCAGGCAATGGTGCCGGATTGCAAAAGCAACCGGGGCAAAAGGAATTATCATCACAGCCAAACATCATGATGGCTTTTGTTTATGGCCCAGCAACTATTCTACACATACGGTGAGAGAAAGTAAATGGAAAAACGGGAAAGGAGATGTACTGAAAGAATTATCACAAGCCTGCAAAGAGTTTGGTTTGAAGTTCGGCGTTTATATTTCTCCCTGGGATCGTAATCATCCTAAATACGGTACGCCGGAGTACAATGATGTTTTTGTAAATATGATGAAAGAAATTTTTCAAAACTATGGACCCATCTGGGAGCTTTGGTGGGATGGCGCAAACGGAGAAGGACCTAATGGAAAAAAACAAATCTATGATTGGAGAAGATTTGAAAATACAGTCAGAACCATTTCACCAAAAACAATAATCTTCAGTGATATTGGCCCCGATGCAAGATGGTGCGGTAATGAAAATGGAATTGCCGGAAAAACAAATTGGAATTACCTCGACACAGCAGGATTTACAAGAGGCATTGGCGCTCCTCCCAATGATACCTTGAACCAGGGAAATGTAAATGGAAAAAACTGGATACCGGCAGAATGTGATGTGAGTATTCGTCCCGGTTGGTTCTGGCATGAAAATGAAAATTCAAAAGTGAAAACTCCGGATCAGCTATTTACTTTATACCTGAAATCAGTGGGAAGAGGAGCCAACTTATTATTGAATGTGCCGCCCAACAGGAAAGGACTTATTTCACCGGAGGATTCTGCTTCGTTGATTGGGTTTAAAAAATTAAGAGATGAAAATTTCTATGATAATTTATTAAAAGAAGCAAGAGCCTATTATGAGTTTTCAGAAAATGATCTGACTTCAAAAGATATTAAAGTAAGAAATTTTGGTTCCGGCGCTTATGGTGCTAACATTCCCAATTTTATTGTAGAATTTTTTCAGCCGACTAACATTAATTGCATTATTTTGAGAGAAGCTATTCACCTGGGACAAACAGTCCGGCATTTTAAAATAGAATTAATGCGCTTCAATAATAAGGTAGGAGAGATTGAAGGTACCACTATCGGGAGAAAAAGAATCCTGACATTTCCTTCACAACAGGTTACTTCATTCCATGTTTATCTTGATGATAAAAAAGATAACGATAATGTAAGCGGTGTAGCAGCGTATTTGATTGATGAGAAGCTGGTGGAAAAGTAAAACCTAAGCTAAACCAGAAAAGTTTTAGTTTAATAATGACAGGATGAGTCTTTTGCCCGAAGAGAATTAAAAATTATTCCATAGCCGATGTTTATCTTGATCCACATTTTAAAAATTCTTGTTTGACTTTTTTCCGGAAAATATTTGTACTTTTTTTGGCTACTCCCTTATGTATTCATCCGATACATGCACAAAACAATTTTACAGCCCGCAATACGATTTATGTGGACGGAACTTCAAAAGGCGCTTACTATTCTGTCAACTATGACAGAGTCTTTTCAGAGGGAGGAAAATTCATTAAATCATACAGGGCAGGATTTACAATTCTAAGTCATGTCATTGCTTTTCCTTTAGGGATTAGTTTTTTTACAGGACATCAGCAGGATCATTTTGAGTTTGGGTTAACGATAGTGCCTTATATCGAGGATTTTGAAAAACATTTTTCCCGGGGTAATTTATCGGACAAAAAAATTTATATCATACCAGGCGCAGGATATAGGTATCAAAAACTGGGTGGTGGTTTTTTCTTTAAAATAATTGCAGGTCCGGTTATTTTTCTTGATCCTGCTTCTGATAATTTTTGGAAAATGGATGGCAAAGTTTATCCCGGAGGAAGCATTGGTGCCGGAATTAGTTTTTAATTCCGCTTGAGAATAGATATGTAAGACTGTGTCGCTGGCTTCAAATAATTTCTTCATACAAGTCACGCCACTCAGGGTTTATGCTATTGATCAGTATTTCTTTCTTTTTTCTGTTCCCTCCTTTGATTCGCTTTTCCTCCACAATGGCTTCCTCAATTGTATCAAATCGTCTAAAATACAACAGTTTCGTACAGTTGTATTTCGCAGTAAATCCCGGATATTCTTTTTGTTTGTGTTGAAGAACCCTTATAGGCAAATTAGAAGAAACACCAACATAAAGTGTGGAATTATTAATACTGGACATAATGTAAACGTAACCTCCCATATCGCAAATATAGATTGCTTAGTACATTTGGTTAAACTCAGTGATCTTGCAAGAACGATAGACTTTCTGATCGTTATTGACACTACAATGTCATTGCGATCCCGCCAAAAGCTGGGAAAGCAATCTGTTTTTATGTTGTTAGATTGCTTCGTCGCTTATGATGTCCCTGACATAGATGAAAACTCTTTAAAGCTCCTCGCAATGACGAGAAACTTACTTATTGTTATTGACTCTTCAACGTCATTGCGAAGCAACATGAATACCGTTTGCATTGTGTTTAAAAATTCCCCGTTGCTGAAGCAATCTGTTTTTTTAGCCTTTAGATTACTTCGGCGATTGGGAATTTCAGACATAGATAAAAGTTCCTATGAATTTCCCCCAATGACAGCATACCATTTTTGAAATAGTTTGTAGTATAAAAAAATCCCGCAATGCTGCGAGATATTAATACAATAAAACGTTTAATAATTTATTTTTTAAAACGCTGGATCAAACCTGGAAGTGCGCCGGCAATTGCACCGGTTAAAGCGGGAGACAATCCGAATTTACTTGCTATGCTGCTCACTAAACCCCCTTCGATAGCACCGGTTAGCGGACTATTCGATGTTAACATTCCTTCAAGACCGGATAATAAACCACCACCACCGGAAGAAGCAGGTACAGTTTGATTTTGAACAGTATTATTTACATGGTTGGCAATTTCATTGTGTATTGCTTCCTGTTGATCTGCAGGTAAAGAAGCTATTTCAGTATGATTACCTAATTCATTCTTCACCGCATTTAAAATATCATCAAACATAATTTTAGCTTTTGTATGATTAATAAACTAACGATTGAAGGTAAATGATGAATGAAAAAAGCCGGGTGGATAGTTAACCATTAACGAATGATTAATATTAAGATCTGGCTTGTTCCCATAAAATTGAATCATTAAGGAGATAATCATGGTGACATAAAAACAGTAGTCATGGTTTCTGAGAATACTTTGTGCTTCTTTGTGTCACCGGGTCTTTGTGGTTTTAATCAACCCTAAGTATCCATTTCAATTGATTGCTGACAGTATAATAAAAAGTGATTACACTTGAGTGGCATCAAAAGATAATTCAATTTGCTCTACCTTGTGATGTACTTTCCTATACTTCACCCCGGCTTTATCCAGCATGATACGTGAAGCTTTGAAAATATCATTACCCTCATATTTGTCGGAGAGATAAATAACTTCTGTAATCCCTGATTGAATAATGGCTTTAGCACATTCATTGCAGGGAAATAAAACGGTGTAAATTTTACATCCTTTCAGGTCCATGCCGATATTATTCAGTATGGCATTCAACTCTGCATGGCAGATGAAAGGATATTTAGTATTTAAAAATTCTCCTTCTTTATTCCAGGGAAATTCATCATCGCTGCAACCAATGGGCAGCCCGTTATAACCGGCGCCGACAATTTTATTTTTATCATTGACAATGCAGGCGCCTACCTGCGTATTCGGGTCCTTACTTCTTTTAGCAGATAAAAGCGCTACACCCATAAAATATTCATCCCATGAAATATAACCCTGTCTTTTTTTCATCAAAAAGCTTTAAAAAATATTTAGCTGATCAAGTTAATTTCCTTTAAAGTCGGCTTTTCGCTTTTCCAGGAAAGCTGATATACCTTCTTTTACATCATTACTATTAAAACATTTTCCAAACTCACTTAATTCTGTTGCATACCCACCATACCCACCATTGTTGATCTCCTGACCAACAACATTGGCGCATTTAATACAACTAGCCACGGCTAATGGAGCTTTGCTATTGATTACTTTCAAAATTGATTTTGCTTTGTTCAGCAATTCTTCCTGAGCCACTACATAGTTTACCAAACCATATTGTAAAGCTGTATTGGTATCTATCATATTTGCGGTAATAAGCAATTCGATAGCTCTTCCTTTCCCGATCAATTGTGTCAGGCGTTGTGTTCCTCCATACCCGGGAATCAAACCAAGGTTTACTTCCGGCTGACCAAATTTTGCATTTTCACTGGCAATGCGAAAATGACAGCTCATGGCTAATTCACAACCTCCACCCAAAGCAAAACCATTAACTGCTGCGATGATCGGTTTGGGTGAATTTTCAATTTTAAAAAATATATCCTGGCCCTTTTTTGCCATGTCCATACCCTGTTCTTTGTTTAAATCCTGGAATTCAGAGATGTCTGCTCCTGCTACAAAAGCTTTATTTCCCGTGCCGGTAATTATTGCAGATTTTATTTTATCATTTTTATAGATTACATCTATTACATCATTAAGTTCATCCATCACCACTTTATTTAAAGCATTTAATTTATCCGGCCGGTTAATGGTAATAGTAAAAATGCCTTCGGATAAATCTGTCAGCAGGGTCTGATAACTCATGATATTATTTTTTTAAAGGAACGAAGATAAATACAATACAGGTGAAACAGGTTTTACTATCTTCATACCATGAGTTTTTTAGAATTCATCACTTATACAGGGATATTTGTTTTTGCACTTGCCGGTGCTTTTAAAGCCCGGACATTCAAAATGGATGTTTTTGGCGGCATTGTGCTGGCATTTGTCACTGCTTATGGGGGAGGCACTCTTCGGGATCTGCTGATCGGCATAAAACCGGTTAATTGGATCAATGACAACGTTGCTCTCGGGTTGGTATTTGCCGGTACCGCATTTACATTCCTGCTAAGGGAAAATGTAAACCGGTTTAAACGAATTATTTTTTACACCGATGCAATCGGGTTAGGATTATTTACTGCATGGGGCATCGAAGTGGCTTTACGAAACGGGCTGAATGATGTGTATGCATTGGTGATGGGAGTTATTACCGCTACTTTCGGCGGATTGATTGCGGATATTCTTTGCAGCGCTATTCCCAATTTACTCAAGAAAGGAGAATTGTATGCTACTGCCTGCGCCATCGGCGGAGTTGCGTACCTTCTGCTGAAAAAAATTCCGATGGAGTACAATATCAACCTTACTGTTTGTATATTAATTGTGGTGGGCATTCGGATTTATTCAAAAAGAAAACGGTTGATGCTGCCGGATATTTAAAAATCCCGGTTTGCCTTTACCCAATCCTTAATGTAATCTGCCGTTTCAGAGGTAGGCGTTCCGGGTGCAAATAATTTCCCGACTCCCATTTCCCGAAGTTGTTTCAAATCATCTTCCGGAATGATACCGCCGCCGGTCAATAACACATCATTCATCCCTTTTTCTTTCAGTAGTTGCAAAACTTTCGGAAAAACCGTCATATGAGCTCCACTGAGAATGCTAATGCCGATGGCGTCCACGTCTTCCTGCAATGCAGCTGCTACTACCATCTCAGGTGTTTGCCTTAGTCCTGTATAGATGACTTCCATGCCCGCATCACGCAATGCAGTAGCAATGACTTTGGCACCACGGTCGTGCCCGTCTAATCCAACTTTGGCAACTAAAACACGGATCGGTCTGTTCATAAAATCATTTCTGCTTCAAAAATAATCAATCTATTAACGCATGAACTCATTTTTCAGTTTTGCTACTGTTTTAGTTAGAATATAGTTCAGCGAATCGCTTCCGTTTTGACATAAAATAATCTTCATTCCGTTTTCCCGGAACAAGGGCATGTTGATGGAATCTTTAATACTGATTGTTGCAAATTGACGAAAGACAATATCATTGGAATCCGGAATACTGTGCCCGACAAGAATGAGATTTTTTACATCATATTTATCCGGCAGCCAAAAGAGAAAGGAAGCGTTATCGCTATAGGTTTCCGGTAAACCGGCTTCTTTCCTGTAATAATTTAGTGCACCTGCTGAAAAATATCCCCTGCAATACACAAAGGTTTTTGCTCTTTCATTGGCAGGCAGGCTATTGTAAATGGCACCTGCTTTCATTGCCATTTCTTTCCATCCCATCATATCAGCAAAATCCTGTGGCAGTGGATGCATTTGCTGATCTTCCCATTTAAAACTCCCGGTTCTATTCAAATGTGTTTTTTCATAATATTTTACAAGTGTTTCAGGTTTTGCTAATGGCATGACCAAAGGCATTGCAAACAATCCAAAAGCAATAGAAAAAATAAGCATAGCATATCTTGTCCATTTAAGGCGAACAGAACTTGCTTTCTCCAATTGATAAGCGCCGAATGCAAATAATACCGGATAAGCCCCCAATGCATAGTAATCTTTTCCCCTCAATACAATCAATAGCACAATGACAAAGAGATAAGCCCAGCCCAGGAAACGGAATTTTTTGCCTGAGCGTAAAAAAGAAATATAGATTAAACCTGCAATCCAGATAAACACACAGGGAAAATTCATCATGAGCTGGCTGGTTATAAACCCAATTGCACTATTATATTTAAGTTGTTCATCCTGTAATTCATTCATGTGAGTAATGACCGGAAAGCGATGATTATATTGCCAAATTATATTAGGCAAAAAAATAAACAAAGCGATGAGGCATGAGTAATAAAAGTGTTTATTCAGAAAAATCTTCCGGTGTTGAGTTAAAAGCAATCCACCTAAAATAGATATAGTGTAAAACGCTACAGAATATTTACTCATCATTCCAAGTCCCACAGCCACTCCAAATCCATAAAGCCATTTGTTTTGCTCTGTTTCAATAAATCGTATCAATGTAAACGCAATAAGAGTCCAGAAAAAAACATCAAGAAAATTAGGCATGAACAGGAAGAATAATCTCATATAACCATCCAATACAAAAGGCAGCCAACCCAGGATGAGAGCAAACTTTTTTCCTCCCAATGAAATAATAATTTTTCCGACCAACAAGAATGTAAGTGCTCCGAATAAGTCGGGCCAGATCCGGATCCAGAATAAACCGGCGCCAAATAAATTGCTGATCCATGCGAAAACACTTAAAAATGGAGGAATTTCCATATACCCCCATGCCATATGATGAGCTTCGGCTAAATATAAATATTCATCACGGTGAGGCTGATAAAAATCATTTTGAAGAAAAAAGGGCAGAACAATTTTAATTAATATGAGAAGCCAGAGCAGGTTTCGTAATGATTTTCCGGAATTCATAATCGTTAAGGTAAATATTTTCATTGTATTTCATAAATTACAATATGCAATACAGGAAATTCGGAAATACGGATCTGTTAGTAAGTGAAATTGGCTTTGGCGCCTGGGCTATCGGCGGGGGAGCGATGATCGGTGCTACTGCTATCGGATGGGGAGAAGTGGATGATGAAGAATCAAAAAAAGCAGTTTATCGTTCTTTGGATATTGGAATCAATTTTTTTGATACGGCTGATATTTACGGGTTGGGACATTCTGAAGAATTGCTGGGCTCACTTATTGGAAATAAGAAAGACATTATTATTGCAACCAAGGCAGGGAATGTTTCAAGAGATAACCTGTTTACAGTTGATTATTCTAAAGAGCATATTTTAAAATCCTGTGAAGCCAGCCTGAAAAGATTAAAACGGGAAGCGATAGATTATTATCAGTTACATTCTGCGAGAATGCAGCATTTGCAAAATGGTGAATGTATTGAGGCTATGCAATTGTTGCAGCAACAGGGAAAGATTCGTTATTGGGGATTGTCAATTAATTCTTTTGACCCATTGCCGGAGCCAAGTTATTTGTTGCAGAATAACATGGGCAGTGGCTTTCAATTAGTATTGAATCTTCTGAATCAAAAAGCATTACCATTATTAAAACCATCTGAAGAAAGGGGCTTTGGAATAATTGTAAGGATGGCATTACAGTTCGGATTACTGACGGGAAAATTCGATCATCAGTCTTCTTTTGCATCAAACGACCATCGGAAAAATCGGTTAACACCTGAAGTGATCAATACTGCCAACAAAGCGCTAAGTTCCGTTTGGAATTTATGTGAGAAATATAAAATGAATAAAATACAATTAGCATTGAGTTATGTGTTGAGCTATCCACAAGTGTCAACAATAATTGCCGGCATACGTACAGCAGAACAAGCAGAAGCTAATACAACAGGATTGAGAAAGCTTAATGAAGACGATATGAAAATGATAGAACAACTGGGAACGACCGATTTTGTTCCTGTAATGGATATGATAAAAAAGCAGGGTTAAAACACGGCAATTGCCTTTTTGATGCGATGTATGGTTTCTTCTTTTCCTAAAATTTCAGCAATATCAAAAACACCCGGACCAAATTTTCCTCCGACCAGCATAATACGGAACGGGAGCAATACTTCACCCGGCTTGATTGAATTTACCGTTGTGATTTCTTTAAAATTTGTTTCGAGTGTTGTAGCTGTCCAGTCAGCGTTTAATTCATAATTCCGGATAATTTCTGAAAAAAAGAATTTCTTAGCATCATTCCATTTAGGTTTCACGGCATTAAGATCATATTGTTCAGGAGTTAGGAAAAAGAAAAGCGATTGATCGTAAAAATCTGAGAGCAATGTGCAACGATCTTTTACCAGGCCAATTACTTTTCTCAAAACTGAAATATCAATATCAGAAATTCCTTTCTCTGAAAGCAGGAAACTGACTCCCGATTCCAGGCTTTGGACTTCTGACTTCTTAATCCATTCATGGTTGAACCACTTTGCTTTTTCGTAATCAAATTTGGCACCGCTGCTATGTACTCTTTCCATTGAAAATTTTTGAATCAATTCTTCTTTGGAAAAAATTTCCTGTTCCGTTCCATCGTTCCATCCCAATAAAGCCATAAAATTGATAAAGGCTTCGGGTAAGAATCCTTTTTCTTTAAATCCTTCCGTCAGTTCATTTGTTTTGGGATCAATCCAATTCATTGCAAAAACCGGGAAGCCGTATTTGGCTCCATCTCTCTTGCTTAATTTCCCATTGGGTCCCAGGATAAGCGGTAGGTGAGCCCATTGAGGCATATCTTTTTTCCAACCTAAATATTTCCACAATAAAATATGTACCGGAGCAGAAGAAAGCCATTCCTCGCCCCTGAATGCATGAGATATTTTCATTGAATAATCGTCCACTACAACAGCTAAATGATAGGTAGGCATACCATCCGCTTTCAATAAAACTTTATCATCTACTACAGAAGTGTCGAAATGTATTTCACCACGAATCATGTCTCTGAAAGAAACAGCCTCAGTTTCTGGCATTTTAATCCGTACAACATGACGGGTATTAGCATCCAGTAATTTTTTTGTTTCATCATCAGAAAGTGTCAGGGAGTTCCGCATTTTCATCCGGATGGAATGATCGTATTGAGGAGAAGGATTCGATTCAGTCTTAAAATCATGACGCATTTTTTCCAATTCTTCGGGAGTGTCGAATGCATAGTAAGCATATCCGTCATTGACCAGTTGCTCAGCATAACTCCGGTAAATATTTTTTCTTTCACTTTGACGATAGGGTCCGTAACTACCACCATGAACAGGACTTTCATCCGGCTCCAATCCACTCCATTTCAGGCAATCATAAATATATTGTTCGGCACCGGGTACATAGCGGCTTTGATCCGTGTCTTCAATGCGAAGAATAAAGTCTCCCTTATGTTGCTTTGCAAAAAGGTAATTATATAAAACGGTTCTCATGCCGCCCAGATGAAGGCCACCGGTGGGTGAAGGAGCAAACCGTACACGAACTCGTTTATCCATATAAAGCAAAGATAAGTTGGAAGGGATAAGGCACAAGAAATGAGGAATAAGACATATTGCCGGGTGTAGGTCTGAAATTCTGACCACGGTATGTCTCCTGATGCTTGAATCCTGTATCTTGTGACGGTATGAGATATTTTGTAAAAACACCCTGGCTGCTGAAGAAAGTATTTTCTTCATTCCATTGGAGTATTAACACCGGGGAAAAAAATTTATATCTCACATTTGATGATGGTCCTCATCCCACAGTTACTTCTTTTGTTTTAGATGAACTTAGAAAATACGGGGCAAAAGCCACCTTTTTTTGTCTTGGTAAAAACGTTGTTGCTTTTCCGAATGTATATAAAAGGATATTGGAAGAAGGCCATTCCGTGGGCAATCATACCCATAATCATCTCAATGGATGGAAAACAAAGAACAGGGCTTATTTCGAAGATATAATAAAAGCTTCCCGCTATATTGATTCTCCGCTGTTTCGTCCGCCTTATGGAAGAATCCGGCCATCTCAATCAAAAAAGCTTTCTTCGGTATTGAAAAAACAAAATACGAAAGTTGTCATGTGGGATGTGTTGAGTGGAGATTTTGATCTGAATATTTCACCGGAATATTGCGCAGCAAATGTATTACGCACTTCCAGACCGGGTTCCATTATAGTTTTTCATGATAGCAGCAAAGCATTTCCAAGGGTTAAATATGCTCTACCTAAGACGTTGCAATATTTTGGTGAGCAGGGTTATAGTTTCCGGTCACTTCCTGCTTTTGGCAAATAATTCTTCTCTGAATTCAACGAAATTTACTGGCTTTCAGATAGTTTAAATAATTGCTTAACCTACTAAAAAAGTTAGGGCCTGGGTAGAAACCCTGGCCCGTTTTTAATCCGTACCCTATGAAAACTGGTTTAAAGGTATAATATTTTTTAATTAATGCAAACTTATTTGATGTTTTACCCCATTTATTGTGGCTGTAGCCTGGTTATCACAATTGCCATCCCCATAATCAAGGTACCCGGCCCAGGTATTATTTGTATTAGTGGCAGCGAGTGTAATTTTTACGGTTCCCTGGACAATCCAACGACATTCAAATTCTTTTATTAGGGGGCTGGTTATCGCTGATTGCCAGGCCACAAGCAGGTTCCCCTTTTGAGTCTTGCCTTTTGATGAACCTTCTATCTTAAAAATGTCATCTGCAGGGATTAAAGGAGTAACTAAACCATCCGTTTGGATTATTGTTTTCATACTGCTCCATTCAATATAGTTACCATTTTCGAGACTTAGCCGGGCATCTTTTACTTCAACCTTAAACTGACGGGAGGGGGGTGTTGAGTTGGGTGTGGAAGTATTTGTGATGGTAAGTGTGCCTTCAATTTTTGTATCATCTATATAAAAATTATCAAATGTGGCAGCAGCAATAGCCCCTGGAACTATTAACCGGTTAGTGTATTCGATAATTATTTTCCCTTTACGGGTATGGCCATCGGTAGGCCGGGTGCATCCATTAGTTCCGAAATCTATTGTTATTCTCACCGGGAAAAAAGTGGAAGAGCCGGAATGTTCAATTTTTACAGTAGCACAAGCTGGTAATGAATCCGGGCGACTTATCCCATCCATAGATACACCTCTTCCGAAAATGCCGGTACCTGACATTCCTACGTCATCGTTTACTCCCATCATATCATCAAATACTCCATTAAAAACTGTCTCAACTTTTGACTCTGCTTCAGCAGAAGTGAAGGATACCTCCTGTTGTTCCTGGTCAGTGCCACTGCTTTTTTCTTTGGAGCAGGAACCTATAGAAAACAATAAAACGATTAAAAAGGAGAATACCAGGCCCGTCAGAGTAAAGCTTAGTTTCATAAAATTTGTATTGGGTAATCAAATGCTGCAACGAAAATAAGATTGATTTTGCGGGTTTGGGTTTAAGGGTTTGTAAAGAATTTTATTCAGTTTTGCCTGAAATAGAGCCACTGATGACTTTAATTGATACTCATTCGCATATTTATCTCGGAGAATTTGATAAGGACAGAAATGAAATGCTGGAGAGAGCAGAACAAGAGTCGGTTTCAAAAATTCTGATGCCGGCAATTGACAGTGAAGTTCATACTCAAATGATGGAAGTTGAGCAGTATTTCCCCAGCCTTTGTCTGAGTATGATCGGATTGCACCCTTGTTCAGTAAAAGATAACTACAAAGACGAATTGCAATCAGTTCTTAACTTATTGGACAGGCGATCATTTATTGCTATTGGAGAATCGGGACTTGATTTTTATTGGGATCTCAGTTTTAAGGCACAACAATACGAGGTTTTTCAACAACAAATAGAATGGGCTCTTCAAAAGAATATCCCTATAGTCATTCACTCCAGAAATTCAACTGAGGAATGCATGGAGATGGTAAAGAAAAATCAAAATGGCAGTTTAAAAGGAGTGTTTCATTGCTTTTCTGGTACGGTTGAGCAGGCCCGGCAGATTATTGATTTGGGTTTTTACCTGGGAATTGGCGGGGTATTGACTTTTAAGAAATCAGGTCTTGATGCAGTGGTGGAGCAACTGGATTTAGATAATATTGTTTTAGAGACGGATGCTCCTTATCTGGCGCCGGTTCCATTTCGTGGAAAAAGAAATGAATGTAGTTACCTGAAATATGTTGCTCAAAAATTAGCTGAGATTAAAAATATGAAATTGGAAGAAATAGCCCGGATTACAACGGATAATGCAGAAAAATTATTCGGTCTCTAAGTTTGCAACCAGTATTTTTGCAGCCCGAAAAGGAGAGGTGCTCGAGTGGTTGAAGAGGCACGCCTGGAAAGTGTGTATACCTGAAAGGGTATCAAGGGTTCGAATCCCTTCCTCTCCGCAAAAAGAAACTGATCAAAATGTTATCAGTTCAAACCGGGTTTGGCATCAATATTTAAGTTGCTGCTTTTTACCAGTTATTCATTTCTCCCGGAACAATTCTCTCTAATTCACCGGGTTTGTTTTTATCCCAGTTGGGATCATATTTTACAAACCATGAAATCCAGAAACTACGTGATATCCGCATGAGCCAGGGTTGGAGAAGGATAAGTAATAAAGCATTGAACCCTATCCAGTAAAAAAAGCGGTTATCATCCAGTGACAAGCCTACCACTATCCACCATGCAAAAAAGCTCAGGATGCAGATTATAAAAGTAAGGCCATAACTTACATAACTGGTACCATAATAAAATCCTACTTCTATTTCAGTTGGCTGACTGCATACCGGGCATTTCTTATTCATCTTCATAATTTGTTTCAATCTTAAATTCAGCGGGTGTATAAATAATTTTCCCTGCCGGCATCTGGGGCAATGACAACCAAATACTGATGATAAATAAGATTTCTTTTTTTTGATACTATCCATTTCTGTTTTTTAATTACTGCTTTTAAAAAGCAAGACAGGAAATGATTATTCCTTTACTACTTTTTCCATTTGCATGCTGCGGGAGCCTTTGATCAGGATTGTGCTGTTTTGAATGTCCTGCTGATGAAACCATTTTCCTGCATCTTCAGCTTTTTTAAACCACAGGTATGAAGTATTAAATTTTTCAAAATCACCACCTACCAAAACGATATCAGCCCATTTATATTTCCGGATGCATTCCAGCACAGCCCGGTGTTCCTCCAGACTGTGTTTCCCCAATTCAGCCATGGCACCGAGAATTAAAACCTTTTTTGGATCAGGCATCCGGGAAAAATTTTCGATTGCCTGTATCATGCTCGAAGGATTTGCATTGTATGCATCTAATATAATCTTGTTGGATCCTTTTTCAATCCATTGAGAACGATTATTGGAGGGAATATAATTTTCAATGGCAAACCGGATCTTTTCTGCAGGAACATCAAAATAGTTTCCGACTGCAACAGAGGCTAATATGTTGGGCAAATTATAGTCTCCAACCAAATGAGATTGAAGTGATGAAAGCGATATCCCTTTATGAAATACAACTTTTAAAAATGGCTCACTTGTCGCTACCGTTCCTTCAATGACTGCCGATGTTGTACCATAAGTGATAATTTTCGGGATCCCTTTACTCATTTCCTGCAGGTATTCATAATCCCACATAACAAATGCGATTCCATTATGTGTTCTTAAATGATCATAAAGTTCTCCTTTTCCTTTTCGTACTCCTTCCTCGCTGCCAAACCCTTCCAGGTGAGCTTTGCCACAATTGGTGATAATACCATGAGTGGGTATTGCGATGTTGCAGTAGGATTCTATCTCCCCGATATGATTGGCGCCCATTTCTATTACTGCAAGTTCTGCATCAGGTTTTATTTTTAAAAGAGTTAACGGAATTCCGATGTGATTATTAAGGTTCCCTTCTGTAGTGTATGTTTTGTAGCTAGTGGAAAGTACAGCATGAATCAATTCTTTGGTAGTTGTTTTTCCATTGCTACCGGTAATGGCCAGGAAAGGTATGTCAAATTGCAGCCGGTGATATTTTGCCAACGATTGAAGTGTAGTAAGTACGTCATCAACTAAAATTGTTTTCCCTGTAAGTTCGTTCTCTTCATCAGTTAATTTTTCATCAATAACAGCAAAAGCCGCCCCGGATTTTATTGCCTGTTTTGCAAAATGATTACCATTGAAATTGGTACCTTTTAATGCAAAATAAATATCTCCGGGCCTCAATTTCCGGGTATCCGTTTGCACGGATGGGTATTGACAGTAAATTTTATAAAGTTCTTCAATCTGCATACGCAAATTTAAGCGGCAGGAACAAGAAAAAACCCCGGCAATCATTTGTCGGGGTTCCTGGAGTTTATAAAAGCAAATTCTTTATCGTTTTTGTCTCTGATTTTTCCAATAGTTTCCGGTTTTACGGGCATTTCCCTCAGGACTTCCCATACGGTCCATAGCACAACGGAATCCTAATGTACTTAATGATTGATCTTCTTCTAAGAAACGACGGGCTCCGGGAGTTAACCAATAAGGCATATCTGCCCAGCTTCCTCCTTTATACACCCTGGATTTATCGCTTATTAATGTAGTAATTCCATATCCATAAGATGACTGTGATAAACTGTCACCATCAAGGTAGTTGATCACATTACCGCGTTGATAGTTACGGCGGCTGGCACTTTCTTTATCGGTAACATCCACTTTTACTACATGGCCCAGGCTGTCAATTTTTGCTTCGCCGGTTGTAGAATCAACATAAAGCTTTTTAAATTTATTTCCACGATATGTAGCTATATCATCAGCATCAAGCGAAGTCAGCGGACGATAAACGTCTGCCACCCACTCACTCACATTTCCTGCCATATTATATAATCCATATGCGTTCGGGAAATAAGATTTTACAGGGGCAGTATAAAAGGCACGGTCATTCAAACCACCGGCAACACCGGCAACGTCACCGTTTCCACGTTTGAAGTTTGCCAGGAACTCACCCTGCCAGCTTCCGTGTTTTGTTTCACGAAGACCATTCATATTCTGAGCCCAGGGATATACTTGCTTATTCATGACCAATTCCTCTCCACGTTTGCCTTCTTTTTTGCTGGGTCTTGGGTTTTGGGCAATATATCCATAAGCGGCATATTCCCATTCGTCCTCACGGGGCAGGCGATAGGCGGGCAGTAAAATGCCATCCTCCATAGTTACAGTAGTTCTGGGTTGGCCTTGTGCGGTCTTCAAGGGATTCTTTTTTGAGGTAGCTGTTTTACCTGGAGCAGCTGTATATAGACCTAACAAATAGGATTCTGTTGTAAAGTTGTTTTCCTGTTGCTGGCTCTGCAACGTTTGTTTGTTGATATAACCTTTTTGCAACAAGATTCCTTCGTTTACACGATCGCCTCTCCAAAGGCAAAAATCATGAGCCTGTCTCCAGCTAACTCCTACAACAGGGTATTCGTTAAAGCTGGGATGACGGAAATAATATTCTACCATCGGTTCATTATAGCTCAATTCGCTTCTCCATACTAAAGTATCGGGTAAAGCAGCATTTATAATTTTTTTATTGGCAGGATCTGAAGGATCAAAGACTCTTTCTAACCAGTGAATATATTCACGGTAATGAACATTTGCCACTTCGGTACGATCCATATAAAAAGAAGGAACTGAAACCCGGCGGGGAATATTGTCCCAGTTGCCCATTACATCATCATCCGTTTGGCCCATTACAAAAGTACCGCCCTGAACCAGGATAAGACCCGGTCCGGTACCTTGTTCTTTGGACTTGGCGACCTGGTAGCCACCCATATTTTTGTCATTATAGTTCCAGCCGGTGACATCAGATTTGTCATGTTTCTTTTTTCCAAAGAGTCCCTTGCCTTTGCAAGAAGCCAGCAGAACAATTGCAGATACTAGGATTGTCAGATTTTTCATCCGAAAGATATAGGGTTTCATTGTTTTTTGCATAAACCTGTGAATTGGAATAATTTTAACGCCGAACGGAGGAAAATATTGTAATCGTTTTCAGGATTTATCTTCCGTTATTGCGAATATATACAGTTTCAATAATAATAAATACGCAGAAATACTTTTTTAGGTATGTAAAATCCCTATCAATCAAAGATTTGACTGTTATGAAATGTAGTAGAAGATTTCTTTTTTTGGGGATATTTCTTGTGATTTCAGTTAAGATATTGGCTCAGAGAAGCTATCAGCCCAATTCTGTTCTGAATAGTGGCAATTGGTACAAGATTGCAATTAAAAATCCGGGGGTTTATAAAATTGATCTCTCTTTTTTAAACCGGCTTGGCGTTAATGTTTCTAATCTCGCTTCTAATTCAGTCCGGCTATATGGTAATGGAGGCCAAATGCTGCCGGAGGCAAATGCCACTTTCAGAGTTGATGACCTGCAGGAAAATGCGATTATGGTTGCCGATGGGGGAGATGATATTTTAAATGCGGATGATTATATTTTATTTTATGCCAATGGCCCTGACCGGTGGCTAAAAGACTCATCTCATTCCGGATTTTCACATCAAAAAAATATCTACTCTGATAGCGCTTATTTCTTTTTGACTATTGGAGGGGCCGGCAAAAGAATCCAGGCTGCGGTAAATAATTTAATTCCTAATCTCACTATTACCGGTTTTAATGAAAGATTCTTTCATGAGCTGGATACAGTAAATTTTTTATCCAGCGGTAAAGAATGGTATGGCGAAGAATTTGAAAATGCTCCGGGGAAAACACTGACCCGGAATTTTACAGTGACCATTCCTGATATTCAGAATAATTCTGCAGTGAGATTAATCAGCAACTGTATTGCAAGGTCTGTTGGCGGCGGAAGCAGTTTTGAAATAAAAATTAATAACCAGGTTGCCGGACAGATTAATCTTCAGCCGGTAACGGGCGGAGTACATGATTTATTTGCTCAACAAGCTACGGCAGATATGCCAGGTAATGCTTCCCAGTCGCCGGTCAATATAACGTACACTTATAACCCGGGGAGCTTTAATGCACAAGGTTGGCTAAACTGGTTTGAATTATTCAGCCGGAGAAACCTTTCTATGTCTGGTCTAAACCAATTATTATTCAGAGATTGGCAAAGTGTTGGAAATAATATTGGGGATTTTAGCATTAGCAATGCTACTGCAACGACCGTGGTATGGGACATAACAGACCCATTAACCCCCCTCCGTATGCAAACCAACCTTGTAAATTCAGATTTACATTTTGTGAATGATTGTTCACGGCTGAGAGAGTATGTGGCATTTAATTCAAATAATTTTTTAATTCCGACACCTGTTGGGCGGATACAAAACCAAAATCTTCATAACAGTACCCCTAGGGATTTTCTTATTGTCACTTATCCTTCTTTTTTATCCCAGGCACAACGATTGGCTCAGTTTCATCAGCAACAGGATCATCTCCGTGTATTAATTGTTACAACTGATCAGGTGTTCAATGAATTTAGCAGTGGAAGCCCTGACCCTTCCGCAATCCGGGATTTTGTAAAAATGTATTATGACAAATATGGAAGCAGTGCAACTGATAAACCCAAGTATCTTTTACTTTTTGGTGACGCCTCCTATGATTATAAAAATCGCTTAAAAAATAATACGAACTATGTACCTGCCTATGAAAATGAAATATCATTAGATCCTTTATCCACTTTCACCTCTGATGATTTTTATGGATTCCTGGATGATAATGAGGACATCAATTCGGGAGGTACCGGTACTAATCTTGATATCGGAATCGGCCGTATCCCCGCAAAAAATTATGAGGAAGCAAAAAATTTTGTTGATAAACTTGAAGCCTATACCGGAATTCAGGGATTTGGCCCCTGGAGAAATAATATGTTATTCATTGCCGATGACCAGGACAATAATTTGCATTTGCAGGATGCAGAGACTGTTTCAGCTACGACGGCAACAGTTGCCCCGGTATTTGATATTCAAAAAATTTATCTTGATGCCTTTCATCAAGAAAGTGGAGCAGGTGGAAGCAGCTACCCGCAGGCTAATGAAGCCATCAATAACCAGGTTTTTAATGGAACACTTATCTGTAATTATAACGGGCATGGGGGAGCTCAGCGCCTGGCAGAAGAAACCATTCTTGATCAAAACATCGTAAACAGCTGGAACAATCCGGATAAATTGCCCTTATTTATAACAGCTACCTGCGATTTTGCTCCCTATGATAATCCAACAGTAAATTCAATAGGAGAAAATATCCTGGTTCGCCCCAAAACCGGGGGGATTGCTTTGATGACAACTACAAGAGCAGTTTTTGCTTCCAGCAATCGCATTATGAATAATAATTATTTGCAAACTGCACTGCAACCCGATGCGAATGGTGTTTATAAAACATTGGGAGATGCAGTAAGAGATGCAAAAAATCTGACCTACCAATCCTTTGGCGATATTATCAATAACAGGAAGTTTACATTATTGGGAGATCCGGCATTAACCCTGGCCTATCCCAAATTCAAAATCATTGTTTCTGCCATTAATGGAATACCGGTTTCACAAACCGATACATTACGATCAACCGATAAGGTTATAATAGAGGGAGAGGTAAAAGATCAGCAAGGGAATCTTTTAACCGGGTTTAATGGAACTGTTTTTCCGAGTGTATTTGATAAACCCAAACAGGTAACAACATTAGGTAATGATCCCTCCAGCCCGGTTACGACATTTATGAATCAGAATAATATTTTATTTAAGGGGAAAGCTTCTGTTACTAATGGAAAGTTTTCATTCAGTTTTAAAGTACCTAAAGACATCAATTATCAGTATGGTAATGGCAAACTCAGCTTATATGCTGCTGACAGCAGCCGGGATGCCAATGGTTTTTTCACAGGCTTTGTAATCGGAGGTTCTTCCGGTAATCAGGATAATGATTCACAGGGACCTCAGATAAAAGCCTGGATGAATGATGAAAAATTTGTGGATGGAGGAATCACTAACCAGGATCCTGTGTTGATAGTAAAATTAACCGACTCATCCGGCATCAACACAGCAGGCATAGGAATTGGCCATGATATTGTTGCAACATTGGATAATGACAACCGGAATTTTTATATCCTGAATGATTTTTATCAAAGTAACCTGAACAGTTACCAGGAAGGGACTATCCGCTTTCAACTACCGGCATTGGAACCCGGACCTCATTCGATGAAAATAAAGGCATGGGATGTATTGAATAATTCAGCTGAGTACAGTATAAATTTTACGGTAGCAAATGATGAAGAACTTGAAATCAAACATATACTTAATTATCCTAACCCTTTTACGACAAAAACGAGCTTTTGGTTTGAGCACAATAAACCAGGCCAGGATCTGAAGGTAAAAGTTGAAATTTTTACACTTACCGGGCGGATAATAAATGTGATACAAAAAACAATAAATACACAGGGGAACCGTTCAATTGATGTACAATGGGATGGAAGAGATGAATTTGGAGAAAAAGTGGGCAGAGGTGTGTATCTCTACAGGTTGTCTGTAACCACTTCAGGGCTAAAAACGAAAAGTAAGATTGAAAAGCTCGCCATTTTCTGAATCCTGCCATTTTCTGATCTTCAGTTCAGTATTTTATGAAAGCCAATTTATTTTTGAAACCATATAAAATTTTATGCTCATGAGACAAGCTGCTTTAAAGCATGCTGCCGTAATACTTTTATGTTGCGGTATTTTTTCTTCTGTTGATGCTCAAAACGATGGTAAAATCAATGTTGTTACAACGGCAGTTCCTTTTCTTCGCATTTCGCCGGATGCCCGTTCCGGGGGAATGGGTGATATTGGCTTAGCCACATCTCCCGATGCAAATGCCGTATTTTGGAATCTTGGAAAAGTTGCTTTTAATGAATCTAAAAGCGGATTGGTTGCTACCTATACTCCCTGGTTGAAAGACCTGGTAAACGATGTGTATCTCGCTTCTCTGGCCGGGTATTATAAATTTGATGATAACCAGGCTTTCTCAGCCTCGCTACGTTACTTTAGTTTGGGAAATATTCAATTCACAGATTATACAGGTCAGATACAAGGAAGTGGAAGGCCCCGTGAGTTCGGTATTGATTTAGGTTATTCACGTAAGCTTTCTGAAAAAGCAGGTTTAGGTGTTGCCATTAAATATATCAATTCAAACCTGGCTGGTGGATTTGTACAGGGAGGTACCACTTATAAAACAGGTTCATCTGTAGCCGGAGATATTGCTTTTTATTATGATAACAGAAACCAGGCGGGTGATGGTTGGGCTTTCGGTGCTTCCATGACTAATCTGGGATCTAAAATCAATTATACAACCAATGCTTCGCAAAAAGATTTTATTCCCGCTAACCTCGGTTTAGGCACTTCTTATACAAAGAATTTTAATGAACAAAATAAAATTCAATTTGGAGTTGATATCAACAAACTGTTGGTTCCTACTCCACCCGAAGATGCTTCGGGATTAGATGATTACAGAAGCAAAAGTGTAGTTGGTAGTTGGTTCAGTTCATTTGGTGATGCACCCGGCGGGTTTAAAGAAGAGCTTAAAGAATTCCAGGTTTCTCTTGGAGCAGAATATTGGTATAATAACCAGTTTGCACTTCGTGCCGGTTATTTTTATGAAGATAAAACAAAGGGAAACCGCCGTTACTTTACTACAGGTGTCGGTGTGAAATATAATATATTCGGATTGAATTTTTCTTACCTGGTGCCTACCGGCAGCGGTGTAAACCGGAATCCACTATCCAATACATTACGTTTTTCGGTAGTGTTTGATTTGGACGGTGGTGATAATAGCGGAAGCACCGGCGATAATAATTAACAGCAAATCTTTTTACGCTAAAAGCATTCTGTAAATAACGGGATGCTTTTTTTTTTATGTTTGTACTTTATAAATCTTATGAACGCATACAGGATAGGCTTTGGAATTGATTTTCATAAACTGGCTGAAGGAAGAACGCTTTGGCTGGGCGGAGTAAAAATTCCACATCATAAAGGAGCTATTGGCCATAGCGATGCCGATGTTTTGCTTCATGCTATTTGTGACGCCCTACTGGGTGCTGCCTGCCTCGGAGATATTGGTGTTCATTTTCCGGATACGGATCCCAGGTACAAAGACATTGACAGCAAAATATTGCTACAAAAAACAGTTGACCTGATCCGAAAAGAAAATTATCAGTTGGTAAATATTGACAGCACTATTTGCCTGGAAGCCCCGAAGATCAGGCCTTATGTTGATTCGATGCGACAGGTAATTGCAAACCTCTGTGATCTTAAAGAAAATGAAGTATCCATTAAAGCTACTACTACTGAAAAAATGGGATTTGCAGGAAGAGAAGAAGGATTGATTGCTTATGCAACAGTATTGCTTCAGAAAATTGACAATTCCTAAACTTTTTCAACTTAGGCTGTCGCATTATCTTTGCCGGGATGTCATTTATCAAGGTTAACATTATCAATACATCCACAAATCCTTTGCCTGAATATGCCACAAAAGGTTCTTCGGGGATGGATATAAGAGCTTATTTGGAAGCTCCGAAAACTTTAAAACCTTTTGAAAGAGTTTTAATACCAACAGGATTATTTGTAGAGATACCTGATGGTTATGAAATACAGATCCGTCCCCGAAGCGGATTGGCTATTAAACAGGGCATCACCTGCCTGAACAGTCCGGGTACTATTGATGCAGATTACAGGGGAGAAATTAAGATTATTTTAATCAACCTTTCGCAGGAAGAACAGATCATTCAATCCGGAGACCGGATAGCGCAAATGGTATTTCAGTCAATTGATAAAGTAAAATGGCAAACTGTAGAATTTGTAACTGAAACAGAACGAAACCAGGGAGGCTTTGGTCATACGGGCACTCATTAATAAGAAAGCATGAATAAGACTTTATTTTTTGTTGGTATTGTAGTTTCTCTTTTTGTAGCCTGCCGTTCAACAAAAAAAATTCAGACTGCAATTTCTAAGACCAAAACTGATACTGCGGCAACAGTGGTTGTAGTAGTATCTCCGGAACGGGATGCTCATGCGGATTCACTCAACTTTATCAGGGAAACCTATGATGCCATAGAAAAACAAAAAATTCACTTCACTACTTTTTCTGCAAAAGTGAATGTGGATTATATGGGCGGCAATGATAAGAATTATAACGTTAATGCCTATATCCGGATGTATAATGATAGCCTGATCTGGATTTCAGTCAATGCTTTTCTGGGAATGGAAGCAATGCGGGTGCTCATCACAAAAGATTCGGTAAAATTGTTAAATAAGCAAAACAAAACCTATTCTGCCCGTAGTGTTGCCTATTTGCAGGAAGTAACGGCGCTACCTCTTGATTTAATTTCTTTACAACAAATTATTATTGGCAACCCGGTTTTCCTGGATAGCAATATTGTTACCTATACCCGAACCAATAATACGGTCTCTTTATTATGTATTGGTGAATGGTTCAAAAATCTAATTACGGTAAATGTTTCAAACAATATATTGCAACACAGCAAACTGGATGATGTAGATGTAAATAAAAACCGTACCTGCGATCTGACCTATTCGGATTATGAAGATAAGAAGGGCTCTAATTTCTCCACGAGCCGGAAAATTACGGTGTCGGAGAAATCAAAATTAGATGTTCGTCTTAATTTCAGGCAGTATGATTTTAATGAAACGTTAAGTTTCCCGTTTCCTGTACCGGATAGATATAAAAGAAATTAAATAATAAAATTTATTTTGCATAGTGCCGTTATACGGTTGACGATTCGGCCCCTTGATTTACAAACTTAATTTCTGCTTCTTATGATCAATCGGATTTTTTCAGGACTTCTTGCCGTTTCCCTTTTTATGGTTTCCGTTTCTGCTTTTGCCCAGCAGGACAAAGCTGAACTGGAAAATGAACGTAAGCAACTTCAAAAAGATATTCAGGAAATACAGGGACAATATGACCAGGTAAAAGGTAAGACAAAGCAAAGTGTAGCTCAACTGAATATTCTGAACCGGAAGATTAACCTGCAGGAGAGATATATCTACAATATCAACAGGGAATTACGAATGATTGATGACGATATTTACAGAAGTAATCTTGAAATATACCGTTTACAAAAACAATTAGATACTTTAAAAGTTGAGTATGCCCGTAGTGTTGTGTATTCTTATAAAAACAGGAGTTCTTACGATTATCTGAATTTCATTTTTTCTGCCGGTAATTTTAATGATGCATTGAAAAGAATCGGTTATTTAAAGAGCTATCGTAATTACAGGGAGAAACAGGTTAATACTATTTTGGAAACTCAGCAATTAATTGCTAAAAGAAAAGATCAGCAATTGGGAAGAAAAGATCAGAAAAACAGTGCCCTGGGAAATCAAACCCGGCAAATGGTTGTATTGGCTGAACAGAAAAAAGAGAAAAATTCTGTTGTCACAAAACTGAAATCTGAGGAAAAAGATCTTGAAAAACAATTAGCTTCAAAAAGAAAGAGAGATAATGAACTAAAAAATTCTTTGGCCGCTATCGTAAGAAGAGAGGTAGAGGCAGCAAAGAAGAGAGCAGCTGAGGAAGCAAAGGCAAATGCAGCAGCAAATACCAATACTAGTGCAAATTCAACATCAGGCACCAATGTTACTACCTCGAATCCTTCTACATCACTCACTAATCCGACAACCATCAAAACTTCCTCTTCCGGAAGTTACCTGGATTTGAATGAAAGTGATGTAAAGCTTAATAGCGAGTTTGCTTTAAACAGGGGTAAGCTGCCCTGGCCGGTAGACAATGGATATGTTTGTATTCGTTTCGGGCCTTATACTATAGAAGGAACTTCTCTGAAAGGCTACAATCATGGTATTACTATCTGCTCTCCGCAGGCTGGTGTGCCGGTGAAATCTATTTTTAACGGGGAAGTAGTAGGTGTGTTTAATTCAGGAGGTGAAATGAATGTTACCATCCGGCATGGAAAATATTTTACCACGTATAGCAATCTTTCCTCAGTAAGTGTCAAAAAAGGAGAAACCGTAAAAACAGGACAGACCTTAGGTCGCCTGGGCACAGATGATGAAGGTGGAAATGGCGGAAAACTGGATTTCTTATTAATGATTGAAGCAAAAGAAGTGAACCCGGAACTATGGCTTGTCAAACATTAAACTTCACTTTATTTAATAACGGGTATTTATAAAAGAAGTTTTCTCTTTAAAGAAAACGTTCATATAATTTTTCATAAACCGGAATGATATTGTGTATATCAAAAATCCGTGCATGTGCTGCAGCTTTGGATTTAAATGTATTCAATGTTTCTTCATTTTTTAAAATTGTTATAGCAAAACGGCTCAACGCTATTACATCTCCTACATCTGCCAGGAAACCCGTTTCACCCGGAACAATTATTTCTTTTAAACCTCCTACATTGGTAGCTACAACAGGCACTCCCGCTGCCATGGCTTCCAGTGCCGCAAGACCAAAACTTTCATATTCGGAAGGCAAAAGAAAAAGATCGCCGATGGCAAGAATGTCTTCTACTTGTTCCTGGCGCCCTACAAACTTTATCTCATCACAAAGTTCCAATTGACGGCACAGTTCTTCAGCTGCGGGCCGCTCCGGGCCATCTCCAACAAATAAAAGTTTTGAAGGAATTGCTTTTTGAACTTCCGAAAAAACTTTTACTACATCCGTCACTCTTTTTAATCTTCTGAAATTAGAAATATGCAATAAGATTCTTTCTCCGTTAGGAGCAATTGATTTTTTGAAAACTTCAATAGGTTTCCGGCTGAAACGATTTACATCTACAAAATTATAAATGACCTCTATTTCTTTTTCAATTTTAAATGATTTGAATGTTTCTTCTCTGAGATTTTCTGAGACGGCTGTTATCGCATCACTTTCATTAATCGAGAACGTAACTACCGGAGCATAAGTCTTATCCCGTCCTACTAACGTGATATCCGTTCCATGCAGCGTAGTAATCACCGGGATCCGCTTGTTTTCTTTTTCAAGGATTTTTTTTGCCATATAGGCTGCTGATGCATGCGGAATGGCATAATGAACGTGTAAGAGATCCAGCTCATTGTTTTTTATTACATCTACCATTGTGCTCGCTAATGCGGTTTCATAAGGGGGATAATCAAACAACGGATAGGTAGGCACATGCACTTCATGATAGAAAATATTCGGTACATAAACGTCCAGCCGGACAGGTTCCCGGTAGGTTATAAAATGAACCTGGTGTCCTTTTTGAGCCAATGCCTTTCCGAGTTCTGTAGCTAACACTCCACTACCACCGAATGTAGGATAACAAACAATTCCAATTCTCATAAAATATTTTTACAATATGGCAAACTCTAAGATAAACACTTAAAATCAATTGAAGTTTACCGTTCATCTTAAATAGTTCTATTTTGAATCCGGGATTGATTTATTTTTATCTAAAATCAGGAAAATGAAAAAATACTTTTTTTCAATCATCATTTGTTTTATATCTATTCATCTCTTTGCACAGAATGAAGACTCTGTTTTTATTCGCCGGGTTGCCAATGAAATACTTTCCAATGGAAAAGCCTATGACAACCTTCGTGATCTAACCAAGAATGTAGGTGCCCGGTTAGCCGGTTCGCCGGGAATGGTGAAAGCTGAAAAATGGGGATTACGGGTTATGAAGGAAAGCGGAGCTGATAAAGCCTGGTTACAAGAATGCATGGTGCCACATTGGGTTAGAGGAGGACAGGATAAAGCGGAAGCATTGTATAGCGGTTCATCAAAAAAATCTCTTTATGTAGCCGCTTTAGGAAATTCAATCGGCAGTGGAGGCAAGGCTGTAAGCGCTGATGTCATTGAAGTAACATCTTTTAATGACCTGGAATCGAAAAAGGATCAGGTAAAAGGAAAAATTGTTTTTTATAATTATCATTTCAATCCTACGTTTGTTCAAACATTTCAATCATATGGTGATGCAGTACGGTACCGGAGTGCGGGTGCCAGCAGGGCTTCAAAATACGGGGCAGTTGCAGTTATAGTCAGAAGTATGTCTCACAGCACTGATAATTTTCCTCACACGGGCGGTATGAATTATGATACCGCTTATCCAAAAATTCCGGCAGTTGCCATCGGCTTGCAGGATGCCGACTGGCTGAATGCCCAGTTGCAAAAATCGCAGGTGAAAGTATCACTCACTACCTATGCCCGTTTCCTGCCTGACACTATCGGGCATAATGTTATTGGTGAGTTGACCGGTTCGGAATTTCCCAATGAATATATCACGGTGGGAGGACATCTGGATTCCTGGGACCTGGCCGAAGGAGCACACGATGATGGCGCTGGTGTAACTCAAACTATGGAAATACTCCGGGCTTTTAAAGCTCTCGGATATACTCCTAAACATTCTATCCGCTTTGTTTTGTTTTCGAATGAAGAAAACGGTTTACGGGGTGGAATAAAATATGCAGAAGAAGCAAAAGCTAAAAACGAGAAACAAATTTTTGGATTGGAAAGTGATGCCGGCGGATTTACACCCAGGAGTTTCAGTATGGGAGGCTCTGTAGCACAACTTGAAAAAGCCAGGAGCTGGATTCCATTGTTTCTGCCTTATGGAGTATATCAAATAAATAGGGGAGGCGGTGGTGCTGATGTAAGCCCTTTGACAAGGGCATTAGGTACACCGACAGGAGAATTGTCGCCGGATTCACAACGCTATTTTGATTATCATCATGCCGCCAATGATGTATTTGAAAATGTAAATAAACGGGAGCTGGAATTAGGAGCTATCAATATGGCGGCATTTATTTACCTGGTGGATAAGTATGGGTTGTAAAGAGTGAACGTTTATCCCGGTTTTTCGAATCTTTCAGATTCGAAAACTAATTTCATCGCTTAAAGCAACAACATAATGCTGCGAAACAAAATGTTTCGCAGAGCCAAATTGTAAATAAATTTCATTTATGAAATTCAGGCGGTAGAATTAGAGTTGCTTTTAAAGAACAGAATCATTTATCATTTGTTTTAATAGAAGATTTCAAATCTTATATTTTACGATTAGCGTCTTAAGATTTCGAAATTGAGCCCTATTAAAATTGAGTTAGAATAGTCATATATACCCCAACATCTATTTTCATCGTTTAATTTTGCTTTTTGGTTATTGTATTAAAAAATCCGGGATGAATTCATTTTGGAATAATATTTTTCTAGGAAATACTGTCCGGGATTGGGCTATTGCTTTTGCTATTATATCCGGTTTGTTTATTTTTCTATGGGTTATTAAAACAATTGTGGTAATCTGGATAAAAAGAGCTGCAAAAAGAACGAAAACTACTGTTGACGATTTCCTGATTCTTGTAATTGAAAAATACGTATTACCCTTTTTTTATTTGTTGTCTGTTTACTTTGCCCTGTCTTACCTGACTTTCGGCCCCCGGTCAGAGCAGGTAATAAAAATGGCTATGCTGATTGCGGGCACTTATTTTGTTGTTAGCCTGATAACGTCCCTGATTGCCTACCTGATTACAAGCTATGTTGAAACCCGGGATGGAGCAGATGTAAAAAAGAAACAGGTAAGAGGTATTATAATTATCAGTAAAGTATTTGTATGGATTGCCGGTATTGTATTTCTTATTGACAATTTCGGTTATGATATTACAACTATCATTACGGGGCTGGGTATTGGAGGAATTGCAATTGCATTGGCTGCCCAGGTGATTCTAAAAGATCTGTTCAGCTACTTTGTTATTTATTTTGACAAACCGTTTGAAATCGGTGATTTTATTGTGGTGGATGATAAATCCGGTACGGTTGAGTATATCGGTATTAAGACAACAAGAATACGATCATTAGGCGGTGAGCAACTTATTATGTCAAATACGGATCTGACTGATTCGAGAGTTCAGAATTATAAAAGATTGGAGCAGAGAAGAATTGCTTATTCCATCCGGGTATCCAATAAAACTCCTGAAGAGAAACTTAAGAAAATTCCCGGCATGATTAAGAGTATTATACAATCCCAGGAGTTATTGAAATTTGACCGGGCTCATTTTTCCATGTTTGCAGAGTCCTATTTCAATTTTGAATATGTTTATTTTGTACTGAGTGCTGATTATAATATGTATATGGACAAACAACAGGAAATTAACCTGGCCATTGTTGCGTCTTTCAGGGCTGAACAAATTGAATTTGCTTATCCGGCACAGCAGGTTTACATAAGCAGTAGTCCTTCAACTGCCTTGTGAATTTTTGAAAAGGGAAACGATGCAATTATTTTCTGCATCTGCATTTTAATTTCTTCATTACATAGATTCCCGATAGAACCTTCATGTGTATGATGGAGCGCAGTATTATAGATGAAATTTCCATCTTCAATATCCATCCCTATCTTTTTATACGCATCACGAAAAGGCATTCCGGAATTGACCAGTTTATTCACTTCTTCAACACTAAAAAGATATTTATATTTTTCATCGGTGAGAATATCTTTTTTGATTTCAATATTGGATAGCATCAATCCGGTCATTCCAATGCAGTTCTTTAGTATTTTAAAAGCAGGAAACAAATGTTCTTTTAATAGCTGGAGATCACGGTGATAACCCGATGGCAGGTTAGTTGTCATCATCATAATTTCATTGGGCAATGATTTTATCCGGTTGCAATAGGAACGAATTAATTCAAAAACGTCCGGGTTCTTTTTGTGAGGCATGATGCTGGAACCGGTTGTGAGTTCTGCCGGGAAACTTATAAAGCCAAAATTCTGATTCAGGTATAAACAGGCGTCCATGCTGAGTTTCGAAAGGGTGTCTGCCACATTCGCCAGGGCGGATGCAATAATTCTTTCGGTTTTCCCTCTTCCCATCTGTGCATAAATGACATTGTAATTCAAATCGTCAAATCCTAATAACTGAGTGGTTAATGTTCTGTTGACAGGAAATGAAGACCCATAGCCGGCTGCTGAACCTAATGGATTTTTATTTACAATATCAAAAGCCGATTTTAATGTGATCATATCATCCGTTAAACTTTCGGCATAGGCCCCAAACCATAAGCCAAATGAAGAAGGCATGGCTAATTGCAAATGAGTATATCCGGGAAGAAGGTAATCTTTGTACCTGTCACTTTGCGATTGTAACAATTCAAAAAAAGGCTGTATTGCAATTACTAATTGTTCAATTTCATTCCTGAGAAAGAGTTTTACATCAACAAGAACCTGGTCATTCCTGCTTCTTGCTGTATGAATTTTTTTTCCGACATCACCTAATTTTTCGGTCAGGATTAATTCTACCTGCGAATGAATATCTTCTACATTATGTTGAATGCTGAAGGTTGATTGCTGAATTGAATCATAAATGTTTTTCAACTCTTTTATTAACAGATCCGATTCTACTTTGGTAAGTAAACCAACCTCAGCCAGCATTTTTGCATGGGCAATAGAACCTAATACATCAAATGGAGCCAACTGTAAATCAAACTCACGGTCGTTTCCGACTGTAAATTGCTCCACTTCTTTTAATACGTTACTGTTTTTTTGCCAAAGCTTCATAGTATTTGTTCTAATAATTGAATATACAACTCTATTCCCTCTTTGATTTCTTCCACATAAATATACTCATCTGCCGAATGACTTCTGCCGGAATCTCCGGGGCCCATTTTTAAAGCAGGAAAAGTCATCAACGCTTTATCTGATGTAGTGGGAGAACCATAGTAACTTCTTCCCAGGCTTAAACCTGCTTTTACCAATGGATGGTCCAGGGCTATAGAAGTTGAACGCAGGCGAAAACTTCTTGCATTTACTTCGCTCAGTATATTTTCTTTAATAACCTTCATTATTTCTTCAAAGGAATACAATTCATTTACTCTTACATCTGCAACATACTTACATTGTGCCGGTACTACATTATGAGCTTTATTATCAGTTTCAATAACGGTTACGTCCATATTTACCGGTCCTAAAAGTTCCGACACTTTCGGAAATTTATACGTAGTGAACCAATTAATATCTTTAATTGCTTTATAGATGGCATTATCACCTTCTTTTCGGGCAGCATGTCCTGCTTTACCCTTTGCAATACAATCCAATACCATTAATCCTCTTTCTGCAATCGCCATCTGCATTTGTGTTGGTTCACCAACAATAGCGCAGTCAACTGTGCCTAATTGTTGCAACAAAACCTCTATTCCATTGACGCCGGAAATTTCTTCTTCAGCAGAGGCAGCAAGGATCAGATTGTACTTAAGATTTTCTTTATCGTAGAAATAAAGAAAAGCAGTAATCAGGGAAACCAAACACCCTCCGGCATCATTACTTCCCAGCCCATATAGTTTGCCATCTTCGATTGTGGGTTTAAAAGGATCTCTGCTGTATTGTGAATTTGGTTTTACAGTATCATGGTGCGAATTCAGTAATAGGGTAGGCTTACTGTTATCAAAAAATTTGTTTTCTGCCCAGACATTGTATAAATGTTTTTTTGGATGTATGTTTTTTTCTAAAAAAAAACGTTCAATCAGTTCAGAAGTTTTATCTTCTTCCCTACTGAAAGAGGGGGTGGCTATCAGTTTTTTTAATAAACCGATAGCTTCTTCCTGCAAATGATTTAAAAATTCATAGTTCATGAGTGATAAGAGTTCCTGTTTTTCCTGCTATTAATAGATTTAATTCTTCAGCTTTTCCTATTCTGACTTTTTTTACCCCGCTGTTTAATGCAGCAAATGCGTTGTCCAGCTTAGGGATCATTCCTGCAAATATTTTCTTTTCCTCTTTTAATTGTTGAAATTTCCCTGAGTTGATTTTGTCAATTACAGTTGATTCATCTCCGGCTTCTGCAAGGACTCCCTTTTTTTCAAAAGAATAAATCAATTCAACATTATATAGTTTACTCATCGCTTTTGCAATTTCCTGGGCAATGGTATCTGCATTGGTATTCAGTAGTTGTCCTTTTTTATCTGCAGTGATGGGAGCTATAACTGGTGATATGTTATTATCTAAAAAATCTTTAAGAGTAGAAGTGTTTATTGAATCAACGTCACCTACAAATCCATAATCCAGCGTAGGATGTTGCCTTTTATGTGCAAGAATAATTTTTCCATCCGCTCCGGATAGCCCGATGCTATTACAATTCAGTGCTTGTAAATGTGCCACAATGTTTTTATTGATATAACCGGCATACACCATAGTTACAATCTTCAATGTTTCTGAATCAGTAATTCTTCTTCCTTCCACCAGTTGCTGAGGGATATTAAGCCTTTCTGCTAATTGTGTAGCCAGCTTTCCGCCACCATGCACTAATATTTTAGGATTTTGAATATCAGAAAATTTTTGTAAGAATGAAAATAACTTCGCTTCATCGTCAATAATGTTACCACCAATTTTTATAACGTACAAGGCCCCACCCAACCTCCCCGAAGGGGAGGAGTTAGGATTCATTATATTTGAATCATTACTCATAATGTCGAGGTGAGAATTTCACTGAGTACAGTTTGAGCTGCCCAAACCCTGTTGCTTGCTTGTTGAGTAACAATACTCATTGGGCCGTCTAATATTTCATCACTTAATTCTACATTTCTCCTTACCGGAAGGCAATGCATCACTTTTGCATTATTGGTTAATTGCCATCTTTTATTTGTAAGCATCCATTTGGGATTATTAGTATAAATCTTTCCATAATCCCTGAAAGTGCTCCAGTTTTTCACATAAACAAAATCAGCATTTTTAAGTGCTTCTTCCTGGTTGTAAATAATTTTTGCTCCTTTGGTGAATTGTTCATCCAGTTCATAATCTTCAGGATGAGTAATAATAAAATCAGATTTTCCCCATGCGTTAATCCATTGAGAAAAACTATTAGCAACACATTGAGGCAATGGTTTAACATGCGGTGCCCAGGTTAAAACGATTTTTGCCTTCCTACTTCCCGAAGTGGGGTGCTTGGAAAGTTCTTCACTAATGGTAATGATGTCGGTAAATGATTGTAATGGATGAAGCGTAGCGCTTTCTAAACTGACAATGGGTATTCCAGTATATTTAATAAACTGTTTAATGTACAATTCGCTGTAATCGTCTTCACGGTTTTTCAAAGACGGAAATGTCCGTATGGCAAGTATGTCAAAATATTTTCCCAATATCGGCGCAGCATCTTTTACATGTTCAACTGAGCTGCCACTCATGATGGCTTCTTCTTCAAATTCCAATGACCAACCTTCCTGCCCAACATTAAAAACAATGGCATCCATCCCTAAGTTTTGCGCAGCGATCTGTGTACTCAAACGGGTGCGCATACTTGGATTCAGGAATAAACAACCAATACGCTTATTAAGGCCCAGTGTTTTATCTTTTAATGGATTGCTCTTATAGGCTAATGCTTTTTGCACCAAAGCATCTATTGTATCTCCAATACTTCCGGTACCGGGGAAAGGAAGATCATTTACAGAGGTGAAGTTTTTCATTTTAATTTGCAGGTGATAAATCTAAATGGTTTATTTCTTCTTTTATTGATTCTATAAATTGTTCGGCATCTCTTTTTTTCAATGCTAAAGAAGGCAACAACCGGATCACATTTGGTTTTGATTCGCCGGTAAAGATTTTCTGGTTCCACAATAAATTTTTTCGGAGGTCTTTCAATTCTTCAGGTACATCAAAACCAATCATTAAACCACGGCCTCTTACATTTTTTAATTGAGGAATTGCTTCTAATTCCTCTTTTAAATATTTTCCAACCATGACGGCATTGCCCATCAGTTTTTCTTCTTCAATAATTTCCAGCACAGCCAATGCAGCAGCACAAGCCAGGTGGTTGCCACCAAAAGTGGAGCCCAGCATAAAATGCCTGGCTTTGAATTTGGGTGAAGCAATAATACCGGCAACCGGAAAACCATTGCCCATTCCTTTTGCCATAGAATAAATATCAGCGCTCATACCGGCAAAATCGTGGCTGAAAAATTTTCCGCTTCTGCCATATCCGCATTGTACGCTGTCGGCAATATAAACAGCATCATACTCATCACATAGTTGCCGGATCTTTTTTAGAAAAGATTCATTGGCTACATTGATACCGCCTACTCCCTGGATGCCTTCAATGATAACAGAAGAAATTTCTTTTCCATTTTCTTTAAAACAATCTTCCAAAGCTTGTTCATCATTGAAAGGAAGAAAAATAATATTCCCGGTTTCATTTACAGGAGAAATATTGTTTTTATTATCTGTAGCGGCAGCAGCCAGCGATGTTCTTCCGTGAAATGATTTGCTGAAAGCAATTACTTTTTTTCTTCCATTATGAAAAGAAGCCAGCTTCAATGCATTCTCATTTGCTTCCGCACCGGAATTACAAAGAAATAGTTGATAATCGTCCTTACCAGAAACTTTTCCCAGTTTTTTTGCCAGTTCAACCTGCAAAGGAATTCTTATAGAATTTGAGTAAAATGCAATTTTTTCCAATTGTTCTTCAATCCTCTTCACCCAATGTGGATGGGTGTGACCAATGCTGATGACAGCATGGCCGCCGTAAAGGTCAAGATATTGTTCACCCTTATCATCCCATACATAAGAGCCTTTTGCTTTTACAATGGTTACTTCGTTTACAGGATATACGTTGAATAGGTTCATGATTTTTGATATAAGTTGCCGGCCATAGTTGCCGAAAGTTTGATTCCTTTAATTAATGCCGAGCTCAATCCCTGGTGTTCCATTTCATTTAGTCCGGCTATAGTACATCCTTTGGGAGAAGTGACTTTATCTATTTCCTGTTCGGGATGCGTTTTATTTGCAATCAGCAGTTTGGCAGCGCCTAATGCAGTTTGCGCAGCTATTTTTAATGCATCATGCGCATGAAATCCGATTTCAACACCACCTTGAGATGCGGCACGAATGGTTCTCAGAAAAAAAGCAATGCCACAGGCACAAAGAGCAGTTGCTGCACTCATCATATCTTCATTGATAACGATACTTTGCCCGAGCGTATTAAAAATATTCTGCACTACCTCAATGTCTTTTTTAGTCGCATTGGCTGCAGCAAGGCAGGTCATGCTTTCACCCACTTTCATGGCAGTGTTGGGCATAGCACGAATGATCCTGAGTTTATTTCCCAATTTATGCCGGAACACTTCTGTGGAAACCCCGGTTACAACAGAAACAAACAGCTGGTTCTTTATATCCACGGAAGGCAGAAGTTCTTCCAGTACTTCATTGAGTTGTTGAGGTAATACACAAATAAAAACGATATCAGCATTTTGAATAGCTTCATTATTATTGGTACTTGCTTTATAACCCGCTTCTGCCTGAGAGGATAAAGAAGTAATATTTCTCCGGGTAACGGTAATTTCATTTTTTTTACACAAGGCAGACCGGGTTAATCCTTCGGCTAATGCCATCCCGATGTTTCCTGCTCCGATAATGGTTGCTTTCATAAGTTAAATTTTAAAATGAGGCAGATTTTAATTCCAGGCCGGTCTTTTCATCTATGCCAAACATCAGGTTCATATTTTGAACAGCCTGGCCGCTGGCACCTTTTAATAGGTTATCTGTTATGGAATGAACAACCAGCTTGCTTCCTATTTTTTCTAACTGAATAAGACATTTATTGGTATTGACCACTTGTTTTAAATAGATTGTGTCTTTGCTGAGATGAGTAAAAGGATGGTCTTTATAAAAATCCCTGTATAAAGCATTCAACTCGGTGACACTCCAGTCACAAATTAATTGGGAACTAACGAATATCCCCCTTGTAAAATCACCTCTCCAGGGTACAAAGTTTACTTCAATAGCCCCTTTTGGTTGTAATTGCTTTAGTGTTTCGCCAATTTCCCCGAGATGCTGGTGGGATAAAGTTTTATATGCCTGTATATTATTAGCTCTCCAGCTAAAATGAGAGGTTTCTGATAAACTTTGCCCTGCACCCGTGGAGCCGGTAACACCGGTAGTATAAATATCTTTTAATAGACCTACTTTAGCCAGGGGTAACAATCCGAGCTGAATACAAGTGGCAAAACAACCGGGATTGGCGATATTATCTGCCGATTTTATTTTTTCCTTATTTAATTCCGGAAGCCCATAAACGAAATTCCTTTTTCCCAGTATCCGGTTTTGAGTCAAGCGAAAATCATTGGAAAGATCAATAACCTTTATTTTATCGGGAATTTTATTTTCCTCTAAAAATTTACGGGCATGACCATGCCCGACACAGAGATAGAGTATATCAACCGAATCACTTAGTTCATTTGTAAAATTCAGATCAGTATCTCCCAATAAATCACTATGCACTTTTGAAACGGGATTGCCCGCATTACTCTTACTGTGAATGAAAACGATTTTTGCCTGTGGATGATGAATTAACAGGCGAATCAGTTCGCCACCCGTATATCCGGCGCCACCTACAATTCCAATTTTTATAGCCCCCTTACGGCTTCCACTCAAATGAGAAGCCGCCTGCTCATTTGCCTCGCTTTTCGAATCGGTCTTATTTTTATTTTGATTACTCATTTTAAATTAAAGATTAAAAAGAGAAAACTCAAGATGAAAGATGTCGTCTTTGATTTTTCTGATCCGATATTTACCGGATTTTTATTTTTGACTTTCATTTTCAGTTTTCACAGAATGATAAATGGAGGTTTGATTTCCAAAAATTTTACTGAATCCTCTTACATCTTCACCACTCCAGCCACTGTTCATTTCACCATACTTTCCAAATCGGCTGCTCATTAAATCGTATTTTGATTCTATACCTGTAACCTGGAACCGGTACGGCATTAATTCAACAAATACAGTACCTGAAACATTTTCCTGAGAGGTACTGAAGAATGCCTCAATGTCTCTCATCACCGGATCTAAAATTTGCCCTTCATGCAGCCAATTACCATAAAACAAAGCCAGTTGGTCTTTCCAGTTCAGCTGCCACTTGGTCAATACGTGTTTTTCCAATGCATGGTGTGATTTTAAAATTATCATTGGTGCTGCTGCTTCAAAACCTACACGACCTTTGATACCGATAATTGTATCACCCACATGAATATCCCTGCCGATGCCATAAGGGCCGGCAATGCATTGTAAATATTGAATGGCTTCAGATGGGTGAGAAAACTTCTTCTTGTCAACTGAAACTAATTCTCCCTTAGTAAATTCTAATTCCAGATTCCGGTTACCCGATTCAGTTACTTGAGTAGGCCAGGCTTCTTCCGGCAGCGTTCCTTTTGAAGAAAGAGTTTCTTTACCACCCACACTGGTTCCCCACAATCCTTTGTTGATTGAATAAACCGCTTTTTCAAAATTCATTTGCACTCCTTTAGCTTTCAGGTAGGCTATTTCTTCCTCCCTGCTGAGTTTTAAATCCCTGATAGGAGTAATTATCTCCACACCGGGGATCATGATATGAAAAATCATATCAAAACGAACCTGGTCGTTGCCGGCGCCAGTGCTGCCATGAGCTACTGCTTCAGCCTTTAAATGCTTTGCATGATCGGCAATATGCAATGCCTGAATTAATCTCTCTGCCGAGACACTTAATGGATATGTATTGTTTTTGAGTACGTTTCCAAAAACCAGGTATTTAATGATGCGGTCATAATATACTTTTACGGCATTGACGGTGGTATGTGTTTTCACTCCTAATTTATAGGCATGGGCTTCTATCTGTTTCAGTTCGTCATCCGTAAAACCACCGGTGTTTACAATAATACTGTGCACTTCAAAACCTTTATCTTCACCAAGATACTTTACACAATAGGAGGTGTCTAAACCCCCGCTGAATCCTAATACAACTTTTTTCATTCCTGTTTTTCTTATGCTGATAATTTATGAAAAAAACTTCAATATGCTTTTCAGGCTGGTAGTATTGTTCCCGTTTTTATTTTTTTTCAAAAACGGCTTTAGCAGTTTCCATTGTTTAAAACGAAGTAAACGTTCCAGTCCTTTTTTATTTTGTTCAAAAAATTGTTTGGTCTCTTCCGGTTTATAATGATCCTTTGGATCATACAGCATGGCAGTGCACAGGCAATTTTTCCTGTCTTTACTCATCAAAATGTCATAATTCACACAGCTTTTGCATCCTTCCCAAAAGGCATCGTCCTGGGTCAGTTCAGAATAAGTGACCGGCTCATATCCCAATTCACTGTTTATTTTCATGACAGCTAGACCTGTCGTAAGGCCGAATATTTTTGCTTCCGGGTATTTTTGTCTTGACAGTTCGAAAATTCTTTTCTTGATGGCTTTTGCCACGCCGGTTTTTCTGAATGCCGGAGAAACAATCAAACCTGAATTAGCTACATATTCTCCATGGCTCCAGGTTTCGATATAGCAAAATCCTACCCATGTACCATCAGCAGTGACAGCAATAACGGCTTTGCCTTCTTCCATTTTTTGTTCAACGTATTCAGGGCTGCGTTTAGCAATACCGGTACCTCTTGCGGCTGCTGAGGCTGCCATTTCATCTGTTATGATCTTTGAAAAAATTTTATCTGCCGCTGAGGCTACCCTGATAGAAATATTCTGATTGTCCAAAGTAAAAAAGATTGTTTAAAATATATGGATTACCAATCCGGTTGAAAGTGGAACCTGCCTGATAAACGGCAGGCAACGGAAATTTTTCACTGACAGGGGCCTGGTTAGCAGCTCGTCCTGTCAGCAACCACGTCGAGGTCGTACATAAATGAAGACATCAAATGCCACGGCATAAACACCGGTGGTTAATGGCCCGTGAAAGGCGAATTGCTTGGTATGTTTCAGACTATTGATCATTTTAAAAAATAGTCATTTATAAATAGGCAACAAAAATATACAATTATCAATTCAATGGTATAAATTTTTTGTTAAGTGGCGGCTCTTTTATTGTGCCCACAAACAAAATGTTACCGGAACTTTATTCAAGTCGGGTATGTTTTGTTTCCATTGAGAAATACGTAAGGTTTTTATTTGTTCTTGGGGAGAAGTGAGGCCGGCTGCAATACACAGCTGTGTGTTGGGTTTGCAATGATTCAGCAAGGCTGCTAACAACTGGTTGTTACGATATGGAGTTTCTATGAAGATTTGAGTACAATTCTTTTTTTGTGATTCTGCTTCCATTTCTTTTATAGCCCGGCTTCTGTCAGGATCTTTAATCGGAAGGTAGCCGAGAAACTGAAATCGTTGTCCATTCATGCCACTGCTCATCAAAGCCATCAGAATTGCATTCGGTCCGGTTAGTGGTTTTACTCCGGCATTCAGTTCATGAGCTTTTTTAACCAATACTTGCCCCGGATCTGCCACCCCCGGACAACCGGCTTCGCTTATGATCCCGATATTTTTTCCTTCTTTCAGTTTTTGACAAAACAATTCAATCAGGGCCGGTTCTTCCGATAATGTGTGCCATTCATATTCGTCAATGACAATTTCTTTTTGCAATTTTTTTAAATACCTGCGGGCTGTTCGCTCATTCTCTGCAAAAAATATTTTACAGTTATGGATAGCAGACAAAACATAAGGCGGAATGCATTCTATACTTTCCTCATCAAGCAAAGAAGGAATGAGATACACGGTTCCCCGGGGCATTTAAGTGTTTTTGACTTTATATAAACTAATGTTGGCTGCTATAATAGCATAAGCCGGCGCCAATACCCAGCCGATTCCTATTACTCCATGCATCAGGTAAAAGACCAGGCCGTTACCTATTGCAAGACCTTTATGTCTGCCGGCAAAATCAATACTTTCTTTTAATGTAATTTTTTGCCTGGCGCAGCTGTAATCATACATTGAAAAACCATAGTAATAACATTCAAGAAACAAAGCAATCAAAGGTGTAATCCAGCCTGCAACCGGAACTAAAGTCAATAGCAGTAGCATAATGAAGAAAAAAGTTTGCCACAGTACATTGCGGCAAACCAGGCGGGTACCCCTCCAGGCATCCCGGCTCAATTCTGCCCAATTGGTTTCCTGGTCTTTGTTTTCCAGGATTACCTGCGTTTTTTCACTCAGGTATGCAAATACCGGAGAACCGATGATGAGAATAAGATACTTGAATAGTGAGAAGTAAAATTGCAATAATAGAAGCCAAAGAATAATTCCTGCAAAGGTGAACAGGAATCCAAGCCAGCTATTTTGAAACTTTAAAATGCGATCACCCAGCCCTGTGGTTGTGGTCAGGTAGTCAATCACATGGGTAGCCGAACTACTGAACAAGTACATGCTGACGATGAACAGGATTGCATAAATGATTCCGGGAATAATAATCCATTTCCAAAGCTTGTGTTTCCGTATGAATTGATTCACTTCAGAGAAAGATTGGATGGCTATGACGATTTCCTTGAGCAAGTTTTACATTTGGATGAGTAAATATAAATAAACCATAATTAAAACAGTTAGTAATTGACCATGAGGAAAATACCAGCTTCTTTTTATGACAGAACGGATGTTTTACAGATTGCAAGAGAATTGTTGGGAAAGATATTGGTGACGAACTGGAATTCAGTTATTACGTCCGGCCGCATTGTGGAATGTGAAGCATATAATGGTGTCATTGACAAAGCTTCCCATGCTTATAAAGGTCGTAGAACTGCCCGGAATGATGTGATGTATGAAAAAGCCGGAACAGCATATGTATATATCTGTTATGGCATCCATCATCTATTTAATGTAGTGACGAATAAAAAGGGAATCCCACATGCCATACTCATCCGTGCAGTAGAGCCGGTAGAAGGAATTTCCGAAATGCTAAAACGGAGAAATAAAAAAAAGCCTGACTACAGCATTACGAAAGGCCCGGGCAGCTTATCTGTTTCATTGGGTATCACAGTAAGGCAAAATGGCATTTCTCTGCAGAGTGATACGATTTTTATCGCCGATGATGCGTTTATTCCGGATAAAAAAATTGTTGGCGTATCTCCGAGAATCGGAGTTGAGGGTTCGGGTGAAGCCGCCGGATATCCTTACCGGTTTTTTATAAAAGGGAATCCTTATGTAAGCGGTAGGATAAAATGAAAGCGATCTAATCATCTTTATATATAACTGTGTCTGCAGTCAGGTTGTCCATAACAATGTTTTCTGTTTCTTCCACATTATCAAATGCGGCTTTCATTTTTTTACGATTAAATTCGTTTTCATTATTCGCAATCCATATTGTTGCCACGCTGTTGCCAATGAAATTTGTGATAGCCCTTGCTTCAGACATAAAGCGGTCCACACCTAATAATAACACCAGCCCTTCCATAGGAATAACTTTTATAGCAGTAATAGTAGAAGCCAAAACTACAAAGCCGCTGCCGGCCACCCCGGCGGCACCTTTTGATGTTACCATTAAAATTCCAATGATGGTAAATATCTGACCGATGGATAAATGAATGTGAAATGCCTGTGCCAGGAATATCATGGCCATAGACAAATAAATAGTGGTTCCATCCAGGTTAAATGAATATCCTGCCGGTACTACCAACCCTACAACAGGCTTGGAACATCCCATACGCTCCAGCTTTTCCATTAAATTCGGTAAAACGGATTCAGAAGAAGAAGTACCCAGTACAATCAGCAATTCTTCCCGGATATATTTTAATAATTTAAAAATACTGACTTTGTAATGTTTTAAAATGAGCCATAAAACCAGGAAAATAAATACAGCCATGGTGGCATATACGGTTCCCATCAGTTTTGCCAGGGGCACTAAAGCACTGACTCCGTATTTACTGATGGTAAATGCCATTCCCCCGAATGCACCGATAGGAGCCAGCAACATGACTTTATGTAAAGCCGTGAAAATAACTTTTGCAATAGGCTGGAGAAATGCAATAACCCTGAGACGATAAGAAGATTGACTGATAATAATTCCAGAAAGCAATGCAAGCGTCAAAACCTGGAGAGTTGAATTTTCTTTAAAAAAATGTATCCAGTTAAAACTTTTGACGTTGGCATATTTTGAAATATCCGGGGCAGATGATACAGAAGTGATAACGCCGTGCCCGGGTTGAACCAGCAATGCGACGACTATTCCTGCAATTAAAGCAAAAGTGGAAACCACTTCAAAATAGAACAATGCTTTGACACCAATGCGTCCTACCTTTTTCAGGTTTCCCATATTGATAATGCCAAGAGTGATGGTGAGGAAAATAATGGGATTGATAAATAGTTTGACAATACTTATAAAGAGTTTTCCCAAAAATTCACTCAGTGTGGTACCGAGCTCCAGCTCTTGCCCTAAAAATCTTGTTTTCCAGGGTTCCTGCAAGATGGGATATAATGCAACTTTAGGGGCAAACTGACCCACCAATATACCTGCAATGATTGAAAGCAGTACCCAAAAACTCAGATTGATGAAAAGTTTTTTCATCCCGGCTAAATGCCGTAAGATAAAAGAATAGATGGAATATGATTAAAAAAAATCAGGTGTTCTTTGAAAAATCCTTGCAGGAATTTAAAATTTAGGACAGTTAAGTTTTTTAGTATTTGGATCAGATGGCCTCTTGATGTAGATGAGAGATATTTCTGCGCCGCCCCTCATATTGGATGCCGGCTTCAGCCTGGAAATATTTACATCATAGGTAGCTCCCAGTTGAAATTCACCAAACTCAAGCCCGACATAAGGAATAATTGCGTCACCAAAACGATACCAGCTACCTAAGTAAAGATTTGTCGGGTTGTCTTCGTCGCCGGCTATGTTTAATGAATAAGCACCGCCTATCATTGCATTATGAGCTTTGGCCTGCAAGCTGTAATTAGCGCTGAAGTGAAAAGAATTTAATGGCCCTACCGGGATTCTTCCACCGGCCTGCACCGTTGTCCTTGCTGCTAAAAAATATTGCCCGCCCTGGAAAGATTCTTTGGGCCGGTTGATATGATACATAGAGGCGCCCAGGTAAAAATTATTATAACCGTTGGTTGTGCCATTATAAAATACTCCTGCATTCAGATCAAAATATTTAACATTGATCTGGTTACTGCTGAAAATTTCTCCGGTCACTCCTGTAAATCCAAAAGGTGTCAACTGATCTTCAAAAACAACTTTGGTAAGATCAAGTCTTTTATTCATGAATCCGCCCTGAAAGCCTGCACCGATCTGGTGATAGCCGTCTTCATCCAGTGATTTGTGATAGGCAACAGATAAAGCCACTGAATTAGAAACCAAAACTCCGTTTCCGGCCCGGTCTGAAAAACCCATAATACCAATACCGAACTGATCATAATCCGGAATGCGTCTTTTTAAAACTCCGAAATCAACAGAAGCGGTTGCCGTGGTAAAGGCATTATTAATAGTAGGCCATTGATTGCGGTAATTTCCGGCAACCCGGTACACACCATCAAATTTTCCGGTCATGGCAGGATTCAAAGTGAGGGGAGAAGCAAAAAATTGTGAAAAATTAGGATCCTGTGCATTTGATACACTCATCAATGCCTCACAAAGGATAAGGGTAAAAAACAGTTTTTTCATTTTCAAATTGTCAGGATGTGAATTGGAAAAATACAAAAAAAAAGATGTCCGTTATAATAATACAACGACTAATTCTGAGAGAATATTGCTGCTTTAGTTCTGAGTTTTAACACCAAATGCAAGATCTCCGGCATCGCCCAGGCCGGGTACAATATATCCTTTGGCAGTCAATTCATCATCAATGTCCCCACACCAGATTTTTACGGTAGGTTGTTCTCTTTTAACGTATTCAATTCCAACGGTGCAGGCAATGGCAGCAACCACATGTATTTCTTTTGGCGGGCCTTCTTCTCTTAAATGATGAATGGTTTTTACGAGGGAAGAACCCGTTGCCAGCATCGGGTCCGAAATGATGAGAATCCTGTTTTCAAGATCGGGACATGATATGTATTCGAGGTTGATTTCAAAAGAACCATCTTTATTGTGTTTCCGGTAGGCAGATATAAAGGCATTATCAGCTCTGTCAAAGAAATTTAATAAACCCTGGTGCAACGGTATTCCTGCCCGTAATATAGTTGCCAAAACCGGTTGCTCTTTTAAAACCTTACTTACAGCAGTGCCCAAAGGAGTAGTGATTTCTCTTTCCTCAAAGGGAAGAATTTTACTGATCTCATAGGCAATGGCTTCGCCAATCCGTTCCAGGTTCCTCCGAAACCGCATACGGTCATGTTGTACGTCCACATCCCGCAATTCGCTGACCCAGTTGCTGACCAAACTGTGTTGTTCGCTGAGGTTATAAATCATTCTGCTTTAATTTGAATAATGGATAATTGATACCTCTCAATTCTGTTTTCCTTGAGCCGTTATTCGTAATTTGCCCGGCAAATCTAATCTTTAAAATATTAATCGAAATGGTTTACAGGGTTCTTGGTTTGATGAGTGGCAGTTCGCTGGACGGGCTGGATATTGCTTTTACTGAATTTCATGAAAACGGCGGTAAATGGAGCTATGAAATTCTGGAAGCAGATTGTTATCCCTATTCTACCGATTGGATGCAGAAGTTAAAAAATGCAACAATATTGCCAGCGGCGGATTATCTTTTATTACATACGGAATATGGCCATTACATCGGGAACCAGGTAAAAAGGTTTATTGAAGAAAAAGGTTTGCACTACCAGGTTTCACTGATTGCATCGCACGGGCACACTACTTTTCATATGCCTTCCAAAAAAATGACAGCTCAATTGGGAGATGGGGCTGCCATTGCCGCGGAAACCCGGCTGCCGGTGGTGACGGATCTCAGAGCTGTTGATGTAGCTTTGGGAGGTGAAGGTGCACCTATTGTTCCCATAGGAGAAAAACTTTTGTTTGATAATTATGATCTCTTTTTAAACCTGGGTGGAATTGCAAATATTTCATACAAGTCAGAAAAATATATTGCCTTCGATGTTTGTCCTGCAAACCGGGTTTTAAATATGCTTGCCAATAAGCTGGGTAAAGAATTTGATGAAGATGGAAAAATAGCTGCTGCCGGAAAAGTTAATACAGGTTTATTGGAAAAATTAAATGCATTGGACTATTACAAACTCTCTTTCCCTAAATCATTAGCTAATGAGTTTGGCACTGAAATCGTTTTTCCCATGATTCTTGATTCAGGCGCAGCTATTGGAGATGGTTTAAGAACTTATGTAGAGCATATTTGCTATCAGCTAAAAAAATCAATTTCCGGATTGCCACTTTCTCAAGGTGGCCATCGGCTTCTTCCTACCGGTGGGGGTGCACTCAACCATTTTCTCATCAGGAGATTAGAAGAAGAATTACTTCCATTGGATATACAAATTTCAATGCCGGATGTGAAATTGGTGAATTATAAAGAAGCTATGATAATGGCTTTTATCGGAATACTCCGCTGGCGGCAGGAGAATAATGTACTCTCATCCGTAACGGGTGCAGAAAAAGATAGTATCGGCGGTGCTTTATGGAACGGGCAGGAAGCCTGATCCTCTACCGGGGTTGATAGTAAGCTATATTGATTCTTTTCCTCCTTGAAGGGTACGGGCCGACCCTTCAGAAAATTTAGTGTACATAAGAAAAAGAATTTAATTTTATAAATGATCTGAAACGAAGACAATCAAGTCGGATATACTCCGGCTTATTTTAACTGTGTCCGTCCTTCTCAAAAAAAGTATTCGAAGCGAGTTATTAAAATATGGTTATGCCAACCTCACTGAGCGATTTGAAAAATGCCGGATCAGCCGGTAATGGGTTTTCGGGAATACCCGAACCGGGTTCGGTAGCCGAAGTATTAATGTTTAAAAAACTCCAGGAAAGATTCCCGCTTCAATTTCAGAATATTTTTCCTGATAAGCTGGCGCCACGTACCGTTGTTATTATTCCGTCGCTTACTATGGACCCGGAAATACTTGCTAAAGTCAGCGGAGTCAATCATTATGAAGAACGACTGCTTTGTATGCTGATGTTGTTGCGCATGCCTCGTACTCATGTTATTTATGTTACCAGTGAAACCATAGACCCCATCATTGTAGATTATTACCTGCATATGTTGCCGGGTATTACCGGCTATCATGCTTTGCGAAGACTCACTCTACTCAGTTGTCATGATTCTTCTTCCAAACCATTGACACAAAAAATCCTGGAGCGGCCACGCCTGATAAACCGTATTCGTGACTTTATTCCCCCGGATCATGAAGCTCATATGTCCTGTTTCAATGTAACTGCATTGGAAAGAAGCCTGGCAGTACGATTGCAGATTCCTATCTACGGTTGCGACCCCGATCTGTTTGAATTAGGAAACAAAAGCAATAGCCGGAAAATTTTTAAAGAATGCGGTTTGCTGGTGCCCGCCGGCTTTGAGGATCTGAAATCGGAAGACGATATTATTAATGCATTGGCTGAATTAAAAAAGGGAAATCCTGTTTTAAGAAAAGCAGTATTAAAAATTAATGACGGATTTTCAGGAGATGGCAATGCTGTTTTTTACTACAAAGGAATTGAAGAGAGTAAAAATCAAAAGCAATGGATCAGGGATCATTTAAAACAACAGCTTAAAATGGTTTCCGAAGATCTTAGCTATGAAATGTTCCTGCAGAAGTTTTTCGTCATGGGTGGCATTGCCGAAGAATTTATTGAAGGATTAAGAAAAGAATCACCTTCGGTACAATGCCGAATAACACCTTCTGGCGAAATTGATATTATTTCTACTCATGACCAGGAGCTGGGTGGAGAAAGCGGCCAGGTTTATATCGGGGCACACTTTCCTGCCTCAAAAGAATATTCAATTGAGCTGGGTATTTTGGGTAAAAAAGTTGCCGCTTCCTTTGAAAAGAAAGGTGTGCTGGGAAGATTTGCCATTGATTTCATTTCTGTGTTGGAGAAAGATGCCCGCCCAGATGACCCGGTCGGACGGGGTTGGAAACATTATGCCATTGAAATAAACCTGCGAAAAGGCGGGACCACCCATCCTTTTATGATGCTGCAGTTTTTAACGGATGGCCGGTACAACCCGGAGGAAGGTCTTTATTATACATCCAAGGGGCACCTGATCCGCTATTATTTCTGCTCTGACAATTTAAAGAGTGAGAAATATATCGGGCTTTCTCCTCATGACCTTATTGATATTGCCATGATGAATGACCTGCATTATGACGGTACATCCCAGGAAGGGGTGATGTTTCACCTGATTGGCGCTTTATCCCAATTTGGAAAACTGGGTGTCGTATGTATCGGAAGTACACCGGAACGGGCAAGAGAGTATTATGCCAAAATCGTTACAGTACTGGAAAAGGAATGCTGAAGAGCAGGATTTTTTTTGACAACTATGAGTTCCTGAAACAATTAGGATTGATAAAATAAATTTCACAAATAAACAAAGAAACCAAAATCGCATGAAACGAATATCACTTCTTACCGCAGGCTCAGCATTACTGCTGTTTTTTTCTTACTGTTCAAATAAAAACGGAGATAAGGTAATTCCTTTAGACACCGCAACTGAGAAAAAACAAATCAATGCCCTGCTTGATTCGTTTAATGCAGCTGCAGCCCGGGCGGATTATACTGCCTATTTTAATTTTTATGCGGAGGATGCTGTTTTCACAGGTACCGATGCCACAGAACGATGGAACAAGCAGGAGTTTATGAAGTGGGCAAAACCAATTTTTGATAAAGGCCGTGCCTGGAATTTTACATCGCTGCAACGGAATATCTACTTTAATAAAGCCGGAGACCTTGCCTGGTTTGATGAATTATTAAATACACAAATGAAAATATGCAGGGGTTCGGGTGTATTATCTAAGCAGGGTAATGATTGGAAAGTGAATCAGTACATTCTTTCCATCACATTGCCCAACGAACTGATGAATGCAGTTATCAAGCTGAAAGCACCTGTTGAAGATTCCATTATTCATGAATTGCAAAGCAGGTAAGATGCAAGCAAAATCTATCAAAGGAAAATCACCGGAAGAAATTCAATCGGCTTTAGAAGAATGTATTGGTGAAAATTTCAAGCCCACTCTTGCGATTGCTTTTATTTCTGTAAAGCAGAACAGGAAAGCTATTTGCAAAATATTGCAAAATAAAAATATTGATGTCTTTGGCGCTACCTCCTGCGGAGAATTCATTGACGGCAATCAAAGTGAAGGCGAAGCCGGTATTCTTTTATTGGATCTTTCACGGGATTACTACACTATTTTGTTAGAGGAAACTTCTGGTAGCGGTTTAGAAAATGCAGCTTCGCAAATTGCAAGAGAAGCAAAGCGTACTTTCAAAAATCCCACATTTCTGTTGACTTGCACCGGCGTGAATGGTAATGCCGAATATTTTGATGGCGTCAGCCTTGTAAAATTCCTGGTGAAAGAATTAGGCGATGAGAGCATTTTCTTTGGAGGTATGGCAGGCGATGACTGGACATTCAAGGGCAGTTACATTTTTACAAATGATAAAGAATCCGGCGATGGCATTGCAGCATTGGTATTCGATGGAGACAAAATATCATTGAATGGTATGGCGATTCACGGATGGAAACCATTGGGCTTGGCAAGAACGTTCACTAAAAGTAATGGTACAAGGGTATATACCATTGATGATAAACCTGCAGTGGAAATGTATTTGAAATACTTAGGTGTTTCAAATAAAACCTGGGAAGAAAAATTTGATATGTTCAAAGAAGTGTCCATTCATTATCCATTCATAGGCACCCGGGAAGATGGAGAATCAATTATTTTATCACCGATGTCTATTGATGCGGATGAGGGAGCACTGGTGATGGATACAGAAGTGAAGGAAGGTTCTGTGTTTTATTTTACCACTCCACCGGATTTTGAAATTTCTGAAGAGATTATTTCCGAAGCGGCAACTCTTAAAAATGAAAAAGAAATGCAGCCCGATGCATTGGTGATTTTTTCCTGTGCCGGTCGGCCTCCCGTGCTGGGACCCTTAACTACCCGAGAAAATGATGGCCTTGCAGAACTATGGCAAGTACCGATGGCAGGCTTTTATACTTATGGAGAATTTGGCAGGACAAAAAATGGTAAACAACATTTTCATTCGGGTGTTTGTTGTTGGGTGGCGGTGAAGGAAATTGATAATTGATAATTGTGAATTGTTATTTATGGATAAAACATTTGATTTACGATCAACATTATAATATTATCAATAGATGACTGCAAAATCAATTAAGGGAAATTCGCCGGATGAAATTCAATCGGCATTAAATCAAGCATTAGCTGAAGGTTATAAGCCTACTCTTGCAGTAGTGTATTTAACGCAGGTGGAATATATTGATAAAATTACACGCATACTGGATGCAGAGAGCATTACAATATTCGGAGCCAGCACGTCACATAAATTTTCAGAAGAGGGCATTGAACCGGAAGGCATTGTTGTATTACTGATGGATTTAAAACCTGAAACATTTATTATTCAGTTGAAAAATTATAATGTCACTTCGGTATATGAATCCTGCTGTGAAGTGGGAGCAGCAGGCAATACAGCTTTTAATCACCCTGCGTTTATTATTTCCACTGTTGATATTTCAATTCCGCCGGAAGCAGTTATCAAAGGCATATTGAACAAAGCAGGAATGAATGTTACGATTATTGGTGGTGGAGCCGGAGACACTACAAACTACACCGGTACTGTTTTTACCAATTATTCAAAAACAAACTCCGGAATAATAGCATTGATATTGGATGAAGATAAAATTGATGTGAAGGGAATGGCTGTATCAGGATGGAAACCGGTGGGGACAGCAAAAAAAATCACAAAAAGTGAAGGAAACTGGGTTTACACAATTGACCACGAACCTGCCATGCAGGTAATAAAAAAATTCCTGGGAACAGAAATGCTGAGAGGTGATAAATCTGATGGACTGGATAGTTTTCCATTGCAGTTTCAGAGAGGATCAGGAAAACCGATTATGAACCCAATAATAGTATGGAACCAGGAGAATAATGCTGTGATGTTGGGTGCGCCTGTGGAAGAAGGTTCAATGTTTCGCTTTTCATTGCCTCCGGATCTGGAAGTGATAGATACTGTAATTGAAAGCACCAAAACCATAAAAGAAAATGAAATGCCGGATGCGGATGCTATGCTGGTTTTTTCCTGTGTGGGCAGGCTGTCCTCTTTGGGGCCAATGGTAAATACAGAAATATCCGGTTTGGCTGCAACCTGGAATAAACCAATGGCAGGATTTTTTTCATTAGGAGAATATGGAAAGCTGGATGATACCAGGCCGGAATTTCATGGAACAACGGTAAGTTGGGTAGCGTTGAAGGAATTGTAAATAATTGTGAATGTTAAATGGTGAATTGATAATTGTTAATTGATAATAGATGATACAAGTCCTGATTGGATAATAAAACAACAAAAAATGAAAAATTATATGCTAAAAAAATCGAAATCTACATTAAAACTCATTTTATTCTTTTGTTGTATAACCGGAACTTCTTTTTCGGTTAAAGCACAGTCAGATTCAATTGTTTTAAAAGATTTACAATGGGATAAAGATGCACCAGCAGGTACAATAGAACTCACTATTCCTTCCGAAGATTCACGGTTGGCAGGTTTTATATACACTGCTAATGGTGTACAAAAACATCCCACACTTTTATTATTGCATGGATATCCTGGTAATGAACGCAACCTCGACCTGGGGCAGGTGGTGAGGGCACACGGATGGAATATAATTTATTTTGATTATCGTGGTTCCTGGGGAAGTGAAGGCCAGTATAGTTTTAAAAACTGTGTACAGGATGTGGTAAATGTTGTTGCCTTTTGCAAAAAGTACAGCGACTCTCTTCGCATTGATACATCCAACATTGCTTTGTTTGGACATAGCCTTGGTGGTTGGGTTTGTCTGAAAGCTTTGGCAGAAATACCCGGAATTAAAAAAGGATTTGCTATATCCGCAGCAAATTTTTATCAGCAATTTAAGAATATATCAACCGAACAACTCAAAGCCTTTGCTGCCAGGCCCAATAATCCTTACAGCTATTTTGTGCTGAACACACCTGTTGAACAAATTTACAAACAGATCATTGACGACCTTTCTTATTTTAATCTGGATAATGATGAAGCTTTATCCGGTAAACAATACATCATGATTGATGAAAATAATAAGAACAAAGAGTTAGCAGAATCATTACGAAAGAAAAACCATAACTATTTTGAGTATGAAGTTTGGAAAACAGATCATGGGTTTACCAATAAAAGAATATCGCTGATAAATAAAGTGCTTTCATTTCTTGATAAATAAACCAACAAATTTCAACAAAGAAAACAACTTGTATGATTAAAGGCACAGTATTGTACGGACATCCAAAGGATGCGACAGCTTTTGAAGGGTATTATAGTAGTACTCATCTGCCACTTGTTGCTAAAGCAAAGGGAATAGTGAAGGCCGAGTACACAAAGTTTTTACCCAACCCAGATGGGTCTGCACCTGCATTTTACCGGATGGCAGAATTATTTTTTAACAGCGCTGCTGAAATGCAACAGGCATTGGCTTCACCCGAAGGACAGGCAATGGCTGCGGATTTATCCAATTTTGCTACTGGTGGGGTTACAATCATGTTTGGAATAATTGAATAAGCATACATGAAAGCAAAAACACTTAAAGGAAATTCTACGGAAGAAATTAAAGTTGCACTGCAACAAAGCCTGCATGATAATTTCAATCCTACACTTGCAATCGTGTTCATGTCTTATAAGCAGGGTATAGAAACTGTATGTAATCTGCTGAACGAACAGGGTATCCGGGTTTTTGGCTCTACTACTTCAGGGGAATTTATCAGCAGTGAAATCAGCGAAGGAGGAATCGTCGTTATGTTGCTGGATATCCCTCCTTCTCTTTTCAAAATTATTTTTTATGAAACCCATGGTGACACGTATGAACGGGCATTGCAATTAGGAAGAGAAGGAAAAGAATTATTTTCCAACCCGGCATTCATCATTGCTTCCGGCTGGCTGCATGTAGATGCGGAAAAAATCATAACAGGTATCGAAGATGGATTTGGATCCGAGGTTACCATTTTTGGTGGCGTAGCGGGTGATGATTTGTCATTAAGCAGTCCCAAAGTTTTTACACATCAAAGGATAAGTACTACCGGGTTGATTGCACTTGTATTAGACAACGACAAAATAGAAGTTACAGGTGTTGCTACCTGCGGCTGGAAGCCGATTGGTATCAGCAAGACAATTACTAAGAGTGATGGCAATGTAGTTTACACCATAGACAATGAACCTGCTTTGGATCTTGTAATGAAATACCTCGGGCTGAGCCTGAGTGATCAACCCATCACCAATACGGTTTTCAATCTCGGTGCTTATTACCCCCTTCAGTTAGAACGGGAAGGGATGCCGCCGGTAATGCGTACTGCTATGCTTGGAAATACAGAAGATCATTCACTCATCTGTGCCGGCACTGTCCCGCAAGGAGCTAAAATTCGGTTTTCATTACCACCCGATTTTGATGTGATAGATACCGTAGTGGCTGAGTGTTCTGAAATCAGGAATGATGAACACGAGGATGCTGATGCCATCATCATGTTTTCCTGCATCAGTCGCTATTTGTCTTTTGGCGTAATGACGAGTGAAGAAATTGAACGGGTGCAAAAAGTATGGAATGCACCAATGATTGGTTTTTTCAGTTATGGTGAGTTTGGAAAATCCAGGAAAGGGAAACATGAATTTCATAACAACACCTGTTGCGTGGTGACGTTGAAGGAATTATGAATGGTGAATGAATAATTAGAGAATTTGCTGCAAAAAATGTTGCCAGGAGGCCATCTTACCGATTCAAATTCCATACTCCTTAAAAACCTTGTTTTCATTATAATTTCCATTATATCCGTAAATATAACGTTATATTTACGGAAACATTCAAAAATATTATGGTTTTTCGTTTTTTAGAAAAGGAACTTAAGGGCAAACTTCATAAAGGAAAAGCTATTGTACTGCTGGGTGGAAGACAGGTGGGCAAGACCACGATGCTGCAAAATATAACAGAGGGAAGGAACGATACGCTATGGCTGAATGCAGATGAACCGGATATCAAAGCATTGCTTGAAGCTGCCACATCCACACGGTTGAAGAGTTATTTCGGCAAGAAAAAGATTATCATCATTGATGAAGCACAGCAGATAACAGGTATTGGCAAGAAATTAAAACTCATTACCGATTCTATGAAAGAAGTGCAGGTAATAGCCACAGGTTCTTCAGCCTTTGAAATTAAGAATAAAACCAATGAGCCTCTCACTGGTCGCAAGTGGGAATATCATTTGTTCCCGCTCAGCTTCTCGGAAATGGTAGCACATCACGGGTTGATTGAAGAGAAAAGAATGGTACCGCACCGCATGGTATATGGCTATTATCCTGAAGTGGTGGTGCATAGCGGTGAAGAAAAAGAAAGGCTCAAATTATTATCAGACAGTTTTTTGTATAAAGATATTCTGATGTACCAGGGATTACAAAAACCTGAGAAATTATTGCATCTTTTGAAACTGCTTGCTTCGAGTGTAGGTAGCGAAGTCAACTATAATCAATTGGGCAAGCAACTGCAATTGAATAATGAAACAGTTGAAAAATATATTCATTTATTAGAGCAATGCTATATCATATTTCGTCTTCCGGCCTATGCTACCAACCTAACTAAAGAATTGAAAAAGGGGCGAAAGGTGTATTTTACTGATAACGGTATCATCAACTCCCTCACAGGAAATTTTTCAGTAATAGAAACCCGAAATGATAAAGGCGCCCTATGGGAAAACTATGTTATCAGCGAAATGTACAAGATTAACACTTACTACAAACATTATGGTGAATTCTATTTCTGGCGTTCACATGATCAACAGGAGGTGGACCTGGTAATCCGGAAAGATAATATGCTAAAGGCCTTTGAAATAAAATGGAGCAGCAATAAGAAGCCAAGGCTCAACAAAACCTTTTCTTCCAATTACCCTAAACATAGCTTTCAATTTATCAATCATGAAAATGTCGAGGACTTCATGGTACAAAATAACATTAACAATTAACCATTATCGATTAACAATTACATGACTGCAAAATCAATTAAAGGAAAATCACCGGAAGAAATTCAAGCAGCTTTACAACAAAGTATGGCTGAAGGCTTCAAGCCAACATTAGCCATCTGCTTTATTTCAAAAAGTCAGAACCGAACAGCGATTTGCAAGCTATTGGATCAAGCAGGCATTGCCATTTTCGGATGCACCACCAATGGCGAATTTATTGATGAAGAAACTGAAAAAGGCTCAGCGGCCATATTACTGCTTGATATGAACAAAGAAAATTTCCAGGTTTATTTTGAAGAATATCCGGATAAAAATTTCCGGGATATCGCATGGGGTATTGCACAAAAAGCAAAAGAAAAATTTTCCATCCCTGCATTTTTAATTGGTATTAGCGGTGATGCTACTGATGGCGAAGAAATTTTACACGGCCTGGAAGATATAGCCGGCATGCATGTAAATGCTTATGGAGGTGCTGCCGGGGATGATTACACATTCGTTGAAACCTTTGTTTTTACTAATGGAAAAGACAGCAATGCTGCAATGGTTTGCATTGCATTGGATGAAACCAAAGTTGAAATAAAAGGTGTGGCTACCTGCGGATGGAAAGCAGTGGGCACGGAAAAAATAGTTACAAAAAGTGAAGGCAATCATGTTTATACAGTTGATGATATTCCCGTGCTTGATATAACGGCGAAGTATGGTGGGATTGAAGGAGTAAATCCCGAGAATACCAATTTACTGTTAGAGATTGCAGCCAATTTCCCCCTGCAGTTGCAAAGAGAGAAAGGCGATCCTGTGATGAGGCCGGGTTTGCAGGTGGACTGGAGCGACCGTTCCTTTTATACCAGCGGCTCAGTGCCACAGGGAGCTAAAGTTCGTTTCTCCTTACCACCTGATTGGGATGTGATGGATAAAGTGGTAAAAGGCGTTCAAAATTTGAAAGAAACTGAAATGCCCGAAGCAGATGCATTGGTAGTATTCAGTTGCGCCGGCAGGATAATGTCGTTGGGACCATTGATGAGCGAAGAACTGGAAGGAGTAAAGAAAGTTTGGAATGTGCCTATGGCCGGAATGTTCAGCAATGCAGAATTGGGAAGAGCGACAGGCGGCAATCTGGAAATGCATAATCTCACAACTTGTTGTGTGGCATTGAAAGAGAGGAAATAATGGCTAATTGTCAATTGTGAATTGATAATTAAATAAAAAACTATTTCTTCAACCGAATAATAACTTTCAACTTTAAAAATTAACCATTATCGATTAGCCATTCACCATTAACAATTTTAAATTGAACCAACATCTTAAAAACATACTTGACATTATTCAGCAATCGGAGCACTTAAGCGATGACGAAAAATCTGCTTTATTAAAACTTACTAAAGATGCAGACAAAGAAATGGAGATTGCCAATTTCAAACTCGACCGCACTGAAAAAGTAAAACGCACCACAGCAATATTGCTCGAAGAAACCATCCAGGAACTGGAACTCAAAAGAAAAGCCATTGAAGAATCGAATGATGCATTGCAAAAATCATTGGAAGAATTAAAAGCAGCCCAGGCCCAACTTATCCAATCCGAAAAGATGGCTTCGTTGGGAGAGCTCACTGCCGGCATTGCTCATGAAATACAAAATCCGTTGAATTTTGTAAATAATTTTTCAGAAGTAAGTACAGAGTTGGTTGATGAAATGAA
>JAFDYJ010000034.1 GCA_018267515.1 Bacteroidota bacterium | reverse complement strand
TAAAGCCGCTAAGAAAAAAGCCTACAAAAAGCATAACTGCCCAAAATCCACTCCACCCCAGTTCTTTAAAATTAACGGCATATGGATAAAAAAATATCACTTCCACATCAAACAGGACAAACAGTATAGCAACTAAGAAATATTTAATTGCGACAGGATTCCGGGCATCGCCATGACTTTCGATACCACTGCTAAATCCCTGCAGTTTATCTTCTGTTTTTCTTTTAGGACCGAGAAGATGCGTAACCAGCATTAATAAAACAACTAAACCAACAGCACAGACGATCTGGATTCCTACCGGAAGATAACTGGAGGCATCATTAATATTTTTGGGCAAACCAGCCTGGAGCAGATGAATCATAGGTTGTTACTCCTAGATCACAAAAATAACACTGCGCTTTCAATTTACCTTAGAAATTATATTTCGGATTCCGAAATTTCCGATTAAAAAAAATTCCCTTCACTTATGAAGGGAATTTTCCAGATATAATGTGAAAGAATAATCTTTATTCGTGATTACCTTTTGCGGCAGATTGACTCGACGTAGTGTTGCTGCCATTGGAACTTTTCTGGTTAGCAGGTTGCTTTTTCAATGAATTTTCCAACTGAACTTTTGCATCATTGAGATTTGCATTGGTAGGATCCATTACCAGCATTTTATTAATATAGTCAAGTGCTTTTTCTGCATCTTTTGCGTCGTTGGCATAATAAGTTGCCAAAAATCCGGCACTGCTCATATATTGTTTTTTATATTTTGCAGTGTCTTTTTGACTGAATTCAAAAAGCTTAATGGCATCCGGTACACAAATACTGTCTTTTTTTGTTGAATCAATGATCCGGCTGTTATTCCATGCCATTTCATAACCATATACTTCATCCGGATACTTTTCTTCAATCTTTAAGTAAAGTTTCCTGGAAGTGTCATATTTCCCTGCTAAGTAATATGAAAGGCCTACATTAAACATATCAAAAAGGCTTGGATTGGGTTTCAGATCCACAATCATTTGTTCCATCTGGGCTTCCTGTATATATTGTTTTTTACCTTTAAAAAGAGCGGCGGCCTTTTTCAAAAGATCCAGCTTACTCTGTAAAACCGTGTCAACATTTACTGCTTCAACAAAAGTTTTTGCAACAACTTCCGGGCTGGCACCGGAACCGGAATAAATATTTGCTTTTAAAAGATAATCCATCGGGATGACCTTTTCAGGAGATTCTTTTGCAAAATACTGGTCAATATAATTTTTTGCCTGGAGCGTATCACCATTGTCAACAAAACAATATGCCAGTAATTTATAAGTACGGGGATAGGTTTTATCACCGGCTTTGCTGATAATACCCTTGGCAATATTAATGGCTTCGTTATAATTTTTTTGTGCCCATAATGTTTGTGCTCTCAGGTAATCGTTCTGAACATCAGGATCCGTATTGGCAATAAATTTCTTTGCATACTCATCAGCTTTAGCAAAATCAATTTTGCCGGTTGAGGGATCCACTTTTAATAAGTAATAATAATAGAGATCATAATAAGCGGGGCCAAAGCCCGGATCTTTTGTTACAGTATGGTTCAGGTTTTCTACATATAATTCCCAGTTTTGCTGCGTTTCAAAAAGTTTTGCAATCCGGTAGTATGCTATGGCAAAATCCGGATCCACTTCCAGTGCCTTTTTATAGTTAGTGTAAGCCAGTCCTCCATTTTCGCCGGGTCTTGCTTTTCGGTATGCATTTCCCAAATTCAAAAAAATATCAGGATTTTTTGAATCCCGTTGTGTTGCTGCTTCAAGTTTTGAAATGGCATAGGCAAGGTCACCGGCTTTTGCATCTACATTCGCACGGCCAACAGCATTGAGAATATCGGGATCATCACCTTTCCGGCCACGTGTCATCGTTAAAGCAGCTTCAAATCGCTGACGGGCTTCTGAAGTTTTATTTTCCAGTAATTCAACATGCCCCATGCCCACAATCAACAAAGGAGCATTGGCACTTGCAGTTAATGCTTTTTCATACAGCTGGCGGGCTGCCGGTACATTACTCATTGCAATGAAAGACTGGCCCAGCCAGTAAGTTGCCTCTATGTTATTAGGGTTTACAGCCAGTAATTTTTCAAATACGGCTTTAGCACTTTCATTCCTTTCTTCATACAAGAAATTAATTCCATCCTGAACTTTTTGTGCATTCAAACTGCTCATCACTACCATCAGGAATGCGAAGATTGTTGTTGTAAATTTCTTCATATTTCTATTCACATTTAAGGGTGTTTGTTAAAGAGTGTAAATATAGCGGTTTTGTTTACTCATTCATACGAACTGCCCGAACTTTGAAATCCTGTTTTGCCGGCACCAAATAAGCTCTTTTAAATATCAACTGTCCTTTCTCACCACTTAAAAAATTGGCAAAACCATGCCCAAGTCCTTTGTAATTTTCTTTTAAGATATATGTAACATCCCGGATCATCGGATACCGACGAAGATAAATATTCGCCTGTACCGGTAAGATGTAATTTCCGGGAATATTCACACTCTCCAATTGAGCAATTTTTACTTTTTTTAGAAAATGAATTTGCATAGTATCATCTTTATCTCCTATCCAACTGACGCCAATAAAGCCAATAGCGTTGGCATTCCTCGAAATATATTCTATAACACCAGGGCTTGAAAGTGCCGCTTTTGCCTTGGGTGTCAGGGATTGACCGTGCAAAACCGAATCAATTACAAATCGTATGGTGCTGGTCTCTTTTGTATTATCAAATACCGGTACCAGGTCTTTTGGATAGGTTCCTGTCAGAATTTGCCTGATTTCATCCATTGTAAAAAGTGAATCCGGCGATTTGGGATTAATAATCACAGCAATTGCATCCCGGGCTACTACCATTTGTTCGGGAGCTACTTTCATGGAGTCAACCATAAAGTTTTCTTCATCTTTCGAAAAACCCCGGGTAGCGATAATCATGCGAACACTGTCCACGGCCATATCTTTAAGACACTCCGCTTCCGGTTTGTAGGTCACGATAATCCTGGTATTGGGATGTTGTGATACATATACCTGAACTTCAGAGTCAATTATGGGTTTGAACGACTCATCAGCGCTGACATAAATAGTGCCCCGGTCAGGTGTATCTTTCAACTTTGCTTTTTGTTCATCATAACTCTCACACCCTGTCATCCAGGTTATCAGAAACAGTAACAATAATATCTCCAACGGAAATTTCCGTGTCCTGATCTGTTTCATCTGAAATAATTTTTTTTATACCCTCTGTAAAAACGCCAGGTAGCATAAACCAGGCATATACCACCAAAAATTTTTTCAGCCCCGGCATCAAAATAGCTTCCATACCGGATATTCAGTTTATCCCCAAAAAGTAAAACAACACCCACCAGTAAAAAAATAGCACCCATGCCATAGTCTAGTATTGACTTCATGAAAACAATCTGCCTTCTTTTTTTCTTTTCGTAATCTTCAAACATCCCTGATTTTTTAGTGAGCGCAGCAATATAAAACTTTTTATAATTTATTTACCATAAAAATTACCTGTAACATCTTGTTGACATCGTTCAGAACTCCTCTTTACATTATTTGATTACAATTCATTCATTTTAACTACCCGGAATTTCGATTCTAAGGGCTGATTTACTTCACAAATTCTTAAGATTAGAATCGAATTAGAAAAATAAGAACTACAAGCAAAATTTCACATTCAGCTTTAAATACCGGCACTAATCCGGGATAAGAGAACTTATAAATATTACTGATGCAACTGCCATCTTCTTATATATACCTCTTCAGGCCGTTTTCATACTCATACCGGTTGCCACAATTTTAGGGCTAACTATCAGATGATTGCCTGCCGGATTTCCATACAAATATTTAGCAATAAATAATTTCCTGAGCTAACTGATAATTCTTCAATTTAACTGACCTTTGCCTGCATGAAATTTTTAATGGTTTGTCTTGGAAATATTTGCAGAAGCCCATTAGCTGAAGGAATATTACTGCATAAAGCAAAACAGGCAGGCCTTAACTGGCAGGTGGAAAGTGCCGGCACCGGTTCCTGGCATATCGGGAGTCCGCCACATAAACTCAGCCGTAAAATTGCATCCTTTTATGGAATTGATATCAGTAAACAGAGATGCCGGCAGTTTCAAAAAGAGGATTTACTGTATTTTGATTTTATTTATGTAATGGATGAAAACAATTATGAAGATGTAAAAGCGATGGGTAGTGAACTCTGGAATAAACTAAAAGTGGATTTACTGATGAACGAATTATACCCGGGAGAAAACCGCAGTGTGCCCGATCCCTATTTTGGGACTGAAACAGACTATCATAACGTTTTTGATCTGTTAGACAAAGCCTGCGACAAAGTGATTGAGAAATTTTCTATAGATAAAAAACAAAAATCACTATCCTGATTTCAATTAAAAAATAATTAACCGTCTGATTATTTGAAAACTATGACTCACCCTTCCCTCCCGCAAGGCACAAGAGATTTCGGACCGGATGTTGTTCGTAAGCGGAATTACATTCTTAATACTATCAAGAATGTTTTTGAACTGTATGGATTCCAGCCGTTGGAAACTCCGGCAATGGAAAACATTGAAACCCTGATGGGAAAATATGGTGAAGAAGGTGATAAATTAATATTCAGAATTCTGAATAACGGGCTGGATAATCCTGACAAGCAAGAGCAGGCTAAAAAGGAATTTGAAAAAATTTTGCATGGAAAAAGCTCGGTAGCGATTACTGAAAGAGCCTTGAAATACGACCTCACTATTCCCTTTGCCCGATATGTAGCAATGAATCATAAGCAACTCAGTTTTCCTTTTAAACGTTACCAGGTACAGCCGGTATGGAGAGCCGATCGTCCGCAAAAAGGTCGTTACCGTGAATTTTATCAGTGCGACGCTGATGTGGTGGGAAGTAATTCTTTGCTTAATGAAACAGAGTTAGCCCATATCTATCATGAAGTATTTACCCGGTTAGGAATAAAGAACTATGAATTAAAAATCAATCATAGGAAAATTTTGACAGCTATAGCAGAACTGTGCGGCGGGGCGGAAAAAATGAATGATATCGCAATCACCATTGATAAGCTGGATAAGATAGGATTGGAAAAAGTAAAAGAAGAACTGAATCGGAAAGGATTTGACCAAAAACAAACTGCTATTATTGAACACTATCTTTCCATTTCGGGAACGAATGAAAAAAAATTATTGGAGATAAAATCTCTTTTAAACAATAACGAAACCGGGAAAAAAGGAATTTCAGAAATCGAGCTACTCACAACTCAGGATTCACGGCTGACCATTGACCTTACCCTTGCCCGTGGTTTGAATTATTATACGGGAATCATCTTTGAAGCAAAAGCTAATGATGTAAAAATTGGAAGTATCGGCGGCGGCGGCCGTTATGATGATCTTACCGGTTTGTTTGGTGTGCCCGGCATTCCGGGTGTCGGAATTTCATTTGGTGTAGACAGGATTTATGACGTACTGGAAGAACTCCATCTTTTTCCGGAACAATTGCAAATAAGCACACAGGTTCTTTTCTTCAACCTGGGTGACGAAGAAAGCAAATCTGCCTTTGACCTGATGCAACGGTTACGTCAAAAGAATATCCGCTGCGAACTCTATCATGAAAAAGCAAAATTCGATAAGCAATTCAAATATGCCGAGAAAAAGAATATCCCTTTTATTATTATTATTGGTGAAGAAGAAATAAAAAACAAAAAATGTAAAATCAAAAAACTTTCAACCGGTGATCAACAGGATCTGCCCTGGGAATCACTTTCAGAATTTTCTTTTATTTAACTTAAAATAAACGCATACATGAAAAAGACTCTCCTTGTCCTTACCGTAATCACTTCTCTTGCAATTGCATTCAGTTCTTGTAAAAGAAAAGATACAACCGGCTTGCTGATACCTAAAGATGCAGCCATAGCGGTTCACATCAACAGCGCTTCCCTCCTCTCCAAACTGAGTTGGGAAGAAATAAAAATTTCGAACTGGTTTCAAAAACTTCAACAAGAGAACCCGGACAGCTTGCTCCGTGAATTCCTGTCAGATCCGGCCGGAAAGGGTATAGATATGAAGTCAGATTTTGTTTTATTCGCAACAATAAGAACCAACGGAGCCTATCTTGTAGCTAATGGTAAATTAAAGGACGATGCTGCATTTACATCGTTTTGTAAAAAAGTAATTCCGGATGGCTCATTGACACAAGAAGGCACATTTTCTTTTATCAGCCATCAGGATCAGGGCGCAGTTGTTTGGAATAAAGAACGATATGCAATTGTGATCAACCTGCCCGGAATATCAAAGGGCCGCAGTTTTGAAAATGAAAGTCCTGCGCCGGAATACAAATCTATTACAGCCGACAGCTTGAAAATTTATGGGAAAAAAGTATTGAGCCTTTCCAATACAGAAACATTAGGAACAGATGAACATTTTGCAGACCTGATTCATGAACCCGGTGACATTCATTATTGGCAGGATATAGGTAAATTATATGCTGGCTATGGTGAAATGGGACAGCTATTATCCATGATGAAACTGAGTTCTTTTGTGGAAGGAAACAAATTTGCCATGACAGTCAACTTCGAAAATGGAAAGATACTGATGAGTGGAAAACAATACCACGGAGAAGCAATGGCAAAATTGTTGAAAAAATATCCGTTCAAACCCGTAGATGCATCCCTGGTAAAACGGTTGCCGACAGATAATGTCATGGCTGCCTTTGCAATAAATTTTCAACCGGAATTTATTACTGCTTTATTAAAAGCTGCAGGAATAGACGGATTAATTAATCTTTTCCTGGAAAAATCAAAATTTAAACTTGAGGATATTACAAAAGCAAATAAGGGCCAGGTTCTTTTTGCCTTAACCGGTTTTGATACAAAAAAAGTTATTGATTCACAAAGTGCTGCACCCGGGAAAAAGCCAGAACTTAGAAGCTATGAGGAAAAAGTTCCAAAATTCATAATTGCAAATGCCATAAACGATAAAGAAGCCTTTGAGCGCCTTTTCAGTTTTTTTAAAGAAAGTGATGGAAAAATAGAACGGTTATCTTCAGGTTATACTTTCCGTATGAAAGATGATTGGTTTGCAGCGGGTGATTCTGCAAATGTTGCTGCTTTTCTTTCCGGCAATACAAATTCAGTTCCTTTTTCCGACTTCATCAGTGGGCATCCATTCGGAGGCTTTATTGACTTTCAGAAAATAATAGACCAGGTACCGGAAACAGAAGTAAAAGACAGCAGCAAAACAGTATTTCTCAACGCCTCAAAAAATATGTGGCAGAATGTGATAATGAATGGGGGTGATTTCTCTAAAGGCGCTGTTTCATTCTCAATTGAAATAAACCTGGTGAATAAAGAAAGCAACAGCCTGAAGCAATTGAATCAATACCTGGATCAGATCTCAAAAGCCTATCAAGATCATCTCGCCGGCGTTGCAGAAAAGACAGAACGGGTAGAAGCTAAAACCAAATAAGAAAAATGAAATTAAACCAAAAAAACAAGGCCTTATCGTACTGAACATGCAACTGGAAATTCACAGCATTTTACCTTCTTATTTCGATGAAAGCAAAAAAAATCTTTCAGAAGTATGGGGCAAAGAACTGCTTATTAAAAAGGGGGAATTCATAAAGATTCTCGCCCCTTCCGGCAGTGGTAAAACTTCACTAATTCATTTTCTATATGGATTAAGAAAAGATTATACAGGTTCTATATTGCTTAATGAAAGAAATATCAGCAGTTATTCTCCTGAAGATTGGGCAGCCTGTAGAAAAAATAACATCAGTATTGTTTTCCAGGATATGCGTCTATTCTCCAAACAAACTGTAGCAGAAAACATTGAAATCAAAAGGCAATTAAATCCATATCATCCGGCAGAAAAGATAAAAGAAATGACAATCCGGTTGGGAATCGGAGAGAAGCTGCAATCAAAATGCGAGACCTGTTCCTATGGCGAGCAGCAGCGGGTAAGTATTATCCGTTCGCTGATGCAGCCATTTGATTTTTTACTGATGGACGAGCCTTTTAGTCATCTCGATGACAATAATTCCAAAAAGGCAATGGAGCTGATAATAGAAGAAAGTAAAATAAGAAATGCGTCTATTATATTAGTCAACCTGGAACGGGTTGATTATTTTCCATTTTCAAGATTACTTCACTTGTAAAATAATGAGCCTGTCATATAAAGTCATAAAACCATTATTACAAACCGTGAATGGAAAATTTTCCAGGTGGTTTTCATTCTTCGGTATGGGGCTCGGTGTGTTATTGCTTCTTTGCTCCATTCAAATGTTCATCAATATTCAGCAATTACTGAAAGGAAAAGCTACTCCCAAAAATGGCTTTGACTATATCGCAGTAACAAAAAAAGTGACGAATGAAACTATGGGGCAGACTGAAAAGAATCTCTTTAATGAAACTGATATTGCCGGATTGAAAGCCCAATCATTTATTTACGATATAGCGCCGCTGATATCCACTAATTTTGAACTGGAATTAAGCGGTGGTACAATTCTTCCATTCAGAACCAATTTATTTTTAGAAGCTATCCGACCGGATTTTCTTGACACATTACCCCCGGACTTTAACTGGCGGGAAGGGAAAAGCATGATTCCAATTATTGTATCTTCCGATTTTTTAGAAGTTTTCAATGTTTTCGCACCTGCTTATGGTTATTCTCAAATATCCCGTGAAACCGCTTCGGGGATTCCTGTAGTCATCACCTGTTATGGGGCAGATGGAAGCAAGGAAGATTTCTCTGCAAAAATTGTAGCATTTTCAGATAGAATCAATTCCACATTAGCGCCTATTTCTTTTATCGAATGGGCGAATCAGAAATTCGGTGGACAAAAAGCAACACACTACTCAAGATTATATATCAAAACAAAAGATGCCAATAACCCGGCGTTATTAAATTTTTTAGATCATAAAGGATATGAAGTCAACAAAGAAAAAACAAGATTCGGAAGAGTAAAACAAGTGATGCAGGGCATTTTTACAGGCCTGGGATTATTCGGTTTGATGGTTGTCATTCTTTCCTTACTTCTCTTCTCATTTTACCTTCAATTAATAATAGCCAAAAGCAAAGAAAATCTACAGCTTCTTCTATCCATTGGTTATTCTCCACGTTGGTTAGGAAAACAGATAGCCGGTCAAATGGTTCCGGCTTATATTTTCATTATTCTTTTCGCATTGGCCGTCACCATAGTGCTTCAATTTGTTTTTTATCATTCTTTAATGAATAGCCGGCCGGAGTTGTCTGCAATGGTAAGTATATATGTAATTGCAGTTGCACTGTTATTGTTATTGCTTGCTATCCTGGCAAATTTCAAAATGCTAAGAATAAGGCTTGCAAAACTTTCATAGCTGTTATGGATGGTTTTCATAAATCATCGCTGCCCCCTGCCCCACACCTACACACATTGTAGCTAATCCATACTTTGAATTTTTTCTTTTCATTTCATGCAAAAGTGTAGTTGAAATTCTACAACCGCTGCACCCGAGCGGATGCCCAATGGCAATAGCACCACCGTTTACATTCACTTTATTCAAATCAAGATTTAAATCCCTTATACAAGCAATAGATTGGGATGCAAATGCTTCATTCAATTCTATTAAATCAATATCAGTAATTTTTAATCCTGCTCTTTTCAACGCTTTTTTTGTTGCCGGCACAGGACCAATACCCATAATGGAAGGATCCACTCCGGCTACCGCCATAGAAATTATTTTTGCGATAGGCTTCAAATTAAATTTCCTTACGGCTTCTTCATTTGCTAAAAGCATCGCTGCTGCTCCATCATTAATACCCGAAGAATTTCCCGCAGTCACCGTTCCGTCTTTTGCAAAAGCCGGCTTCAACGCAGCAAGTTTTTCGATTGAAGTCTTCCGCGGATGTTCATCAGTTTCGAAAACTATTTTTTCATTTTTATTTCCTATGACCTCTACAGGAACAATCTCCTCTTTCCATTTTCCTGATGATAATGCACTGAAATATTTTTCCTGGGATGCTAATGCAAACTCATCCTGAGCTTCCCTTGCTATTTTCCATTGCTTCGCAACATTCTCCGCCGTTTCTCCCATACTGAATGGATAATGCATCTCCGCTAATTTCTTATTGATAAACCGCCAGCCCAATGTAGTATCAAAAATTTCCGGTTGACGCTGAAATGCCGAAGAGGATTTAGGCATTACATAAGGAGCCCTCGACATGCTTTCTACACCTGATGCAATCACAAGCTCCGCATCGCCACACATAATTTGCCGGGCAGCATTCATTATGGCTTCCATACCGGAAGCACAAAGCCTGTTTACAGTAACTCCCGGAACGGTAACCGGCAATCCAGCTAATAAAGAAGCCATTCTTGCTACGTTGCGATTATCCTCCCCCGCCTGGTTGGCTGCTCCTGCAATCACTTCTTCAATCGCATTCATATCAATTGAAGAATTCCTTATCAATAATTCTTTTATTACATGAGCCAGTAAGTCATCCGGTCTGATGGATGATAAAGCGCCGCCATATCTTCCTACCGGAGTACGTATGCAGTCAATAACATAAGCTGTTTTCATGTTTTTATATTATGTGTCGCAAGTTAATTGATGTAAGATAAATTGATATAAAGGTTGGCAACCCTGGGGTATTTCTTACAACAGATCCAAATGACAGAACAGCCTGTCGTATCTTTGCCGGATGATCAAAAAAGAGCAGAAAAATATAAGGCATTTGAGTTTACTGGAATTAGAACAATATTTTGAAACTATTGGTGAAAAGAAGTTTCGAACCAAACAGGTATTTGAATGGCTTTGGCAAAAACCGGTACAGCATTTTGATGCTATGACCAATATCAGCAATGAATTAAGAGAAAAGCTAAAAAAAGATTTTACTTTACCCGGACTGACTATTGACGTTGTTCAACATTCAGAAGATGGAACAATCAAAACCCGTTTCAAAACATGGGATGGTCATTTGGTAGAAGGTGTTTTGATTCCTACTGAATCAAGATATACTGCCTGCGTTTCTTCACAGATAGGTTGCTCCTTAAGTTGTAAGTTTTGCGCCACCGGCTATATTGACAGGAAAAGAAATCTTTTGTTTGATGAGATATATGATCAGGTGGCAATGATTAATCAACAATGTGAAAATAAATATGCCCGCCCGGATGACCCGGTCGGACGGGGGAAAAAACTCAGCAATATTGTTTTCATGGGCATGGGCGAACCGTTGCTGAATTATAAAAATGTATTGAAAGCCATTGAACGAATCACTTCTCCCGACGGTTTAGCTATGAGCCCAAGGCGTATTACAGTTTCAACAGCCGGTGTAGCTAAACAAATAAAACAACTGGGTGATGATAAAGTGAAATTCAAACTGGCGTTGTCATTACATGCAGCAAATGATAAAAAAAGGCATGAGATCATGCCCATCAATGACACCAACAACATTCATTCATTGGTAGAAGCTTTGAATTATTTTTATAAGCAAACTAAAAGCGAAATTACTTTTGAATATATTCTCTTCAAAGATTTTAATGACTCCTTAAAAGATGCGGATGAGCTCATCAAAATATATCGCCAGGTTCCGGCAGATTTAATCAATATCATCGAATACAACCCCATTGATTTTGCCAAATTTGAAAAGCCGGATGAAGATAAAGTGCAGGCATTTATCCATTATCTTGAAAAGCATAAAGTAAATGCAAGGTTGCGGAGAAGCAGGGGAAAAGATATTGATGCGGCTTGCGGGCAATTAGCGAATAAAAATTAGCCATTCCACAATCCTCTTTTGTCTGGGGCGAAGCGATATCCCTAGCAGAGCTCCCGAATTCCATATTTACATATTTTTGCAAAAATGGAATTGACTCCAGATTTGCATATTTTTGTAAAAATGGAATTTTATGATCACCCGAGCCATATTGCCTGAAGCCAAATTCATGCTGACGCAATTCCGATCCATTTGTATTACCGGACCCCGCCAAAGTGGGAAAACAACATTAGGTAAAATTCTTTTTAAAGGAAAGCCCTATGTTAATTTTGAGAGCCCCTCCATGCAGGAAGAAGCAGAAAAAGATATGGCGGGTTTTATGAAAAAATACACGAAGGGCGCCATCTTTGATGAAGCGCAACGGGTACCGGATATCTTCAGACACCTACATACTATTTTGGATAAACAAACCCGTAGAGGGCAGTATATCATCACCGGATCTAATAATTTTTTATTGCAGGAAAAAATAAGTCAGTCACTTGCAGGAAGGGCAGGCTATATTGAATTATTTCCCTTCTCTTACGCCGAATTAAAAAAGGGAAATTATGCGACCTTTAATGAAGCAGCAGGATATATCTACAAAGGAGGTTATCCCGAAATTTGGAACGAGGAACTTGAACCAAAAAAATGGATACCTTCCTATTTGCAAACCTATGTACAAAGGGATGTACGCCTTTTAAGAAACATCACCAATCTTGCTGCATTCAATCGTTTTATTTATATATGTGCACATTATGCAGGGCAAATTATTAATAGAGATGAAATAGCTAAGCAAACCGGAGTTGATACTAAAACTATTCTCGCATGGTTTGGCTTGCTTGAAAGCAGTTATATCATTTTCTTACTGCAACCCTGGTTTAATAATCTCAATAAAAGAGTTATTAAAAGTCCAAAATTATACTTTGTTGATACGGGTTTATTATGCAATCTTCTTGGAATTAATAGTATTGCATCATTAAAAAAAAGCGATAAATACGGAGCGATATTTGAAAACTGGATTGTCTGTGAAATAAAAAAAAATAAATCAAATGCGGGGACACATGGGGGATTGTATTATTTTCGGGATAGTGCAGGCAATGAAGTAGATTTAATTACTGAAAAAAACGAAGATTTATTTGGTATTGAAATAAAATCCACAAAAAAGCCTGATAGAAATGCAATGAGAGGTTTATTGTACTGGAAAAAACAAATGCCTAATAGTAATCTTATTCTTTATCATGGTGGCACCGGAAATGATAGCACTGCAGAAGGTATCAGCCTGCAATCCTGGAATGAAGTATCAAACTTTTGAATTGAAAAGAGGCTATTTTTATTTTGAAAATATCAGGAAATTATTAGGAAACTATTGAGATGCCTGAGTTGAACTTACGAAGAATATCTTTTAGTAAACTAAATTTTAAACTCCTGTTGTAAAACAGCAAATCAATTATCATGAAAAAAAAGTCTACGGACAACTTCAGTAAATTTTCCCGGCATAAAAGTAACGCTGCACGAAAAGAACAATTCAAACAGGAGAAAAGAGAATGGAAGAAAGAAAGAGAAGAGTTTTTTGATAAAAAAAGAAGTCAGAATGCTAAACCAGGTACGGCTGTTCCTACATCAACTACCAGGCCTCAGACCCCTGATCTCATGCCCCTCAACAAATTCATTGCACATTGCGGTATTTGTTCCAGGAGAGACGCTGCCGAATTGGTAAAGTTTGGTAAAGTAAAGGTGAATGGAGTTATTATCACAGAGCCCGGTCATAAAGTTGCCGCAAAAGATGAAGTCAAAATAAATGGCAAAAAAATATTCCTGGAAAAAAATCTTGTTTATATTTTATTGAATAAGCCAAAAGATTATATCACCACCACCGATGATCCGCAGGGAAGGAAAACAGTGCTGGATCTTATCCGGAGGGCTACCCATGAGAGAGTGTATCCTGTTGGCAGGCTGGACAGAAATACTTCCGGCGTTTTATTACTCACCAACGATGGCGAGCTTTCGCAAAAACTTACTCATCCGAGAAATGAGATAAAAAAAATATACCAGATAGTATTAAACCGCCCCCTGGAGAAAAAAGATTTTGAAACGATTTTAAAAGGAGTAGAGCTGGAAGATGGAATGGCAAATGTGGATGCTTTGGCTTATACTGATACAAAAGATAAAACACAAATCGGTATTGAAATCCATAGCGGTCGCAACAGGATTGTCCGACGGATCTTTGAACACCTGGGATATGATGTAAGAAACCTGGACCGGGTTATGTTTGCCGGCCTGACTAAAAAAAATGTGGAACGGAGTAAATGGCGTTTCTTAACTGAAAAAGAAATACGGGATTTGAAATATTTCGGAAAAGGAAAATGAAATTACAGGATCTTATACTCGAAGAAACGGAAGACTGGATTGCAATCAACAAGCCCTCCGGCTTATTATCTATTCCCGACAGGGAGGGAAAAGATATTTCATTAAAAAAAATATTACAGGAAAAATATAAAACTATTTATACGGTTCATCGTATAGATCGTGATACCAGTGGTTTGATCCTTTTTGCAAAAAATGAAAAATCTCATCAGTATCTCTCCATAGCTTTTGAGGAAAGAAAAACAGAAAAAATCTATCTGGGATTAACATTGGGTTCTTTTCTTGAGAAAAGAGGAACCATTGATGCACCCATTGGAGAACACCCGGTAAAAAAAGGAGTGATGGTAATACACAAAAACCGAAAAGAATCAAGAACTGATTATGAAGTCCTGGAAGATTTTGGGATGTATTCATGGGTGCGGTTTCAAATTTTTTCCGGTCGTACCCATCAGATCCGTATTCATTCAAAATCAATGGGACACCCGGTAGCCTGCGATCCTCTGTATGGAGACGGGAAACCCGTTTTACTTTCCCTACTCAAGCATAAAAAATTCAAGCTTTCCAAAAATGAAGAGGAGGAAAGACCCTTACTTAACCGTTTAGCTTTACATGCATTTCAATTAAGTTTCATCGATCAGGATGGAAAAAATATTCTTTTAGAAGCAGCACCACCCAAAGATTTACGGGCTACTCTCAATCAACTTCAAAAGTGGAAAAAGAAGTGATCAGCATTTGTCCAACGCCTGGGTGATGTCATTCAAAATATCATCCCTGTGTTCTAAACCAACAGAGATTCGGATCAGCCCGGGAGTAATGCCAACAGATGCTCTTTCTTCATCAGTCAGTTTGGAATGAGTAGTGGATGCAGGATGCGATGCAATCGTTCTGCTGTCTCCCAGATTACTGGTCATAGAAAGAATTTGAAGTGCATTCAGAAATTTCCTGCCACTATCAATTCCCCCTTTAATTTCAAATGTCACCACGCCACCGCCATTGCTCATTTGTTTAATGGCTATGTCATATTGCGGATGTGTGTTTAAAAACGGATATTTCACCATGCTGACTTTGGGATGAGATAGCAATTGCTCCGCAATAAATAAAGCATTGGATGAATGCTTTTCCATCCTGACAAATAATGTTTCCAGGCTTTTAGAAAGTGCCCATGCATTAAAAGGACTTAAAGAGGGGCCGGTATTCCGGATAAAAAGGTAAAGCTGCTTGACTAAATCTTTTTTCCCAACTACAGCGCCTCCCATCATTCTGCCTTGTCCATCTATAAATTTAGTGGCTGAATGTAATACCAGGTCTGCTCCCAATCGGATTGGTTGCTGAGCTGCAGGTGTTGCAAAACAATTGTCCACTACAAAAAGTATGTTGTACTTCCTTGATATTCCGGCTACGAATTCAATATCTATGATATCAAGTCCCGGGTTACTGGGCGTTTCCAGGTAAATCATCTTTGTCTCAGGCCTGATCAATGATTCAATAGTGTCCGGCCGGTTCATGTCAAAGTAGGAAGACCCGATTCCCCATTTAGGGAGATATTTTGTAAGGATAGTATGGGTAGAACCAAAAATTGCCGACGCTGAAATAATATGATCGCCTTTTGATAAAAAAGTCATGAAGGTGGAAAAGATAGCTGCCATTCCTGTTCCCGTTGCAATGCCTGCTTCTGCTCCTTCCAATGCAGCAATTTTATCAATGAATTCATCCACATTTGGATTCGAAAACCGGCTATAAATATTTACATCTAATGTATCATCTGCAAAAGCTGCTGCCATATCTTCGGCAGAATCATACGTAAAACTGCTGGTCAGGAATAATGGTGTTGCATGCTCTTTTTGACTCGTCTTTTCTGTTTGTAACCGGATAGCTTTCGTTTCGGGATGTAATGACATGATCTGAATTTCTTTAAGCGGCAAAGATAATCCAGAACCTGCTTGAAAATAATGGCTCTTATGATAAAAACAAAGACTTATATATGGTGATCAGGCTCATAATAATAACAAGAAACCCCACTAAAAAAAACATTTTACGGATGGGAAGCCGGGATGTAAGCAATGCAGAAAAAGGGGCAGTCACAATGCCTCCTATCAGCAAGCCTGCAACAATGTTCCAATGATGAATACCGATAGTAATAAAAAAAGTAACAGCGCTTGCAAAGGTCAATATAAACTTTGCAACCGTTGAACTGCCTATAACATACCGGGGTGTACGGCCATTTCTAATGAAGGTGCCTGTAACTAACGGACCCCATCCACCACCTCCAAATGAATCAATAAAACCACCAATAAAACCTAAAGCCGGAATATTTACCTTTTTCCTGTATGATGATTTTCTTTTTCCTAAAAAAGCATTCAGCAAAATCCGGATTCCGAGATACATACTGTAAAGAGTAATGAAAGGCTTAACCAGGTGAGCATATTGATGGCCTGTGTAAGAAAGGAAAATTGCGCCTGTAACAGCACCAAAAACTGCAGGTATAGCCAAAACCCGGGTAAGTTTTTTATTTACATTCCCCATTTTATAATGACTGATACTTCCGGCAGCGGTAGTAAATGATTCCGCAGAATGAATACCAGAGCTGATAACAGGAGGCGGGATATTAAACATCAGTAAAATGGTGGTACAAATAACTCCATAACCCATGCCCATCGAGCCTGCAACTAATTCTGCGAGGAAACCTGTCAGCAGCATCCAATAAAAAATGTAATGATCCCTGCTTAATAAACCCATGAGCCCATCCATGGATCCATTTATGAAAAAGATGAAACAGAGAATTGCCAATAAGATAAAAGCTCCGATTATTAAAAGATACCTGAGCTTCCTCTTTCGGAAACGACCAATGCTGTCCGTAACTTTAATCGGGGAATCAGCTATCGCAACATCTGCCATCTTTTCCTGATCCATCTTTTCCGGAATTTTAAAATCAACACTTTAATTCAATTTATTTAGGATAAGGTTATGAGTATTGTTTCATTAATACATAACAACTTCAATAATACTGACAGGAATAGCATCTCTTAAATTAAGTTCGGGGAAAACCCGTTATAATTTATTGAAGCAGCACGGCGGCAACAGTACTATTGCTCGTTTCATCAATGAGAATAGCATTGCCGTTTTCCTTAAGTCTCGTATAGCTGTCAAAAACCAAAGGAGTTGAAATCTTCAGTGTTGCTGCGGCAAATTCATTAAGCTTTATATCCTCTTCAGCCGGATGTCGCTGTAGTGTATTGACATCTAATTTATATTTCACATCTTTTATCACAATCCGGACAACCCTGCTATTATGCTGAAGCCAATATTTATTTCCCCGGATAAGAGGTTTATCATCCAGCCAGCATAACAAAATTTCCGGCTCCCGGGACAAGGTTGGAAGATTATCGGTTTTTACAATGAAATCTCCCCGGCTGATATCAATATCATCCGCCAATTGTAAAACGATGGATTGGCCGAAAACGGCATGCTCCACTTCATTTCCGTCAATTTCAATAGCAGTAATTGTTGTATCCGTATCCTGTGGTAATATCTTTACTTTATCTCCCTTTTTATAAATACCACTGATCACTTTGCCTGCATAGCCCCTGTAATCATGGAGGTGTTCTGCCTGCGGCCGAATAACCAGCTGAACCTGGAACCTTGCATCTGCCATATTCACATCCTGGCCGGTTTCCAATTCTTCAAGATATTTCATTAAGGATTTGCCATGGTACCATTCCATTGCAGAAGATTTGTTGACTATATTATCGCCATTCAATGCACTGATCGGGATATAAGTCACATCCTCCAAACCCAATTGTACAGCTACCGTTGAATATTCATTCTTTATTTCATTATAAATATGCTCTGAATAATCTACAAGGTCCATCTTATTGATGGCAACAACAACATGAGGAATCTTTAATAAGGATGCAATAATAGAATGGCGACGGGTTTGCTCCACAACAGCATGCCGGGCATCAATCAATATAATTATCAGGGAAGCATTACTGGCGCCGGTAATCATGTTCCGGGTATACTGAATATGCCCCGGGGCATCAGCAATAATAAATTTACGTTTCGATGTTGTGAAGTAACGATAAGCAACATCAATAGTGATTCCCTGTTCCCGTTCTGCTCTCAGGCCATCTGTAAGTAATGCCAGGTCCACGGATCCATTCACCCGGTTTTTAGAAGATCGTTCCAATGCATCCATCTGATCTGCCAGGATATTTTTGCTGTCATACAACAATCTCCCGATCAAAGTGCTTTTGCCATCGTCAACACTACCGGCAGTTATAAAACGAAGTAAATCCATAGTATTTTAAAAAGTCAAAATAATATTTACCGTCTCAAAAAAAGTTTTTAAATCAAAACCCGGGTTTTATGAAATTAAAAATAACCGTTCTTTTTCCTGTCTTCCATGGCGGCTTCAGTTACTTTATCGTCAATTCGTGTAGCTCCTCTTTCGCTGATTCTCGTTGCAACTATTTCATGAATCACTTCTTCTACCGACTGCGCATTTGACTCTATGGCAGCCGTGCAGGTCATGTCACCCACAGTCCGGTACCGGACTTTTTTTGTTACCACTTTATCTTCAACAGAAGGCAGAATAAAATCGCTGATGGCAACCAGCTGGCCTTCATATTCGATGACTTCCCGCTCATGAGAAAAGTAAATATTAGGAAGTTCAATGTTTTCCTTTCGTATATAATTCCAGATATCCAATTCCGTCCAGTTACTGATTGGGAAAACCCGAACATTTTCTCCTTTATGAATCCTGCCGTTGTATATATTCCACAACTCAGGTCTTTGAAGCCTGGGGTTCCATTGGCCAAATTCATCCCTTACGGAAAACACTCTTTCTTTTGCCCTTGCTTTTTCTTCATCACGCCGGGCGCCTCCGATACAGCAATCAAAATGAAACTCTTCAATCGTATCTAAGAGTGTATAGGTTTGCAGCCAGTTTCTGCTGGGGAATTTTCCTTTTGGCTCAGTCAGCTTTCGTATGCGGATAGTATCTTCCACTTTTCGAACTATTAAAGTAGCCTGTAATTTTTGAATCAGCTTATCTCTGAACTCAAGCGCTTCAGGAAAATTATGTCCCGTATCAATGTGAACTAAAGGAAAAGGTATCTTACCGGGAGCAAATGCTTTCCTGGCCAGGTGGACCATCGTTATTGAATCCTTTCCTCCGCTGAAAAGTAATGCAGGTTTATCAAACTGTGCAGCTGCCTCCCGGAAAATATATATGCTTTCCGACTCCAGTTGTTCCAGGTAACTTAAACGATACTGACTCATACAATTAAATTATCATTGCCGGTAATCAGTTTTATGAATCCTATGCAGGCCACATTCTTTTTGTGATGTTTCCCACCACCACCTTCCGGCTCTTGCATCTTCACCCGGCGAAATAGCCCGGGTACAGGGAGCACATCCAATGCTGACATAGCCCATATCGTGTAAAGGATTGTAAGGAACTTCCCGCTGACGGATGTAGTGAATCACTTCATCATAAGTCCAGTTAATGAGTGGATTGAATTTATATAAGTTCCGTTGTTCATCCCATTCCATCATGGGTATCTGCTTCCTGTTTGCACTTTGTTCAGCTCTTACTCCGGTGATCCACACTGTTGCATTTTTCAAAGCCCTGTTTAACGGTTCCACTTTCCGGATAAAACAACATTGTTTCCGGTTCTCAACCGATTCATAAAAACAATTAATCCCCTTTTCTGTTACCAATTCTTCTACTGTTGAATAATCAGGAAAATAAATTTTCAAACGGGTATGATAACGGGCATTGGTTCTTTCTATCAGTTCATAAGTTTCGTAAAACAATCGTCCGGTATCCAGGGTGAAAATTTCGATATCAAGGGCATTGCTGCAGATTGCATCCGTAATTACCTGGTCTTCCATCCCCAATGATGATGAAAACCGTACTCCTGACGGGAAAAGAACTGTTATCTCTTTTAAAGCGTCCGTCAGGTTGCTTGTTTCAATACGTTGTATTTGATTCCGGGTCAGCACAAATGCAAAGCCATAAAAGTTTTTCTATTATCAGGGGCCCGAAATTACGGGAAAAAATAAAGCCTACCAAACAAGTAGGCTTTTAGAAAATCAGCAGCTTTTCTTAGTTTACAAGATCCTGAAGCGTACGGTGCTCCAGTATTTTCAGAGTAGCATCCCGTACATTTTCCATAATATCATGCAGTCCGCATTTTTTTTCATCGCAATTCTTACAACGTTGATAAAAGTAGAGACTTACACAGGGCAACATGGATATCGGTCCATCCATAATACGGATCACCGTTGCGATATAAGTCTGGGAAGGATGCTCTTTTAAAAAATAACCTCCGCCCCGCCCTTTTTTACTGTCGAGAATATCATTTTTCTTAAGTTCCAGTAAAATACTTTCCAGGAATTTTAATGAAATCTTTTTTTTCTTTGAAATATCTGCAATCAGAACAGGACCTTTCCTGTAATTTTCAACAAGATGTGTCAATGCCCGGAAAGCATATTGTGCTTTTTTGGAAAGCATATGTAATTATCATTTCAGTTTTCAATAATCAATTTATAATTTATCGCAGAATTTTTTCTTAGCATGGCAGCCACCCCGCAATATTTTTCTAAAGACAGGTTGATGGCTTTTATCACCTTTTTCTCATACTGCGGATCGGTACTGACTTTATAGATTATTAAAATGTCCTTAAACACTTTGGGAGGATCCTCAGTTTGCGCTGCTTCCACTTCTATCTCCAACGAAAAAAACGGAACCCGCATTTTATTAAACATATCTACCAAATCAATACCCGAACAACCGGCCAGTGCGGACAATAATAATGCTTTGGGGCCATGACCATTCTTAGCTGCTCCATCCATTTCAATTCCATTTCCCTGGTGTTCGGCATGAAACTCATGCTCTTGTTTCCATTTTGAAATCGTTTTAATCATAAATCAACTAATTGAATGTTTTTTATTCTGAGAAATATTTTCCAAGGTCCAGGTAATTTGCCTTTCAAATGGGTGTTGCCGCTCTTTACAATTTGCCTTGTTGCATATCCGGCAGGAAAAAGGCATACAACCATCTGAATGTACAAACAATTCCAGCAATTCTCCAAATTCGCTACGGATCAATGTTGCTAATGCATCAATTTCAACATGTGCTTCATTGACATTAAAGTACCAGGGAACGGTCAAATGACAATCTACATGCAAAACACTTCCATACTTAATGACACGAAGGTTATGCAAATCCACCCAGTTTTCCCTCCTGTTTGCATTTAATATCTGCACCATGCGTTGCAGTAAATCCATGTCTGCTTCGTCCATGATTCCTGCTATGGAACGGCGAAGTATCCGGTATCCGGTATAAAAAATATAGCCGCCGAAGAGAATAGCAACTACACCGTCAATCCATCTGTACCCCGATATATAAATCAGGATAAGTCCAATAATAATTCCGACAGTGGACCAGGTATCGGATTGCAGGTGTTTACCACTGGCAGTCAGCGCCAGGGAACGGTTTTTCTTTCCTATATGCAAGCAATAATATCCAACGATAAAATTTACTAGTGCGGTAACGGCAATTAAAATAATTCCGAAATCTACTTTATGAAGTTCTACAGGATGAACCAGGTTTTGAATGGCCTTATAAAAAATGATGGCGCCGGCACAGCCAATCAAAGTACCTTCAATTGCAGCAGAAATAAACTCAGCCTTGCCATGTCCATAAGGATGGTCTCTATCTCTCGGCTTAGCGGCAATATGCAAACTATATAACCCGATAAAGCCTGAAATGACATTGACAATACTTTCCAGTGCATCGGTGAGGACCGTAACGGAATGTGTGGTGTAATAAGCAATAAACTTTACCGCCAGTAATAATACAGAAATACCGGCCACCCATTTTTGAACGTTTACGTTTTGTTTTGCAGAGTCCAATTTTTAAAAATAGAGGACGAAGTTAAATATTTATGCCCTATGGGAATTCTCATTGAGAAGATTTCCGGAACAAGGCGATAAAGAATTTTGCAATACGATAGTAAAATTCTTTATTAAACAACTGGGAGTCACGCATGGCTTTATAGGTAAGAAAGACACCTACCGGTACCAGGGTAATGGTAGCCATCCACATTCCGGCAAATGGACTGATGCTTCCTTCTTTTGCAAACTTTTCACCGGTATTGCTTGAAAAATAAAACAACATGAAAAAGATAATTGCAAAGATCAGGGGAGTGCCCAATCCCCCTTTCCGGACAATGGCACCCAGGGGAGCCCCAATGAGAAACAAAACAAGACAAGCTAATGAAAGTGAAATTTTTCGCTGCCATTCAATCTGGTGCCTTTGCAAAACAGTTAGCTTATCCTTTACCTGGTTCCCGATTACTTCACGGGCGGAATGCAATGAATTGATTTGCGATAATGCATTTTCATTGATAATATTCCGGGCTGAATCCGGCAGCAATTCATCAAAACTTGTCACGGCTTTGAAAGGGGTACTATCCCTCTTTGTCCAATTACTATCCATAAGATTTAAAAACCGGTAGGATTCATAAATAGTATTATCCAGCCGGTTGCGCATGTATGCAATCTGCCTTTTCAATGAATCAATTACAACATCCAGCTGCTCCATGCTATACATCTTTTCATTATTCTTATTCAGGCTATCAGCTGTTCGTGTAAATTGAAACGAGCTAAGATCAAACTGTTTTTTATACTCTTTAAACTTCACCCTGACGTATTCCGTATTGTCCTTATCCGATAAATTGCCCCGTTCCTGGTATCGCCATCCATCCCGAAGGTCAAACTCCAGGTATCGCTTATTTCCCGTTACCCTCATAATTCCGCTCTTTGCAACCATAAAATTATCCTGCAATGGATTGCCCTGTTCATAAATTATGACATCCCTGATTATACTGTCATTCGGTTCTTTTTTCCCGATCTTAATGGCAAAACCACTGATCTTATCATAAAACACGCCTTCTTTCAGATCGAATGCCGGTTTCGCAAAAACAATATCTGCCAGCAGGGTTCTTGATTTCAGGTTTGCAACCGGAATTACATAATTAGCAAATAAAAAAGCTATGCAACAGATAAAAAATGTAAGAACAAAAAGAGGGCGCATGAACCGAAGTAATGAAATACCCGATGAACGTATGGCCACCAGTTCGAAACTTTCACCCAGGTTGCCAAAAGTCATCAGCGATGAAAGCAGGATGGCCAGGGGTAATGCTAACGGAATTAAAGCGGCACTCTGGTACCATATAAATTCCAGCACTACAGAAATTCCGAGTCCCTTACCTACAAAGTCATCAATATAAAGCCAGAAAAACTGCATCACCAGCACCAGGAGTGTGATAAAAAATACAGCTATGAAAGGCCCTGTAAACGCTTTGAGGATGAGTTTATCTAATTTCTTAAGCACCTATCTTTAGATTATGAATAAAGCAAAAATAAGACTTTCAAAAAAGGAGATGCAGGTAGTGCAGGATGTCAATTTGATTTTAACAAAGAATCAAATAATAATGAAAGCAAAACTAATACTGGAGCAATTGCAATATGACTTTGTTGAATACATCCGCAGGCAGCAACCGGATTTACCCGGGGAAGTGATTTCCGCCTTTCCAAAAATTTCCCGTGGGGAAAATTATCAGGGACTCCCTTACCTGATTTTAGATTATCCCAGGTGTTTTAGAAATGAAACTGTTCAGCCGGACCAGGCGGGTATATTTGCCATCCGCACTATGTTTTGGTGGGGAAAATTTTTCAGTATTACACTGCATCTTTCCGGTTGCTATAAAAAGTGGTATGCCGGTTCCATTATTGAAAAATACTCACTATTAAAAAAAGAAAAATATTTTATCAATATCAATCAAAACGAATGGGAGCATCATTTTCAGAAGAGCAATTATGCCAAAGCTGCCGCTTTAAGTAAAAATGAATTTGCAAGAAAAATCCGGAAAAATTCACATTTGAAAATCGCATTCAAAATACCCCTGGCAGACTGGGATAAATCAACCGTTATCCTTTTTGAACATTTTAAAATGCTGATTGAAGCAACAGGTCAGTTGCCCAGCCGGTGAAAAAGATCTTTTACCTGGTGATCCCAGAGAAGGCTTTGATCTTTGATATCTTTTTTTTCAGCAAAATCTTTTATCACAAGAATCGTTTGATTGGTAATTTCTGATTTTTCAATTCGAAATTCGAAGTACTCACCTTTGGGTGCTTCCTGCCAATGAAAACGAACATATTTGCCCTCCTCTTTTTCCAGCATGTCGGCTTTATCATAAGATCCGTTCCATCCGAAATAAAAAATATTATCTCTTTCATCTACTTTATCGGCAAACCATTCTCCCAGGCCGGCAGGAGTAGAAAGGAACTCATATAAAATAGAAGGTGAACACCGAACCGGGTACTCTAATGTGTATAATTGTTTACTCATTACTCAATTCTCCTTGTTTAAGAAGTTGTGATTGCTGCAATAATATAAAATAAATGATTGCATCAAAATATTCTGGCAGTTATTTTTCCCTTTTTTGTACCCTAAAACAGGATTTAGAAAATAAAACCTGTAAAAAGCCGTTAATTACCTATCAAAGTTTTTTTTGGCTTATAAATAATTATGACCTAAATTGCTTTGAAGTTCAACGCTTTCTGAACATTTTTGAACTGTGCAGTGTGTATTTTTTGAGTGAAGAAAGACCAAGACTAGTATTCCTTAACCCTTAAAATAACCTGTTTAAAGCCAATACCTATGAGCATGAGGCAATTGAAGATCACGAAGTCGATTACGAATCGTGAATCTCAAAGTTTGGAGAAATACCTCCAGGAGATCGGCAAAGTCGAACTCATCTCCCCCGAAGAAGAAGTAAAATTAGCCAGCCTGATCAAGCAAGGCAATCAAAAGGCTTTGGATCGTTTGACCAAGGCAAACCTGAGGTTTGTCGTATCGGTGGCAAAACAATACCAAAACCAGGGACTGTCTTTACCGGATCTGATTAACGAGGGAAATCTCGGGCTGATTAAAGCAGCACAACGATTTGATGAAACCCGTGGTTTTAAATTCATCTCCTATGCTGTCTGGTGGATCCGTCAAAGTATTTTACAGTCATTAGCCGAGCAATCCCGTATCGTTCGCCTGCCGCTGAATAAAGTTGGGCTTACCAACCGGATTCAAAAAGCATTTTCTCAGCTGGAACAGGAGTACGAGAGAGAACCCTCGGCAGAAGAACTGGCAGATATGTTACAGCTTGACCTGGACGAAGTATCAGCCACTCTTGGAATCTCTGCCCGCCATGTCAGTATGGACACACCTTTAGCCGAAGGCGAGGAAAACACCTTGCTGGATGTACTGGAAAATCCCAATGCCGAAAAAACTGACGGTGAGTTGGCTCACAATGAATCTTTAAAAACAGAAATAGATCGTTCTCTTAAATCATTGACCGAACGTCAGAAAGAAGTGATATGCTTTTTCTTCGGTATCGGGGTGGATCACCCCATGAGCCTGGAAGATATTGGTGAAAAATTTAACCTGACCCGGGAAAGAGTACGCCAGATAAAGGATAAAGCCATTACTAAATTAAGAACTGCAAACCGTTGCCAGGTTTTACGAACTTACTTAGGTATGTAAATAAATTTACTCTCCTTATTTAATTATCTTTGCAATCCGGAAAAGTGAACATTATGATGTTCACTTTTTTATTCTCATATACGAAACAAAATTGATCCATGTTCAATTCATTGCAGGAAAAATTAGAAAGCGCCTTTAAGAATCTAAAAGGACAGGCACGAATCACCGAGCTCAATATTGCATCTACGGTTAAAGAGATCCGCCGTGCATTGGTGGATGCGGATGTGAACTATAAAATTGCCAAGGAATTTACAGATAAGGTGAAAGATAAAGCTATTGGCGAAAAAGTAATAAATGCCATCAGCCCGGGCCAGTTGATGACCAAAATAGTGCAGGATGAACTGACTGAATTGATGGGAGGTGAAGAAAGTCAATTTAATTCAAAAGGCAATCCGGCTGTGATTTTGATTGCCGGTTTACAAGGTAGCGGTAAAACCACTTTCAGTGCCAAGCTGGCCAATTATCTGAAAAATAAAAAAGGATTATCTCCCCTCCTTGTGGCAGCAGACATTTACCGGCCTGCGGCAATGGAACAATTAAGGGTATTGGGTGAACAAATCGGGGTGGACGTCCATATTGAGCAGGAAAATAAAAATGCAATTTCTATTGCAGAAAATGCAGTAAAAGAAGCAAAAAGCAAGAATAAAAATTTAGTCATTATTGATACTGCCGGACGCCTGGCAATTGACGAAACCATGATGACTGAAGTATCCAATATTAAAAACGCAGTACGTCCCCAGGAAATACTTTTTGTGGTGGACAGTATGACCGGCCAGGATGCCGTAAACACTGCAAAATCCTTTAACGATCGCCTGGATTTTACC
>JAFDYJ010000033.1 GCA_018267515.1 Bacteroidota bacterium | reverse complement strand
TAAACCGTGGGCTATGATGGGCTAATGTTTTCATTTAAACAATCCATTAAAAATTTCTGCCTTTGAAGCCGTCGTTTCAAAAAAACAACTCTGGTCGTTTTGACCGGGGCTTCCTTCCCGAATGGTGTTTTGAGTATGTTTCAGGCAAAGCGCATTGGCTTCATTGCCTTGCCAGTATTCAATGGTGAAAGGGTAGGTTATTTTTTCCAACTTTCTTGCTGATGACTTCAATTTCGTCAACCTTGTTTTCAGTACTTTCCTGATTAGCTCTGCACCCATACCATTATTGATTTTGCCCACACTCCATTCTTCATTAGCACCTTTTAATGGAGTAATTGTAAGCTGATTGCCATTTACAGTATAAGTGCCGGTTTCATATTGCAGTAACTGTAAAGGATTGTTTGCAAGGCCGGAAGCTGCACAGTAAACAAACTGGTAACTGCCATTTGCATTGAATTTGTATTGATATTTCCGGAAGCCGCCGGAATAATTGCTATTGCCTGAAGAACCAAACTTTTCAAGTGTTTGTGCTTCCCATATTTTTCCGGTAAGTGGAGAATTATCATGGACAACAGTGGTGGTAATATTTGTGTTCGATGTATTGTTTTGTTCAGTTGCCGGTTCATTAATTTCTAAACTGTTTACAAAAGCCAATATTTCTTCCTGGTATTTATCAGTGTTTGTCATGATTACAACATTGGCCATTTTTTCATTGCCTGTTGCTGTTATTAATGTTACCAATCCTTTGGCGGCGCCATCGGTATAATTGGCCTGGCCAGTAATAACGTTCCAGCCTTTTTCAATATCCATATCAGACATGGAAGGAGCTTCTGTAACCTTCACAGTTCCTTTTACCAGGTTTTCCCAACTTTTATTAAAGTTATCACTGGCTGGCGCATTGGACGCAACAGAGCGAACTATTACCATAGCAGCATAGTTGCCTTTACCATCGTCTTTGGTAGAAAGCTGAACACCATTCTCTGTAACAGTCTTATCCCAACCTTTGGGAATGTCAAAAGAAATCACATCGAAGGTTTGCTTTTGGGCAAAGCCAAAAATGGTTATTGATAAAAATAGATTTATAAAAATGATTTTCTTCATAGCTCTTACAATTTTTAATTTCCTCGCTTTGGTAATACTTTATTTTCAAAACCAGTTATAAGCCCGGCGGATTATCAATAATTGATTTCCCTGTATCAAAGCTATAAGAAGTGTGCTGTCCGTTGTCTGCAGGGTGGTCTCCATCTCTTTCAGTTGACTTACTATAGTTAAGCATCAGGCTTCTGCCATAGTCGCTGATTTGAAACTCAAACGTATAAGTTGTTTTTTCAAGGTTATATTTAGCTGCTTTTTGATAGGCTCCCCATTTATCGGTTCTGTTGCCTATTTTATCTTTATCCCACCAACCTGCTTTGCCTTTATCGGGTGTAATGGTTAGCTGGTTTCCGTTAACCACCCATTTCCCCGTTTCGTAAACAAAGTAGATATCATCCCTGGAAGCCAGCCAGTCTTTTTGACGGAAAATATAGGAGCCGTCTTCTTTAAAAACATATTCCTTTTTCATATATCCGCCTGTGTACATGCGATACCCGTTTATAAAACCTCTATCTTCCGCAATATTATTAATCCATGCGCCCACAATGGAATTGGTATTATTAGCACCAGGTGCTGCCGCGGTATTTTCTATACCGGAATTTTCTGTAACGCTGGGTGCATCTATATTCAATGAGCTTATCAATGTTTGATAATCTTTTAAATAGGGCTTGGCGGTTGCGTTGCATAATACCGATACCACTACTTTATTATTTGAGTAAACAGTTAATAAGGTTGCTACAGTAGCTCCGTTATAGCCCCATGTCCCGCTGCCACTCATTACCGTCCATCCGTCTTCTGTTTTGGGTTCTGTTTTTTCGGGTGACGAAATGGTTTTGCCGGGGGTTACAATGTCGGTCCATTCTTTATCAAAATCAACTTGTATGTTTCCCTGGCTAATGGTCTGCTTGTAAATGGCCATCTGCGCCCAACTGCCGCCATCTATTTTTGAATAGGACATATAATTCCCATCCTGTTTTTCTGTCCAGCCTTTTGGTGGGGTATAAGTAATAATGTCGAAGGTTTGCTTTTGGGCAAAGCCACAAACAACAGTCAGCATGGTCAATATGACAAGGAGTGTCTTTTTCATTCTTCAAATATTTGTTCCATAAAAATAATTTTGGGAAGCCTTAAGGAGTATCATTAAAAAAGATGATTTTTAAAAAATCAGGAATGGAAATGGTTAAAACCATTTTTGTGAATTGACGGTTTAAACATAGCCCACGGTTTAAACATTAGCCCATGGTTTAAACCATGGGCTAATGAAAAATGATTTTATTCAAAACCATTTCAACGGTTTAATTCAAATCATCGGCAATTTTTTCAAACCCTGAGCTCCACACTATTCCACCATTTTCTTTACCGCCTCAAAGTCAAAAGTTTTTGTAAAATTGGTGAACAACCTGAGAGAAAGAGGCATACTCACATACCGGAAGGCAACCGTCATTAGTTGTGGAACGGCAGCACCGGCTTTATTGGTTATAAAATACTCAGGATTTATTTTAAAGAGTGGCTGGCTTTTATTTTCGCCATCGTGGAATTTCCAAAAACGGTTATAGTTGGTTCTTTCTTTTAAACCTGCTTTATAGGTTTGTGAATTGTCTTCTATGCGATTTATTACCGCTTGCCCCGACAGCCATTTTTCATCATGTGTTTCCAATTCTTTTTTTACAATAGCCATTTTATCCGCTACATCTCCTTCCCAGTTTCCATAACTATGCTCAATGCCCTTATCGTGGTTGGATGTTAATTCTGCAATCAACTTTGGAAAATACAATTTCTCTCTTTCATAATATTCTAACAGGCTTTGCAAATATTCTTTTCTGCTTACCGGCACTAACACAGGAATCTCTTTTTTCTTAATAAACCAGTACCGGTAAATGTAATTATTACGGTTGTTGGGTTTGATATCTTTTTCGGCAACATCCTGAAAGTAGCCTTCGCCTGAATTAATAGCATTGATGAGCTGCTCATTATTGCAGGAGAAATAGTTAAACAGGCTAATCAGCGGGTCATTTACATTTACTGATTTGTGATTTTTCCAATCCTGGAATTGAAATCCAAAATCATAATCACCCATACTGCTGCCAAAAGGATAATTTAAAAAACGGCTGAGGGTATTGGTGGGAATGGCATTTACATAAATCCGCAAAATGGTTCCTGCCTCATCGTTTCTTTTCAATTTACCATTCATGCAAAAATACTCATGCAACGAAGATTCAAAATTGTATTGGGCCAATTTTACTTTGCCATAATAGCCATATCCTTTGGTAGAATAATAATTCTCCCAATTGCCACCTGTAAGATTGAACCCGTCATGGCTCTTTGCTTCTATATTCTCTATTTGATTCAGCGTTTGCTTAGCAACCGCCTTATCAGCAGCCGAAGTTAAATTCTTAAAATATTCTGCTCGTACCGCTGGCCACGAATATTGCGCTGCAGTGAGGTATTTCCCCGGTGTGTTATCTAAGTCGGCATTGGTCTTGCATTCCTGCGCAAAACTTTGCTGGGCTAATAAAAATGCAATCGGGACAATATTGAAAAATGTCTTATTCATTTTGCTAATTTTAGTGTGGAGTATTTACAAAAACATTAGTGGAGGTATTTCCTGATATTAAACTCATTCTTCCATTCACACCTACTTCAATTCCTTTATCACTTAGTTGTGCATCGCCCATGCCGGGCTGGCTTTTATCGCCACCGTTGGCATCTTTTATGTGTTCATCAAATTGGTCGATGATATTTGATTTTACCTCTACCGACGCTTTCCCGGTTACATACACATCCTCCACGCCACGGCTGGTAAACTCTACGCCCATACCTGCTTTTACATTGGCGCCAATTTGAATCGGGCCTTTCTTTACGGAGCCGCCTGCATTGATAACAGTCGCTTCTAATGTGCCTTTTACAAAGCGGGTGTTTCCATTGTTATCCATATAAAATTTGAAATCCCCATTAAGTTTGCCGGCATCAAATACAACACGAGACCAACCGCACTCATCTATTCGTTTAAATACCCCAAAATCCAGCGTACTAACGTAACTACAATGCATTTCATCAAAATCTGTTAGTTTATACCGGCCTTCTTTTTTTGGCTGCGGACTGCAATCGCCATAAATTTTCGTAGGCAAATACCTGGTGCTTCCCAACGCCGCCAGCCATTCTTTTTTTGCAGCTATTTTGGTGGCTTCAAATGTGGCATTGTCCTGTGTAAATTGTTTCCAGTACAACTCTTCGCTGATTTTTAATCGTAATTGGTGCAGGTAATTTTTGTATGCCTCTTCTAATGGCTTATTGTATGTTGTGTACACCCATTCGCTGTATATTTTTTGCACCTTACAATTATCAAACCCAATATTTTCTCCTTTTTTAGCCAGCTCAGATTCTTGTTCGGCCTTAATGCTATTTCCTTTTTCAATTTTTTTGCGTTGAACTTCATCCTTAGCCAAGAAATCTTTTCTCAATGAATCAATGGTAGCCTTTGCTTTTCTTAACCGAAAGCCAATGCCACCATCTTTGTTCATTTCTCCGAGGTTGATTTCTGCTTGTTTTCTGTAAATATTATCAGGAGTAACCAAACCTGTTTTCATTGTACTGATTTCTTTTGCCGACTTATTATTAAACTTTTGATATGCTTGTTCTGCTTTTTGTGCATTTGCCTGTTGATAAGGTATCAGGTCTTTTGCCAGTGAAATACTTTTATCATTTACCTGTTTCTGAAATGCATCCCAATCGGCGGCGAGTTCCAATTCGCCTTCATAAGAAGTGGGAACCTCAGGCCGCACAAAATTTTGTAATCCCAATGGATTGGGGTCGGGGCGAAATGGAATACGCATATCACTTCCCTTAATTTTATATCCGAGCTTACGCAGCTTATTCACTTTATCGAGAGAGTAGCTGTAAGCCAAAGAGTTTTTCATTTTTTCAATGGCCTGTGCTTTGTTGCCTTTGCTTTCCTGTATAAGACATTGCGTATAGTTGGCCTGAGGATGATAGGCAAATGCTCTTACTACTTTATCTAAGTTCGCATTAGCCTTATCCGTTTCGCCTAAGTAAAACCATGCCTGCCCCAGGTTGTTCAGTATGGTGGTGTTATCGGGATATTGTTTATTCAAATATTCCAGCAGCGGAATAGCTTTGTGTGGTACACCACTCATGCTTAGCATGGCGGCAAAGTTGCTCAGCAAGTCTGCATCAGGTACATTGTCTGTACATGCCTTTCCCATTATCACCACAGCCAATTCCAATTGTCCTGTTGTCCAAATGCCTAATGCTACATTGCCGATGGCTTCAGTAGAAAATTTATTGATTTTATAATTGGTATAAATATTCTGCCCTGCCTGTTTGGCTACGCCAGAAATTCCCTTATCAATATATTCGTTTAAAGAATTTATGTAAGGCGGCAACGTTGCAGCGGTCAATGTTGTTTTAGGGATGGCATTAATTAATGTCATATTCTTTTTCGGAACATCGTCGCCACCCATTGACATGGATACCTGTTCATCGGTTATACCTTTTGGCATGGAAGGGACTTCCGTAGAAAATCCCATTTGCTGCATCATCTTTTTTTGCTCGGGTGTAAGCTTGTCTAATTGTTGCTGCGCCTGTTTCATTCTATCCTGCACCTCTTTATTTGAAGTTGGATTTTTTGACTGAGCGAAAATGTTTGCAATAAATAGTAAAGCAATAAATAGTAATGAATTGTATTTTTTCATTGTGATGTCCATTAAAATAAACTATTGAATCTCTGGTAAAAATAAAAGCCAATTGGGGCTTCGGCCATCATTAAAAAAGATGATTTTTTAAAAAATCAGGAATGGAAATGGTTGAAACCATTTGTTAGGAATTGACGGTTTCGCACATAGCCCATGGTTTAAACCGTGGGCTATGTGTGAATAGGAATATTCATTTTAAATATCACAATATTTTCAGATTATTTAACCGTCAGATAATATTTACTCTTTATCTCCGGTATCAATGCAGATAATTTTTTTATCCTTGTTTTATCTGATGGATGAGTAGATAAAAACTCCGGCATTTTATTTTTATTTCCCGCACTCATGCGTTGCCAGAAGGGGATGGCTTCATCAGGATTATAACCCGCCATGGCAGCGAAGATCAATCCCAGCTTATCGGCTTCGCTCTCTTGCATACGGCTGTTGGGCAGTGCCAGTGCAAGATTAGAACCCACCATATACAACCCGAGAAATAATGCCTGCGTTTCCTGTTTCTTTTCTTTCAATGCTTCCTGCAACACCAATCCGCCAAGATTTATTAGTAACCCTTGGCTCATACGTTCATTTCCATGGCGGGCAATGGCATGTGCTATTTCATGCCCCATTACTACTGCCAGCGCATTTTCGTTTTGCGTATAAGGCAACAGACCTGTATAAACAACTACTTTACCTCCCGGCATACACCAGGCATTCACTGTATTGTCATCAATGGTATTATAATCCCATTTAAAATTTTTCAGTTCTTTGCCGAGGTTGTTTCGCTGCATATAGCTTTCTACTGCCTGTTGAATTTTTGTTCCGACTCTTTTTACCATCTGTGCCCGTTCATCATATTGAGAAAGGGTGGCGCTATGTGTTACTACCGAGTCGTACTCTGTAAATGCGAGAGCAGTGATGAGCGCATTGGGAACCAAATTGATTTGCTTGCGGCCGGTAACTGCTACAGTTTTGCAGCTTCCAAAAATTGTTGCTGTCAACAAGAAGCAGAAAAACAATTGTCTTTGCATGTTGAATTATTTAAAAATTATTCCATGCAGTTCCGGCAACCGTATCCCAGCCCGATTTGCTGATGTTGCTTATTTTTCCACTGGACGTTTCATAGCTGTAATAGGTCCAGCCAATACGTTTGGCTTTCAGTTTAATTTTGCTTTTTCCGGTGGCTACATCATCGGTGCAGCTTAACACTTGTACCTCCTGCAATGAAATTTTGCTCATTATTTTTCCCGGTAGGCCCGCTGTTTTATTTTCCACAACCGATATTTCTGTGCTGGCTAAGCTGAGGGGTTGTGCCAGTACCGCCTTTTTATTGATAGATGATGTTGTCTCCAGGTTTTTATTTATAGTTGTAGCGGGTGATATTGAAGGCTTTTTTGCAGCCGGCACCTGCGCCTGAACTCCTGACTGGGCTGTGCTGTTATTCATCAGGTTGCGAAGCTCGCCTACATAAGCACCAATTGGGACTTCCAGTTCAATAGTGGCGGAGTTGTCTGTACCACCCGTATAATTTTGAATGATTATTTGGCCTTCATACCCTCTTGCAGTACCGGTGCCTTTAATAATTGCACCATCACTTTTTTTAAGCAGTCCGTAAATGTTTCTTGTTTGGGCAAAAAGAGCTGTACTGATAATGGTGCATGCAACCAGAAGGAATGTTTTCATTTTTAAATATTTTAATTTGAGGTAAAACTATAGCGATTGGAATGTTCCTGGAATCATCTAAAAGGATGATTTTGCTTTACCTCCAAACTGAAAAAATCATTAAAAAAGATGAGGGGCAGTAATCTTTAATCATTTTTATTTGCAGTGGTTGGAAAAATGTATTTTAGAGAATGAGAAAAATTTTGGTAATACTCTTTATTGTTTCAAGCTCTTATTGCAGCCATGCCCAGGATAATAGGGCCATTGATAGTATGTTGCAAATATTAAAAAATGCAAAAGAAGATACCGGTAAGGTAATGTTACTTCTCCATATTGGGGAACAATATGAACGGGTTGCTCCTGAAACATCCAAGCAATACTATCATCAGTCTTTGCAGCTCAGTCAAAAAATCAGGTATAAACCCGGTGAAGTAAAATTCGCCTCTTATTATACGGCTGTACTTAATATGCAGGGCAGGTTTGATTCATCGCTGCTCCTGAATAAAAAAGCACTGGAGCTGGCAAAAGAAACGAAAGATGAACTATCTATTGCCAAGGCCACTTTCAATACAGCCAATTCATTTCACATGATTTCAAAAGAGGATTCAGCTCTTTACTATTATTTGCAGGTGTTGCCCATTTTAGATAAACTGGGAAACAAACGTATGCTGGGTATTGCGTATAGCAACATTCAGAATATTTATACGGACTTAACCCAGTATCAAAAAGCAATTGAATATGGCAAAAAGGGACTTGAAATTTTCAGCAAAGAGGTGGATGATCCTTTAAACCAATCTTATTGCTTAAGTAATCTCGGAATTGTTTATACATCTCTAAGAAAACTAGATACTGCTGAAATATATTTTACAAATGCATTGCAAATAAGCCAGCAAATTGGCGACCGGTACACTGAATCCGCTGTGTTGCTTAACCTCGGTGATATTCATTATAAGTCTGGCAGGCTGGAAGATGCCAAAACAAATTTTGAAAAGTCTTTTTTAATCGCCAAAGAAATGGATTTGGCAGAAACGCAGGCTATTGCTTTAAAAGCGATCGGTATGTACCATTTAGAAAAGAAAAATTATCCCCTGGCAAGACTGTATGCAGATTCAGCACTTGGTATTTCTTTGAACAATGATATTCGTAAGCAAACATTGAAAATATACAACCTGTTGGCCGATATTTCTTATGCCAGCCAGGATTTTACTACAGCACATCAATTTGAGGAAAAGGAAGATGCACTGCGTGACAGTATTAACGCCGATAATTTGCTGGAATTGTCTACCGAGTATGAAACTAAATATGAAACGGAGAAGAAAGAAGCCCAAATTAAATTGCAACAAACGCAACTGAAACAAAAATCTACCCTCAATTATTTGTTAATAGCGGGTTCCATTGCAGTTATCTTAATTTCTTTGCTTGCCTATCGCAATTATAAAAACAAGCAAAAATTACAGCAGGCAAAAATTGATGAGCTGGAAACAGAAAAAAAACTTACCGCCACCGAAGCGGTGCTCAAAGGCGAAGAACAGGAACGTACCCGGCTGGCTAAAGACCTGCACGATGGATTGGGCGGTATGTTAAGTGGTATAAAATATTCACTCAGTAATATGAAAGGAAATTTAATAATGACGCCTGACAATGCACAGGCATTTGAACGCAGCATGGATATGCTGGACAGTTCCATTAAAGAAATGCGCCGGGTGGCCCATAACATGATGCCCGAGGTATTAGTGAAATACGGTTTGGATAAAGCCTTGAAAGAATATTGTAATGAAATTGACAGAAGTGGAGTTATCCATGCTAATTATCAGTCTTTAGGAATGGACAAATTAAAAATGGAACAAACAGATGCAGTTACTATTTATCGTATTGTACAGGAGTTGGTTAACAACAGTATTAAACATGCGGCTGCTAAAAGCGTATTGGTGCAACTTCATTTTTCACAACAGGAAAAAAATTTGGCAATTACAGTAGAAGATGATGGCAAAGGTTTTGACACTACATTGCTGAAGCAATCAACAGCCCGCCCGGATGACCCGGTCGGACGGGGCATTGGATGGAGCAATATCCAAAACAGGGTAGAGTTTTTAAAAGGGAAATTGGATATAGTGTCTACTCCCGGAAATGGCACTTCAGTAATGATAGAAATTAATGCATAATGAAAGCAAGTATTTTCATAGTGGATGACCATTACATGGTTATTGAAGGAATTCAATCTTTACTGCAAAAGGAAACCGGAATTGAATGGATGGGACATGCCACGAATGCAGCATCCTGCCTGGCTTTTTTGAAACAACAACAACCGGATATCATTTTAATGGATGTCAACCTGCCTGATAAAAGTGGTATTGATCTCTGTAAAGAAGTAAAACAACTTTATCCGTCCATATTTATTTTGGGGCTAAGCACTTTTAACCAGCAAGCGATTATTGCAAATATGCTGGATAATGGCGCTTCCGGCTATGTATTGAAGAATGCTACGAGGGAAGAACTCTTGGAGGCTATTCAAACTATTTTAAGCGGCAGATCATATTTAAGTTTTGAAGCTGCGGCTTCAATGAAAGAAACTGCAAAGCAAAGCCCGTTAATTACAAGGCGTGAAAAAGAAATTTTAGCTCTTATTGCAGAAGGATTAACAAATGCAGAGATAGCAGGCAAACTCTTTATTAGTATCCCTACTGTAAACACTCACCGCAAAAGCCTGTTGGAAAAGTTTGAAGTGAAAAATACCGCCCTGCTAATTAGCAAAGCTTCAAAGAGTGGAATGATTTAAGTACTAATGGAATTAATGAATATCCTGCTTATTCAAATTTCTTATATAATATCTCTTTGCTATCAGGGTGAGAGGCAAGCTAATCATAAAAAACAAAATCAAATTTGCTTTTATGATTTTCCAAAAATAAAGGTCACTCCTGTTTTTCAGGGGCACATTGCTGAGCGGCATGATTACAAGATGTGTTATGGCCCACATGAATAGAGTGTATAGAATTGCAAAAAATAGCGGTTGACCGGAAACCCATTTTAACTTCGAATATATCTGGAAATAAAAAATAGTAAAGGCATAAGCAATTACAAAATGGAAAATCAAGCCCAACAGTAGCATAGCTGTTCCTCCGGTGAGTGCATCCTTCCCAAATATGCCACTTGCAATATATTTCAAAACACCTTCCGGGCTTTTACCAGTGATGAAATGATAATCAATAAGTGCAGAAAGAATATCAAGACTGCCCACTATAAATCCTGCCTTCAGAATTAATAGTTTAGAAAATTGGATTGGTTTTCCCATTTGGTCAGTTCAGTTTTTAGTATGTGCTTGAATACATTGTGATGTTCTTCTGGTGTAATTTGGTTTTCTGGTGAAGTTCACTTAGCTGTAAATGTAAAAAAGTAATTGCAGGAGATAAGGATTTATTTCTTGTGTTAAATAGAATGATTGCTATAAAGCTTGTTTCAATTTACTCCTTCCAGGATGGTTAAAACGATTCTGCAAACTGCTGGTCCAGGGGACAAAAAATAAAAGTATTTAAATACTTTTACATAAATAAAATACCATTACCTTTGCATTACAATAATTTAAAAATGCAGGTCGCAACTGATGATATTCTGAATGTTACATTACTGGAGCCACGTCAAAAGCATCCCACTATTTTTGACCGGTTTGATCAATTGGAGCCCGGAGAAAGTTTTGCCATTCTGAATGATCATGATCCTAAGCCTCTTTATTATCACCTCCTGCAGGAAAGAGGAAATATTTTTACCTGGGAATATCTTGATCAGGGTCCCGAGTGGTGGAAAGTGAAAATATCGAAACGGATTCCGGATGATCAGATGGAAACTTTAGGACAATTTGTAGCAAAGGATATCCGTAATGCACAAATCTTTAAAAAATTTGGTATTGATTTCTGTTGCGGTGGAAAGTTGACTCTGGAAGAAGCTTGCCGGGAAAAGGGATTGAATATTTCAGAAGTGGAAAGAGAGCTGCAACAAGCCGACAAATTACCGGCCTATCGTCCCCTGCCATATAATGATTGGAGTCTTAGTTTTCTTGCGGATTATATTATTAATACACATCACCGTTATGTGGTAAAAAATTTACCTGAAATCCGTAATTATGCAGAAAAAGTAATGAATGTGCACGGTAGTCGTCATCCTGAGCTGGGCCCCATTCGCCATTTGGTTGAAGAAGTGTATAATGAATTGATGACACACACCGTAAAAGAAGAAAAAGTTTTGTTTCCATATATAAAAGAATTGGAAACCACTGCTGCCGGACAGCAACCCATGCATGCAGCACATTTTGGAACGGTGCAAAATCCCATCAATATGATGGAAATGGAGCATGAATCAGTCAGCCAGGCGTTGGCGAAAATCAGGAACCTTTCCAATAACTATTCATTACCGGAAGATGCTTGCGCCAGTTATAGTTTATTGTACCGGATGCTGGATGAATTTGAGGAAGATCTGATACTGCATATTCATCTTGAAAATAATATTTTATTTCCCAAAGCTGTTGAACTTGAAAAGAAAATTTTATGAGTGAAAACAAACCGATAAAACGTCATGAAGCACTGGTTTCTTTTTCCAAAGACCATCATTTCGGATTGTTGTTAGCCTGGAAGATCCGGCAAGGTCTTGAGAAAGGTGTTTCAACTGAGCGGATCAGCAATTATGTAATTTATATTTTTGAAAATGACCTGGATAAGCATTTTATAGAAGAAGAAAAAAGGCTATTTATCCTTTTACCTGCCAGTGATGAATTAAGGAAAAAAGCAGAAGAACAACATAAGTCAATTTTTCAGCAAATTGCAAAATTAAAAGAAGGAAAGGCGCTGCCTTCGGAATTAAAGCAGCTTGCTGATGAACTTGATTTACATTTCAGGTTTGAGGAAAGAGAGTTATTCAATCATCTGCAACAAACGGTTCCCCAGGCAGGACTTGATGAAATTTCTACAAGACTCCAGAATGACAGCCGTAAGATTGATGATGCCTGGAAAGATATTTTCTGGTAAGATTTTTTTCTGTTCAATTCGTTAGTTAGATACAACCAATGAAGTTATGAATAAAAATATTTTATTTTTTCTATTTGCCATTCTGATTGTTTCCTGTAACCTTCAAACTACTGAGAGCGGGAAAACAGAAAATACGGTTCAGGCCAATCATGAAGAACACAGGGAGACTGATACAACCCTAAGTTTAAACAATGGAGCCAGATGGAAAATAGATTCCAGCACAGCAGAAAATGTGAATTTGCTGAAAGAAATTATTGCCGGAGTTTCAAAAAGTGAAGTAAAAGATTTTGCGGCGGTAGCCGGTCAGTTACAGGAGGGGTTGAATCAACTGATCCGTGAATGTAAAATGAAAGGAGCCGATCATGATGCATTGCATAAATGGCTGGAACCCTTACTGGATAAAGTAAAAGCATTGAAGGCGGCAAATACTAATAGCGGTTCTGCATTATTCAATGAAATTGCCGGCCATGTACAATTATTTGATCAATATTTCGAAAGATGATAATTAATGCGAAAACAAAAATAGCAACACTTCTTAAACAGAATCCCGGGGCTCTTGATGCAATCATAAGTATTTCTCCAAAATTTGAAAAGCTACGAAATCCGTTGTTGAGGAAACTTATGGCCAGCCGGACGACTATTGCAATGGCTTCAAAAGTGGGAGGTTGCAGTGTGGAGGATTTTTTCAAAAAACTGCAACCACTGGGTTTTGAAATTGATAGTCAAACAAAGGAAGAAGAAAGTGAAATTAAACCGCTCCCTGGTTTTCTGAAAAATGCTGAAGCCAGAAATATTATTGATCTGGATGTTCGCCCGGTAATTGAATCCGGCAAAGATCCTTTGAGGATGATTCAGCAAAAAGTAAGTGAATTGCAGCCGGGACAGGTTCTTAAGATTATTAATACGTTTGAACCGACACCTTTAATTCAGTTACTAGGTAAACAGGGATTTGAATCTTATACGGACACAATTGAAACGGACCTTATTTATACTTATTTTTTTAAGAAGGATTCAGGTAAGTTCAGTTTTGAAAAAGCGGATACAACGAATTCAAAAGATTGGGAAGAATTGATAAAACGTTTTGAGAATTGCCTGGTTACTGTAGATGTCAGGCACCTGGAAATGCCTCTGCCAATGCATACCATTCTGGATGCTTTAAATCAGTTGCCGGATCATAAAGCATTATACGTGTATCACAAAAGGATTCCTGTTTTCCTGTTACCGGAATTGGAAGAACGGAAATTAAGCTTCCGTGTAAAGGAAATCAGGGAAGGTGAGGTTCATCTGTTAATTTATAAAGATTAAGATGTTTGCACCGGGTGGAAATACAGGATTGTCATCTACCACCAACTACAGGGTAGTATTGCCATTTTATATCTATGCGGCTTTTGCATTTTTAATAGCCACTTTGATTCTGGTGTTTCACACCGGCGATATTGCAAGACATTATTTTCATCCCTATACACTGGCTGTCACTCATATTTTAGCATTGGGATGGGGCACTATGATTATCCTGGGTGCTGCACATCAGTTAGTTCCTGTGTTTATTGAAGGTCGTTTGTACAGTAATACACTGGCTTATGCATCTTTCATTTTTGCAGCATTGGGAATTCCTCTGCTGGCCTATGGCTTCTATACTTTTAACCTGGGAGAAACGGCACGTACGGGCGGCGAATTAATTATCTGTGCAATCATTTGTTTTTTAGTGAATATTACGATCAGCCTTATTAAGAGTAAATCTGAAAATGTGCATGCTGTGTATGTGTTTACATCCATACTCTGGTTGCTGATTACGGCATCGGTGGGATTGATATTACTATACAATTTTCAATACAATTTTCTGCCGGACAACTCTATTGATTACCTGTCGTTGCATGCCCATATGGGTATAGCGGGCTGGTTTTTATTATTGGTAATAGGTGTCAGTTCCAGGCTGATTCCCATGTTTCTCATTTCAAAATACAGTAATACCCGCTTACTCTGGTGGATATTTGTTTGCATTAATGCTGCATTGTTGTCGTTTATCCTGATCTTTTTATATGTGTCTGAGAAATCACTTTATTTAGTACCCTTGTTGCTCATCACTGCCGGTATTTTATTATATGCAAACTATTGTTACAATGCTTATAAAGTCAGGATCCGGAAAAAAGTGGATGAGCAAATGAGAGTATCCCTGCTTGCCATACTCATGATGAGCTTGCCCATTCTTTTTCTTGTGGTCATTGTAGTTTTACTTTTGCTGGCAAAATCTGAAAACATCAGCCTGGTTATTGCTTACGGATTTGTTTTGTTTTTTGGATGGATCACAGCTATTATACTGGGAATGACTTTTAAAACGCTGCCTTTCATCGTTTGGAATAAAGTATATCATCATATAGCTGGCAAAAGAAAAACACCCAGCCCCAAAGATCTTTTCAGTGATGTTATTTTTAAATGGATGGCTATAAGTTTTATAGCAGGATTTTTATTATTTGTCATAGCATTATTGCTTTACATCAGCTTCCTGCTTAAATTAGCTACTGTACTACTCTTAATTACATCCTTTTTATACACCTGGAATGTTTTAAAACTGATAACACATAAACCGGCCAAAATATGAATGTAGTAACGAATGATAATATCAGAAGCACAATTGCACTGGCAGCATTGCATGAAGTTATTGACCCTGAAATCGGGCTGAATGTGGTAGATCTGGGATTGATTTATCAACTGGACTTCGATGAAGCAGCCAAAAAAGTATTTTGTACTATGACGCTGACAACCCAGTTTTGCCCTATGGGTGAATCCATTACAGATGCGGCAAGAGAAGCTTTGCAAACCTCTTTTCCTGATAATGAAGTATCTATTCAGCTGACTTTTGAGCCGCCCTGGAGACCGGACAATATTTCTGAGGAGGGACGTCAATTTTTAAATATGTAAATTATGCTGAGCCTTACTTGTAAAACGGGAATCAAAGCAGTAATTTATCTTGCTTCAAAATTTGAAGCCGGAGAAAAAGCCGGTATAAAAGAAATTTCAGAATTTATACAAGCCAGCGAACATACAGTTGGAAAAATACTTCAAACCCTGGTGCGGGAACAGGTGATCTGCAGTACCAAGGGTCCGCATGGCGGCTTTTTTATGACAGGGAGACAATTGCAGCAGCCTATTATTAATATCATAAATGTTATTGATGGCAAACAGCTATTTGACGAATGCGGTTTAGGATTAAGTAAATGTTCTGCTTCTCATCCCTGCCCGTTACACAACGATTATAAAGTCATCCGAGATGAATTTAAAAGAATCTGCCAGGAGAAAAAGGTGAAAGACTTGCGTGAGACTGTTACCGGGGGATCTGCTTACCTGTTTGGATAAACCGGTATTGATAAGTTAAGCGGGGGTTCTCTTTTGATCGTCAAATTATTTTTTATCTGCTATAGTTTTAGAAAATAATTTCAGAAAATTTGTTAATAAAAGCTTTTTCTCTGGATTCAGTGCTGATAAATATTTTAAGAGTATAAAAACAATGCTCATAAAAGTGACGAGTAATGCGATGGCTAATTCCTGCTTTACGCCCTGCAGCCAGAAAACTTCCAGTAAAATAAATCCATGGAGAAAACAGATTACCCGGGTGATTGCCGGATGACTGAAACCGGCTTTTGATAGCCAATGATGAATATGTGTTTGATCGGCTGTAAACGGAGATTTCCCTTTCCAGATACGTACTGCAAATACCCGGAGTGTATCAAATACGGGAATCAATACAATACCCAGAGCAAATACAGGAGTGTGAGGCAGAACAGGATTCTCCATTAATGAATTGCTTTGTATCAACCGCACACAGAGTATGGCGATAATGAATCCCAGCACCAATGAACCGGTGTCTCCCATAAAGATTCGGGCCGGGTTAAAATTGAAAAATAGAAATGCAAGGATACCTCCCGCTAATGCAAATGCAATTAGCGCTAAATGAATATTATGATTTAAGCCGTGGAAAATACCTAATGTAACCAGGCTCATAAAACCAATACCACCTGCCAGGCCATCAATTCCATCTATCAGATTAAATGCGTTTGTGATTCCTACGATTGCCAATACGGTAATAGTATATTGAATATAAAGTGGAAGTTGATATAAACCGAATAGTCCTTCAAGGTTTGTAATACGGACACCGGATACAGCCATCAGCGATGCCAGCGAAATTTGCAGTACGAATTTGTAACGGGCCGGCAAATCCCGGATATCATCCATGACGCCCATGATGGAGAGAATGATTATCGAAAAGAAAAAACAAATGTGAACCGGGTTATATTTAAAAGGGAACCAAATGAGTATTGCAATAATCAGTCCTGCGATGATTGCGATACCTCCCAGGGTAGGAATCGGAGAAGTATGAACTTTCCGGGCTTCAGGAATATCATAGAACCCCCACTTTTTAAATAGTGAAATTGCGGGAGGGATTGTGATCAAGGTGACTGAGAAGGCAGTTAAGAATGCCAGTAACGGAAACTTATATTCATACAAAGACCAATCTATCTGCAGGAGGTGGAAAAGGTTTTTCATGCAATACCGGTTTTCTATTGGATTTAATCTCAACGTAAAAATACAAGAGATTTTTAGCAAAGTCAAAGGAATTAATATTGTGCAGCTGCAATATTTTTCTTTACTAAATTTGAGTAATATCAATTCTGGTAATGCCCTTCGAAAATTTACTAAGATAAAACCGTATTTTTTGCAATGTTGAATTTCGAGTTTGTGATAATTGTTGTTTTCTGGATCTGTTTTGCATTGTTATTCTATTGTTATGCAGGTTATCCGTTGTTCCTGTTTCTTATCAATAGCATAAAACGAATTTTAAAAAAGAAAAGCCCCTTTGATGAACCCTATGATTTATTACCGGTTACATTAATAGTTGCAATGCACAATGAAGCGGCCGTTATTGAGAAAAAGATTCAAAATACGTTGGCTATCAGGTATCCGAAAGAAAAACTACAGGTGCTATTTGTGGATGACGGCTCTACCGACGGAACCTCAGACTTTGTTATTAAGTATCCTTTTATTCAGTTGCTGCAACAGGATACACGAAAAGGGAAGACAGCTGCCATAAAAACTGCCATGCAACAGGTGCAAACACCCATTGTTGTTTTCAGTGACGCTAATTCAATGCTCAATAGTGATTGTATTATAAAAATGATCCGTCATTTCAAAAATCCGGTGGTGGGGGGAGTGGCAGGAGAAAAGAGAGTAATGAATAAAGACAAAGTATCTGTAGAAGCCGAACGGTTTTACTGGAGATATGAGTCATTTATTAAAAAGCAGGAAGCTGATTTTTGTTCCACTATTGGTGCTGCAGGTGAATTGTATTGCATTCGAACTTCATTATTTAAATTAACTGATGACCATATTATCACCGATGATTTTCTTATTTCAATGCAAGTGTGTCTTCAGGGCTACCGGGTTGCATATGAACCCGGGGCTTTTTCAACAGAATCACCCTCTGCCTCGCTGGAAGAAGAAGCAAAAAGAAAGATTCGAATTGCTACCGGTGCGTTTCAATCTATCGGGCATTTAAAGGGAGCGTTGAATTTTCTCAAATTCCCATTATTGTCTTTTCAATATTTTTCTCATCGAATTGTCAGATGGTTAATTTGCCCTTTTCTTCTTCCCCTGTTTCTGATCAGTACAATTGTTATCATAAAAAAGGGAAACAGTGATTTTTATCTTTACCTTTTTTATTTTCAATTGTTATTTTATTTACTGGCAGCCCTCGGTTGGCTATGGGTATTTTTCAGAAAGAGGGCGGGAATAATTGCTATTCCTTTTTATTTTGTATTTATGAATGTTTGCCAAATAAGAGGTTTATTTGTTTACCTGAATAAAAAACATACTGTGTTATGGCAAAAATCATTGCGGACAGAGATTTCAAGTATTCCTGATTAAAATCGATAATTAATATAAAATTGAACCGGGTCTCTCAGATATTATCCAGCCCGATAGAATATCTCAAAGGGGTGGGACCCCGGCGGGCAGAGTTATTGAAAAAGGAATTGAATATTTTTACATTCAATGATTTGCTGGAGCATTTTCCTTATCGTCATGTAGATAAAACAAAAGTGAATTTAATTCAGGATATTACTTCGAATTCTGAATTTGTGCAAGTGGCCGGAGTATTGGTTTCTTTAGAGGTAGTCGGTCAGAAAAGAGGTAGGAGAGTAGTAGGCCAAATAAAAGATAAGTCCGGTTTTTTGGAGCTGGCATGGTTCCAGGGTTTACAATGGGTGCAAAAAACATTAAAAACCGGATCCTCTTATCTCGTTTATGGAAAAGTCACTTTTTTCAAGGGAAACTCTCAGATTGTACATCCCGAAATAGAACTTTTGACAGAAGCGGTGCAGGAGGGAAAAAATTATCTTGAACCGATTTATTCTACTACTGAAAAATTAAAAGCAAATGGGTTGGGAGGAAGACAAATTGGAAAATTGACACAGATGTTGCTTCAGGCACTGCGTGAAAATGATTTACCGGAAAATCTGCCTGAAAAAATAATAATGCAGCATCAGTTTATCAATCGTTTTAAAGCTTTTCAATATATTCATTTCCCTCCCTCAGCAGATGCTTATGATCAGGCTGTAAAACGGTTGAAGTTTGAAGAATTGTTTATTGCCCAGTTGCGTATGGGACTGTTGAAATCAAGGAGACATCGTTATTCCAAAGGAGTTTTATTTGATAAAGTCGGAAGCCTGTTTAATACGTTTTATGAAAAATATCTTCCATTTGAACTTACGGATGCACAAAAAAGAGTAATTAAAGAAATACGTACGGACACCGGCAAGGGACATCAGATGAACCGGCTGTTGCAGGGAGATGTGGGTAGTGGAAAAACAATTGTGGCGGTTATGATCATGTTGCTGGCTATTGACAACAATTTTCAGTGTTGTCTGATGGCTCCAACTGAAATCCTTGCCCGTCAGCATTTTGACACATTATCAAAATTACTGGGAAAACTTCCGGTTTCCATTCAGTTACTTACCGGTTCTACAAAAGCGGCTGCCCGTAAAAAGATTCTATCGGAGCTTTCTGATGGATCTTTACATATCCTCACAGGTACACATGCAGTCATTGAAGAATCAGTTCAATTTAAAAACCTGGGGCTGGTAATCATAGATGAGCAACATAGATTTGGCGTGGAGCAAAGAGCAAAGCTTTGGGAAAAAGCAGAACCCTATCCGCATATTTTAGTGATGACTGCAACGCCTATTCCCCGAACTCTTGCGATGACAGCTTATGGCGACCTGGATTACAGTGTCATTGATGAGCTTCCGCCCGGAAGACAACCGGTGATTACAGTTCATCGTTATGAAACACACCGTAACAACGTCATGAATTTTATCCGGGCAGAAATTGATAAAGGGCGGCAGGCATATATTATTTTCCCATTGATTGAAGAGAGTTCAAAACTGGATTATGAAAACCTGATGAAAGGTTATGAGAACGTAAAGGCGTATTTCCCGGAACCAAAATATTGGATCAGTATGGTTCATGGCCGGCAGTCTTCCAAAGAAAAGGAAACCAATATGCAGCGATTTGTTTCCGGTGACACACAAATCATGGTTTCAACTACAGTCATTGAAGTTGGGGTGGATGTTCCCAATGCAAGTATCATGGTTATTGAAAGTGCTGAAAAATTTGGCCTTTCCCAATTGCATCAGTTAAGAGGCAGGGTAGGAAGAGGTTCGGAAAAAAGTTATTGTATTCTTTTAACAGGCCAGAAATTAGGAGTGGATGCAAGAGAAAGAGTTCAAATTATGACCACTACAAGCAATGGGTTCATCATTGCTGAAAAGGATCTGGAGCTAAGGGGTCCCGGAGATATTGAAGGCACCCGTCAAAGTGGAATGCTTAACTTTAAACTTGCCAGTATCATTGAGGACAGATCTTTATTGAGTGAAGTAAAAACAATGAGTGAAATTTTATTAGAATCCGATCCTGACCTGGTTTCGGCAGAAAATTTGCAGTTAAAGCAGTTTCTTCAGCGGCAAAAAGGAGACCCTGTCTGGAGTATTATTTCTTAACATAGTTTTTCATACTCTTTCTCAGTAATTTTGACTACCTTAATGAAAAGCATTTTTATTTTTAAACGCCATTTTATAATCCGTGTGTTTATTGTGCTGAGTACCACCGGCCACGCACAGAATTATAATGCAATTGAGTTCATTGAGAACAAAGGCCAGTGGAATCAAGAAGTCAGGTTTATGGGAGAAATTAACTCCGGTTCTTTTTTTATCCGGCAAAACGGATATACAGTACTTCAAAATAACCAGGAAGATCTTCTTAAGTTATATACTAAATTTCATAACCCGGTTGTAAATGATTCTGTTGCTTCGAGAGGTGCCACTGTTCTCCGGTCGCATTCCTATAACGTTGATTTTATAGGGGCGTCTTTAAATCCGGAAATAGTTCCTGACAAAACCCTTGCTACTTACAACAATTATTTTATCGGCGACGACCCATCAAAATGGGCTGCTAATTGCCGTATTTTTCAGGGTATAACAATTAAAAATTTATATCCCAATGTGGACCTTCGCTATTATACTGATAATGGAACTTTGAAATATGATATCATAGCCAGGCCCGGTTCCGATATAAATCAGATTGCCATGAGATATGAAGGTGCAGATAAGCTGGCAATTAAAAATAAAGAATTAGTGATCAGCACTTCTGTCGGCGATCTGCGGGAGTCCACACCCTATACTTATCAGGCTGCTGCGAAAGGAAGAAATGAGATCAATTGCAAATATGAAATCAAAGACAATATTGTTAGATTTAATATTAAAGAGTATGATCCGGCTCTTACTTTAGTTATTGACCCTTCTTTGATTTTCTGTTCATTTTCCGGAAGCAAGGTTGATAACTGGGGATTTACTGCCACTTATGGGCCAGATGGAAGTATGTATGGCGGTGGAATTGTTTTTGGAGGTGGATTCCCTGTTTCTCCCGGCGCTTTTCAAACCAACTATGTAGGTGGAGTTGGGGACACACCATTTGATATGGGTATTATGAAACTATCTCCCAATGGTACCAGCCGGATTTATGCCACCTATATCGGGGGATCCGGTAATGAACAACCTCATAGCCTTATTGTAGATCCCAACGGGCAACTTATTTTGGCCGGCAGAACAAATTCCAGCAACTATCCTACAGCAGGTGCAATTGGAACAACCTATGGTGGCAGTGGTTATGATATAGTTGTTACAAAATTGAATGCTGCCGGTAATGGTTTGATTGGTTCGGTTAGAATTGGTGGTGCCGGAAATGATGGTGTGAATATTACAACATCCCGGGCAGGAGCAAGTTCGCTGATGCAGAATTATGGCGATGATGGAAGAAGTGAAGTACAATTGGATGCAGCCGGTAATATCTATGTTGCATCCTGCACTCAATCTTCAAATTTCCCCCTCTTAAATGCTTCTCAAACTTCAAATAGGGGAGGGACCAATAACCAGGATGGAGTTGTTTTAAAATTTTCATCCGATTTATCTACTCTTTTGTTTAGTACTTATCTGGGAGGAACGGGTAATGATGCTGCTTATGTAATAGACCTGGCTCCTAATGGAAATTTATATGTAGCCGGAGGAACAGAAAGTACGGATTTCCCGGGTGTACCGGGTTCAGGTGTTATCTATTCTTCAAGCCAGGGAAGTATTGATGGTTTTGTTTCCGTATTAAGTAATAATGGTGTCCTGATCAATTCTACTTATTTAGGAACAAATGGAATTGACCAGGTGTATGGAATAAAGTTCGACACAAAAGGGTTTCCATATGTTATGGGTCAAACAACCGGTAATTGGCCGGTAGTCAGCGCACCCTTTAGTAATGGAGGTGCTAAGCAGTTTATTGCTAAACTGCAACCCAATCTTTCTGCTTTTATATATTCTACTTTATTTGGATCACCATCGCCGGTTCCGAATATTTCTCCGGTAGCTTTTTTAGTTGACCGTTGCGAAAATGTATATGTTTCCGGGTGGGGTGGTTTTTTTGGAACTTCTTCCAATGGATTTCTTGCTGCCGGAACAAATAATGCTATGCCTGTTACACCTGATGCTTTTAAAAGCACAACAGATGGAAAAGATTTTTACTTTTTTGTTTTAAAGAAAGATGCAGCCGCTGTTTTGTTTGGAAGTTTTTATGGTGAAAACAATGCAAGCCAGGCTAACGGGGGCGGTATGGACCATGTGGACGGAGGCACTAGTCGCTTTGATAGAAATGGAGTGATTTACCAGGCTATGTGCGGAAACTGCAGAATGTTTGGTGATCCTACGCCTCCCTATCCAACTACCCCGGGTGCATGGGCTACTGTTAATTCATCGCCGGGCTGTAACCTTACAATGCTTAAAATTGCTTTTAACCTTGCCGGTGTCAGAGCCGGTATCGAATCAATTATCAACGGTGTTCCCAGGGATTCTTCGGGATGTGTACCCCTAACTGTAAATTTCGTTGATACAATTGCCATGGCTCAATCCTACGAATGGCATTTTGGTGATGGTTCTCCTGTTATAACTACAACAATACCCAACACTTCTCATACCTACAATAGTATTGGAAATTATCTTGCCATGGTAGTTGCAATTGATTCGGCAACCTGTAATATCCGGGATTCTTCTTATGTCCATATTCGGGTTGGAAACGTTCAGGCAACTCTTAATTTCAGTTCAACCAAGTTGAATCCTTGTGATTCTTTCAAATATCAGTTTGACAATTTATCTATTGCTCCATTACTACCATTTACCTCCCAGTCTTTTATTTGGGATTTTGGGGATGGCTCACCGAGGATTACCGGAGGCATAAACAGTGTCACTCATAACTATACGGGTCCCGGAACCTATAATGTAAAATTGATTCTTGTTGATACTAATTATTGTAATGCGCCGGATTCAATAACCATACAATTGAGAGTTGCTTCACTGGTAAAAGCACAATTTGAAACTTCACCTTTAGGTTGTGCACCGGATACAGCCTTCTTTAATAATATTTCCATAGCAGGTCAAACCTTTATATGGGACTTTGGCGACGGTTCGGGTTCTTCTCAAGTAAATCCCACGCATGTATATGCATCACCGGGGACTTATAACATTACATTAATTGCAAATGACCCGAATACCTGTAACCTAACCGATACGTTCCGTTATTCAATAGCAGTTTTTGATAAACCGGTTTCCTCTTTTATCGTTTCTCCGGTACCTCCCGAAGAAAATACTCCTTCTAATTTTGATAATACTTCCTCGGCGGATGCCATTTCATTTAAATGGATTTTTGGTGATGGGGATACTTTAGTTACTTCTTCCCGGAGCCGGGTGCAACATCAATATAATGCAACAGGAACTTTCAATGCCTGCCTGGTTGCTTATAACAATGCCGGTTGTGCAGATACCAGCTGCCAGCAGGTTCAGGCAATTATCAGAACTGCAGTTGACGTTCCCAATGCATTTACGCCTCAGAGTGGTGATGTAAACAGTATTGTGAAGGTTAGGGGGTTTGGTATTTCCAAAATGAAATTTATAATCTGGAATCGCTGGGGACAGAAAGTATTTGAATCAGAAAATCAGATGTCAGGCTGGGATGGAAAATATAAGGGTGTATTACAGCCAATGGATGTTTATGCATATACACTGGATGTTGAATTTTTTGATGGAACTAAAGCAAACAAAAAAGGAGATATAACGTTAATCAGGTAGCAATTTGATGAAGAAAACCGCAACCATATTATTTCTTGGGATTTGCATTCTGCATTTCAGATTGTCCTCCTATTCACAGGACCTGCATTTTTCTCAGTTTTTTAATTCACCGCTTACAACAAATCCTGCCAATACAGGCTTTATTCCTGATGGTGATTATCGCATAGGAGTAAATTACCGGAATCAATGGTCTTCAATAATGACGGTTCCCTATAAAACGATGAGTGCTTTTGGAGATGTTCAGGCATTGCAAAACAGGGATAATACGGGTTGGCTTGGATTAGGTGGAGTTATACTTCATGATGTAGCGGGGAGCAGCATTTTGACTACTACCCGGATTTATGGTTCAGTAGCTTATCACCAGATGATCAACCTGGGAAGTTTGTTAAGCCTTGGCTTCGATGTGGGCTGGGCAAATAAACGTATCAATGTAAATAATTTGAGATTCCCGGATCAGTTCGATGGCCGGTTTTTTGACAGTCATCTTCCTACCGGTGTGGTTTTAGCTTCCAATAATATCAATTACCTGGATATACAAGCCGGAATGAACTATGCTTACTTCCCTAATGATAAAGTTTATCTGAATGCAGGTTTTTCTGCAATGCATGTCAACCGGCCCAAAGAGTCCTTTTTTATTTCAAAACCGGGTATAGACAATAGAATCCCCGTACGGTATATTGGTTTTCTTAACGGGAGTTTTATGGTCAACAGTCAATGGATTCTGAATCCTAATGCATACTATACCATCCAGGCAAAATCCTCAGAACTGGTGGCGGGTCTGAATGCTCATTATAATCTTTCAGGTGATGGTGATAAGGTTCTGATAGGTGGTTTGTACTATCGTTCCGGAGATGCCATTATTCCACAGGTAGGTTTGGGATTTAAAGACATAACTTTTACGTTTACATATGATGCCACAATTTCTACGCTAAAAAATTATAATAATACCCGGGGTGCTTTTGAATTTTCTTTGGTAAAACAAGGCGTTTTTGATAAATATATGGGAGATAAGCGGCAAAGCATGTGTCCTTCATTTCGGAATTTCTAAAAAATTAATTTTCAGATTCTGTACTCAGGATGTCCCTGATAAGTACGATTTTTACACAGTCGCTTTATATTAATAAAAAACGGATAGAAATGATTACTAATGCAGTTTTATCAAAGCAACATGTAGATGCATTTAAAAAAATTGTTGGAGACCGGTTTGTTTATACGGATGAAGAATCACTTCAGAAGTATTCACATGATGAGACAGAAGATCTTCATTATTTACCGGAAGTGGTAATCCGGCCGTCAACGGCTGAAGAGATAAGTGCAATTTTAAAAATATGCAATAAGGAAAAGATACCGGTTACGCCAAGGGGAGCCGGTACAGGATTAAGCGGTGGAGCATTGCCGCATCTTGGAGGTGTTTTGTTGTCAACTGAACGGATGAATTCCATTCTTGAAATTGATGAAAGAAATCTTCAGGTAACAACAGAGCCCGGTGTTATCACTGAGGTATTGCAAAATGCTGTGAAAGAAAAAAAATTATTTTACCCTCCTGATCCCAGCAGCCGGGGGTCCTGTTTTATCGGCGGAAATATTTCTGAAAACAGTGGTGGGCCTAAAGCTGTAAAATATGGAGTGGTGAAAGATTATGTATTAAACCTGGAAATGGTTTTGCCCAATGGTGAAATTATCTGGACCGGCGCCAATGTTTTAAAAAATGCAACAGGTTATAATCTGACACAATTGGTGGTGGGAAGTGAAGGAACATTGGGTGTTGTTACAAAAATTGTATTAAAACTGCTCCCGATGCCCAGGCATGATCTGTTGATGCTGGTGCCGTTTCATTCAGCAGAAAATGCCTGTGCAGCTGTGGGTGCTATTTTCCGTGCAGGTTATACTCCCAGCGCATTGGAATTTATGGAAAGAGATGCATTGGATTGGGTTACAAAATTCGTAGAGGGCAGTACCATAAAAATTGAAGAAAATGTACAGGCTCATTTACTGATAGAAGTGGATGGCAATAACCCGGATGTGTTAGTACAGGAAATGGAAGGAATTGCAGTAATCGTTCAGGAATTTGAATGCGGTGAAATTCTATTTGCTGATAATACTCAGCAAAAAACAGAATTATGGAAACTGCGTCGCCGGGTTGCTGAAGCCGTTAAAGCAAATTCAGTTTATAAAGAAGAAGATACCGTAGTGCCCCGGGCAGAGCTTCCCGTATTATTGAAAGGAGTTAAAGATATCGGGAAAAAATATGGATTTCATTCTGTTTGTTACGGTCATGCCGGCGATGGAAATCTTCATGTAAACATTATTAAGGGCAATTTAACAGATGAGCAATGGAATGGTTCTTTAAAAGACGGGATAAAAGAGATATTTGCATTAGTAAAAAAATTAGGTGGTACTCTCAGCGGGGAACATGGAATAGGCTTAGTGCAAAAGGAATATATGAACATAGTTTTTAATGAAACCCAGCTGCGATTAATGAAAGAGATAAAAAAAATATTTGATCCCAACAATATCCTGAACGCAGGGAAAATTTTTGATGTTTGATATTGATTTTGAAAAAACCATTTTATGAAAAAACTGCTTTTGCTGCTGTTATTGCTATGTACTCTTGGTAAATTTTCATTTGCACAGGATGAAAATCATTCCGAAAAGAAAAAAGGTTTTGATAAAAGCAAGCTTTTTTTTGGAGGTAATTTTGGAATGACGTTCGGTGATTATACGTTGATCAATGTTTCCCCACAGATAGGCTATCGTTTCAATGAGAACCTGGCAGCCGGCGCCGGAATTAATTTTCAGTATATCAGTATAAAAGAAAGAGACTATAACGGTAATCCGGTTGACCGGATCTCACAGGGAGTGACCGGTTTAAATGTTTTCGGAAGAGTTTATCCTTTCCGGCAACTGATGCTGCAGGCACAGCCTGAATTGAATTATATCTTCGGAAAGATTAAGTATTACAATCCTCCTTCAAAAACCAATATTGATGCAGCGATTGTTCCCAGCTTATTATTGGGTGGCGGCATAGTATTTCCTGCCGGAAACGGGGGATTTATCATTTCTGTTTTTTATGATGTCCTGCAACATACCCGATCCCCTTATTCGAATAAACCGTTCATCAATTTTGGTTATAATTTCTGATTCTGATGATCTCCGGCCAGGTAGGTTTCAAAGTCAGTAGGGTTTTTAAAATATTTTATTCTTCTTTCTGCTTTCTCATATAAAAATCCTTCTCTCTCGAGGTGATTTATATGAGCTAAAAGGTGATCAAAGAATCCTCCTGAATTCATGATGAAAATATTTTTGTCATGAATCGAAAGTTGATTCCAGGTTAGCATTTCAAACATTTCATCTAATGTGCCCATTCCTCCGGGTAAAACTAATGCGGCATCACACATACCGTACATTGTCTTTTTCCGTGTATGCATGTCAGTAGTTACTATTAGTTTACTGATAGCTTGATGCTGATGTTCCCATTCAATTAATATTTTTGGAATCACCCCAATGACGGTTCCTCCGTTTTTCATTACGTTATCTGCAAGTGTTTTCATGATTCCCTTGCCACCTCCTCCATAGATCAGTGTAATGTTATATTTTGCCAGCAGTTGGCCCAGTTGGGCAGCATGGTCTGAGTAAATTGGATCAGCTCCGTCTTTCGAACCGCAAAAAACGGCAAGTGATTGAATGCGCATTTTTGATAAATTCTCTGCAAAAGGAAAGTAAATTTGTTTATCTTCAAAACTCAATAATGCACATCTATTAAAAAAATGAATTAGAAAACTGTTTATGTCTCCGGTATTACTATTTTCTTTTGTCATCGGGTATTTTCTTTTGTTATTAGTGGTTGCCTGGATCACATCAAGGAATTCGGACAATGAATCTTTCTTTATCGGTAACAAAAACTCCAACTGGATGTTAGTGGCCTTTGGAATGATCGGCACTTCTTTGTCAGGAGTTACGTTTGTTTCAGTTCCGGGAACAGTAGGTGGATCAGGGTTTGCATATTTCCAGGTTGTAATTGGTTATTTTATAGGTTATATAGTTATTGCCTATATTCTGCTGCCACTCTATTATAAGTTAAACCTGACATCTATTTATAATTACCTGCAACAGCGTTTTGGAATGGTTTCTTATAAGACGGGAGCGTTATTTTTTATTTTTTCAAGGGTACTTGGTGCTACTGCCAGGCTCTATCTGGTAATTAATGTTCTCCAGATTTTCATTCTGAAAGAAATGAATATCCGTTTTGAAGTGGCAACCTTTGTTATACTGCTGATGATTCTGCTTTATACCTATGAGGGTGGAGTGAAGACGATTGTTTTTACTGACACCCTGCAAACAACATTTATGCTACTGGGATTAATTGTATGTATAATTTATGTGATGAATAATATGGGTCATTCGTTAGGCTCTACCCTGCAGGCATTGAATGAAAGAGGACTTACAAATATTTTTGTAAATGATGCAAACAGTCCCGGCTTCTTTTTGAAACAAATTATCGGGGGTATGTTTATTACCATAACGATGACCGGCTTAGACCAGGAAATGATGCAGAAAAAT
>JAFDYJ010000032.1 GCA_018267515.1 Bacteroidota bacterium | reverse complement strand
GCGAATTTCGCTGTAAGCATAATCCAATGGATTCAACCACCAAAGCGGCTCAACAGCTTTTGCACCAAGATTGATATTTAAACCAACGCTTGCATAGTTATAAGTTTCAAATTGTCCGGTCAATACAGGATCACCTTCCGGATGCTCCTGCCAGCGTTGACCATCAATTAAGTCGTTACGGGTAACAGTCCAGCGGTCTTCAATCGCCAAATTAAGACGGTTACTAAGTTTAAAGGCGATACCTGCTCCAAATGTAGCTGTAGGCAGAAATGTTTTCCCGAACAATTTGGGACGGCGGGTACCATCGTTTTCAGCAGCTGATTCGTAGCTGTTATCCATAAGGTCTTTTAAAGCTTTACGGGTATCCTTACGGTTTTTATAAATACCGGAATTTGTAATGGAAGCAAAATTATATCTTGAAGTGCCATTTAAGGCGTTGACCTTAGTTTCATAAATAGTTCCTCCTATTCCTCCAAGAGCATAGATATTAAGCCCGGTCTTGGATTTATGAAAACGAATATTATTCAACGTTACAACGCCCTGCAAAGAAAGATCCTGAACATTAGTTTTGTAATTATAAAAAATCGGATCAAATGTGGGACGTCCGGCAGTTGAAACTATTTGACCGTTTCCGATTCGTAAAGGCGCAGAATATCCGGCATTAACCCAGGTAGGATTATGAGCATAATTTTCAGAAGAAAGCCAGCTCAAGCCCTTTCCGATTCCATACATATACTCCATTCTCATTGAGAAAATATAACCGAATGCTTTTCTAACATGAACACCAAATCCAGGTGTCGGGAAAAGAGCAGGTACATCACCGCTTACGGTAAATGCTCCAACCTTTACTCCAACCTCCCACTGATTACGGGGTTTTGCGGGAAAATTATAAGTCCCGTTTAAAAATTCAGAATGCTGAGGCATTCTTTTAGTGGGTACCAATGATGTGTCTTTTACATCATAACTGGACCCAACCGTTTGTCCAAAAACAAAAGAAGATAACATGCAGAATAATACTGCAAGAAATGTGTACTTTTTGCTTGCCATAACTAAGGATTAAGATTAATGAAAAACAATGTCCTAATAATTGGCAAAAATAGAGATTGAAGCTTAAATACCAAATTTTTAATTTAAATATTTATAACACAGTGTGTATAACGTTCAATTACTTAACTCAGAAATAGAGAATAAAGGTGTCTTAAATCCCGATAATTTTTTGAGGCGTAAATTGCCGGACTTTTATCATGAATATACCTACAGGACTAAATGAAGCCGAGCTAAAGACCTTTGAAATTCATTTCAGAGATGCCGTTAAAAGCCAGGCACCCCTTCTGGATCGCATTATGCGTTATGTAGTTAAACGGAAGGGTAAGCAGTTAAGACCTATGTTTGTCTTGCTCTCGGCTAAGCTTTGTGGTGGAATCACCGACACTACCTACAGGGCTGCTTCCCTTGTAGAGCTATTACACACAGCCACACTTATCCACGATGATGTCGTAGATGATGCAATAGAACGAAGAGGTTTTTTTTCCGTTTATGCACTTTGGAAAGCTAAAGCCACCGTTCTTATAGGTGATTACTTACTTGCAAAAGGACTACTGCTGTCATTAGATAATAATGACTACCAGATTCTGCATATTTTATCTGATGCCGTCAGAAAAATGAGTGAGGGGGAATTGCTCCAAATTGAAAAATCAAGATCGTTGAATCTTAAAGAAGAAGTCTATTTCGAAATTATCCGCAATAAAACTGCATCATTATTAGCTTCTGCATGTGCTGCCGGAGCCTGGTCTTCCGCTGAGGATAAAATGATCACTGAGAAAATGTCTCTCTTTGGCGAAAAAACAGGTATTGCATTTCAAATTAAGGATGATTTGTTTGATTATGCCAGCGAAAAAATCGGCAAACCCACCGGCAATGACATAAAAGAAAAAAAACTCACTCTCCCGGTAATTTATGCTTTGAATAATATTAATTCTTCGGACCGAAGACAGATGATCCGTATTATAAAACATTATAACCGTGATAAAGAAAAAATAAAATGGCTTCTCCAAAAAGTAGAAGAATCCGGTGGTATTACCTATGCTATGGAAAAAATGAAATCATATACTACCGAAGCTTTAAATATTCTTCACCAGATTCCCGAATCTCCGGCCCGCAAAGGCCTGGAAGAATTAGTTCGCTTCGTTACTGATCGCAAATACTAATTAAACTGTAAGTGCTGAAAAGATGGAATATATTAAACGCTGATGAGAAAACTGTTTCCTTATTACGGAATAGTTTAAAAATTCATCCTTCCATTTGCAAAATTTTGGTGCAAAGAGGCATTCTTACTTTTGAAAATGCCAGAGATTTTTTTCGGCCTCAACTTCAACAACTCTATAATCCATGGATGATGAAAGACATGGACAAAGCCGTAGAGCGGATTCTTCTTGCAAAAAAAAATAATGAAAAAATCTTAATCTTTGGCGACTATGATGTGGATGGCACTACAGCAGTTGCGTGTATGTATCAGTTCCTGAAAACAATTCATCCCATGCTGGATTTCTATATCCCACACCGGTACAGGGAAGGTTATGGCGTTAGTAAGGCAGGGATTGATTACGCAAAGGAAAAAGGCTTCACCCTCATTATTTCTTTAGACTGTGGGATAAAATCTGCGGAGTTGGTTGCTTATGCAAAAAAAGAGAGTATTGATTTTATAATTTGCGATCACCACTTACCGGATGATATCTTACCACCGGCAGTAGCAATATTGAATCCGAAACAAAAAGACTGCCCGTATCCCTATAAAGACCTTTGCGGTTGTGGTGTCGCATATAAACTCATTACGGCCCTTGCTGAAGAGTTAGACCTCCCTAATGATATACCTAATCAATATTTGGATTTGGTTGCAACCGCTATTGCTGCAGATATAGTTCCTATGACAGGTGAAAACCGGATATTGGCATTTCATGGACTGAAAAAAGTAAATGAAAATCCCAACCTTGGAATAAAAGCACTTTCAACATTAAGCGGTCTGACAAAAACGCTTCACATCAATAACCTGGTTTTCATGATTGCTCCACGGGTGAATGCAGCCGGCAGAATGGATGATGCCCGGAAAGCGGTTCAAATGTTTATTGCCGAAACTTATGAAGAAGCATTAAACTATGCAGAATTACTTCACAGTGATAATACTGATCGCAAAGAAGCAGATTCAGCAATTACCCAGGAAGCGGTGGCTTTAGTTAATAGCAATAAAAATTGGATTAATGGAAAATCAACAGTAGTCTATCAACCACACTGGCATAAGGGAGTAGTGGGAATTGTAGCTTCAAGATTGATTGAACACTTTTATCGTCCAACAGTGGTTTTGACGCAATCCGGTGATTATGCAGCAGGAAGTGCAAGAAGTGTTCCGGGCTTTAATCTTTATGAAGCTCTTCATGCCTGTAAAGAATATTTGCTGGGATACGGTGGACATTTCGCTGCTGCCGGAATGACCTTAGAGACCGGAAAAATTGAAGCATTTCGTAACAAATTTGAAGAAATTGTTTCAACTACCATCGCCCCTGAACTTCTGATTCCGGAAATTGTTATTGATGCTGAAATCTTTTTTGAGGATATACAATGGCCAATGTATAACATCATTACCCAGATGGAACCCTTTGGACCAGATAATCTCAGGCCGGTTTTCCTGGCAAAAAAAGTAATGGATACCGGCTATTCAAAAATTGTAAAAGAAGAACATATTCGATTTTCACTGCGGCAGGGAAACCATGTTTTCACCGGTATCGGTTTCGGAATGGCAAATAAATTTCATTTATTAGAATCAAAAAAAACGTTAGATTTTGTTTTCACTCTTAATGAAAATGAATGGAACGGAGAAAAAACATTACAATTACGAATAATTGACTTTAGAACCAGCGAATCTTGAAAAAGTTTTTCCATACGATTTATTACTTTTTCTACCTGTCATTTAACTGGAATCTCTCATTGGCTCTTTTTATTATATGGCATGATTTAAAACTTGGCTCCAAATACCGGGTTAATACAATCAAGCCTGAAAATCTGAAAAGTCTTACTATCATAGAAGGCGATATCTCTAAAAGCTCACCCTACGAAGCAGTGAGTTATTATTTATTGGAAAAGATTTTGAAATCATTCAGGAATGTTTCCAATGCTGCATCACTCATAGATTTGGGTTGCGGAAAAGGCAGAGTGATGGTGGTTTCTGCATTTTTTGGATTTTCGTCTGTTACAGGTATTGATTTTGCAAAAGAATTATGCAAAGAGGCAGAAATGAATATGAAAAAAATTGAGCCTGAGTTCAGAAATCTGAAATGGAAAGTTATATGCCAGGATGTTCTGAATTACAAAATACAATCAGCCGATACTGTTTTTTTTATGTCCAATCCATTTAATCAGGACATACTCAGAAACTTTTTAGGAAAGATTGAAACCTCACTTAAGAACCATCCACGTACCATTTGGTTTTTATATGCTATCCCGGTACACCAGGATATTTTACAGCAATTCGATTATAAAGTTTTGCAAGAAATCCATCCTATTCGGAGGCTAAAAGCAGTTATCATGGAAAAACAGAGTCTAACACCTGAAATTACACATAGAAATGATAATGACATAAATCCATCATTTAACCCATTGAATCTCAAAAGATCAACCTAGTGCTATTTCCTCAGCTTTTTCTTTTTTTCTTCTTCGGTTTACTGCACAAAACCACTATCTTTGCGACCCATTATTTTTTAAAATTTAAAACAGGGTCATGAACAATTATGAATTGATGGTGATTTTTACCCCTGTTCTGAGCGATGATGAATTCAAAGCAGAACAAAAGAGGTATGCTACTTTCGTCAAAGAAAATGGCGGAGATATTGTAGCAGAAAATCCCTGGGGATTAAAATCACTGGCGTATCCGATCCAGAAAAAGACTACCGGTCTTTACTGGTTATTGGAATTTACAGCGCCATCCGACTTCAATGAGAAGCTGAAAATCCAGCTTCTGCGTGACGACAATGTCCTGCGTCACATGTTCACTGCTCTCGACAAATACGCCGTCGAGTACAATGCTAAAAAGAGAAGTG
>JAFDYJ010000031.1 GCA_018267515.1 Bacteroidota bacterium | reverse complement strand
TAAACCGTGGGCTATGATGGGCTATGAGAGACACCAAATTCCACGCAAATGGCTTCAACCATTTTTATACAGAAATCCCGAAATTACTCCTGTTCCTCAAAACCATACAATTTTAAAAATTCATCGTATTCGTCGGCAAATGATTTTTTAGCATGATGAGCTTTTTGATTCTTGATATAATTGTAAACCTTTTCTAATTGTGATTCGCTTACGGAATAGGCTGCATAGCCTGTTTGCCACGCAAATTTTTCTGCTATCAGGTCTTGTTCATTAGCAGCATGAGAACTGCCGCCTTTCACCTGCTTGATAACCTCAGCTATTGATTTTTAGCGGCTGAGCAAAAACAGAGAATGAACATGATCAGGCATTCCATTGATAATTCTTACCGGGCAATCCATGTCAACAAATTCCTTGCGCATGTATTCATGAATATTTTTTTCGATGGCTGGTTTTATCAATGGTTCCCTTTCTTTGGTTGCCCAAATGGCATGTATCCATATTTTTACGAATGAATGCAGCATGGCGGGGATTTTTTTGCTTCTTCGAATATAACAAAACCGTTGAAACGGTTTTGAATAAAATCGTTTTTCATTAGCCCACGGTTTAAACCGTGGGCTAATGTTTAAACCGTGGGCTATCATGGACACCCAATTCACCACAAATGGTTTCAACCATTTCTATTTGGATTGGATTAAATAAAAATCATCTTTTTTAATGATTGCAACAGCTAACCGTCCCCTCTATTTTTACAAGAAAATAAATACCTGCGATGAAAAAAACTTTTGCCCTCACATTGTTTGTTTTTGTTTCAATTTTCTCTTTTGCACAATCCGACCAGGAGCTTAATCGTGACTCCGTTGTTGGTTGGCAATATATAATCAATCCGATAAAAGCAAATGCGGTTTACAAGCCTGTAAAAAGCCAATATGCAAATGGAGCTATCTACTCACCATGGCAACAAAAAGCTTCGGATATGCTCATCAGTTGGATACAGCAATCCTACCTTCCCCGTGGCCTGGCAATGCGTACCATTAAGAAAAATGATGGACGATGGTATTTAGGAACCAATGGGCCATTACAAAGCTATGGCGTTCACATCCTGGGTTATGAAACACATTTTTTAAATGGGAAAATTGACCTGAATTGTTGTGAACAAGGTGAAAGGCTGAATGTAGATTTTAATAAATTTCCGGGTACATATATCACAGACTTTAACCCTGGTGGCTTACATTTTTTATCGGAACAGGCAGCTTTTGCAAGTGGCGATGATGAGGCCCAATTGAGTAAAGAAGGTATTGATAAAAAAATTCAGCCCAACCTCTATAACTACCGTACCTATTTAGAACATTACCACAACAAGGGAAAAGAAATTTTCAAAGTTGGCATTGTAGTGCCCAAAAACGGGAACTGGCCTTTTAAGCCGGTGCTGGTAAAAGATGCGGTTGCTTACATTCAACAGCAAATGGCAGCTTACCCAGGTATCATGCAAAAAAATCCGTATTCCGCAGACATTGTAAAACAAGCGTTAGATAGATTAAAGCCTTATTACAATGAAGTGGTAAAAATAAAAGGCAATTATAGAAATGACCTTTCTATCAAAGATGACAACGGCCATTCCCTGCTGAATCCGGAAGCTATTATAAATGGGCAGCCTGTTGACAAAGCATATCCTCAATACAGCATACTGGTTACTACAACCAAACAAACTATTGACCAAACAAAAACAGACAACCCTCTTTGGGTATATTTTGATTTTGCGGCAATGAACGGGGATATTGAAGGTAACCCTTCAAAATTTGATACAAAGTTTGGTACAGGTATTCCGCACATGGTCTATTCTATGTTACATAATTTCAATTATGATTTTGTAGCCAAATGGTTGTCGCAGCCTGATGCAAGAAAGAGTATGGTTTACGCACCGTTACATGCACCTGCAAAATCAACAGGAAATAATTTTTTAGCACCTGTAACAATTTCAGCAACTGCAGCCGCAAAAAATAAAGATGCTAATACAATTTTATATGAAGATTTTGATGGCTATCCGGCCGGCACCTTTTCTGCAAAAAACTGGCACACTTACGGGGATCACGGAGGCCGGGTTGTCAATGCAACCCTAAACACTATCAACGGGCAAAACGGAAAGTGGATATCTCTTCCTAATGGATATACATTTTATCCTGATTTTAAACCGTCACTTCCCGCTGCTTTTACCATCAGTTATGATGTGTATTTCGGAAAAGATGTTAGTAATAAACGGGTAAATTTTAGTTTCCGGCTGGATACAGATGACCCCAATCCCAGGAAAAGTACACCACTTGATTTAAGTGACCTTGTTAGCAACGGGATTGATTTTTCACTGGCTATGAGTGGTGAAATTGAATCTGAGAAACGTTATTACCTGCCCGGCTACGAGAAAGACAAACGGAAAATAAGAATTGAAAATCTAAAAGAAAACAGTGCCGCTCATATTACCGTTTCGGTAAAAGGCGCTTCCCTTTCTGTTTCTGTAAATGGTAAAGAAGTAATGCATGATGATAATGCATTGCCTGCGGGGAAAACCTTTAAACGCTATGGCTGGTATTGCAGCGAACCTGCCATGATGCTCAGCAATATTCATGTTAAAAGCGCTACACCTGTAAAATGATTTCGGTTGCAAACATTCTAAAAATAAAACGCATGAAAAAAATACTGATGATACTGTTGATGCTGCCAATATTTGCGATGGCTCAACAAAAGGAAGGCCTGGAGGAATCCATGAAGGAATTAGAAGAAATGAAAAAAGACATGACACCGGAGCAGCGGGCCATGCTGGAAAAAATGGGAATTGAAAAAACATTGAAAACAGCACAGAAGACGATGCAAAAAGGTGGCACCGGTGTGGCGATGATGCCAAAGGCTGACCCCAATAAAATTCCTGATAAAATTTCTAAGTTGGTAATACCGGCTACACCTGCCAGCAAACAGAAACTGGTAATGTATCTGCAAACAATTTTTGGACAAACAGAACAGGCAATGAAACCCGGCCATGTAAAATCGGTAGAAAATTTACTGAACGATGCAGAGAAAACGGGGAAATATGCAATGGTATTTTGGACGCACAATGAATTGGACAAAGCCTTGTACCTGCTTTCAAATGCATGCGTCATTAATCCGGATGATTATGCTTCCATCAATAACCTTGGTGCATTGCTTACCATTTCAGGATATGCACACAAAGCTTTACCGCTACTGCTTTACATTCAAAAATTTGTTCCAAAAAGCAGCACATTGCTCAACAACCTTGGGCAGGCGTACCTGAGCCTGGGCTATGTGGATAAAGCAAAACCGCTTTTCTTATCTGCCATTGCAAAAGATTCTACCAAAGCTGAATCCTATCGTTCGATGGCACTCATTGCACAAAAGCAGGGTAATCCTACACTCTGTGGCAACTATCTTGAAAAAGCAATTGCACATGGAGGAGCCACTTCGGAAAATATAAATCTGTTGAGCCAGGTGGCGCCGGGCAAAGATTTGTCGCCATATATCAGGAGCCGGTTTCAACAGTTTTATAAAGATGTTAGTGTTACCAAAACATTTGCTGTACCGCAAGTGCCTACTTCGTATGCAGAAGCAAAAGAAAGGGATGCCGAGATTGAAAAATATTTCAGGGACCTTGATGCAACCATCAACGCTGCAATTAATACAAACCAGGAATTGAACGAAAATTTCCAGAAGATGGCAATGGCCAGCCAGGAAAAAAAAGTAAAACAGATTCAGGAAATGTATGAAAATATGGGGAAGCCCGGGAATTCAAATACCCTGTACACATCTAGTGAGAAGCCTTTCGCAGCGCAGGGTGCTACAATGCTTGCCAGTATTGATAATCCGCAATACAGTAAATCTTACTACAACCGCATGAAAGAATTAGATGTAATAAGACTGCACCAGGAGAATCAACTGAAAGAGGCATTGAAAGGGAATTTTGATAATAAAATAGATGCACTGCAGAAAGAATACAGATCGTTGAATGCTGGTGAAGGGCATGATAAAGAAAATGCAAGGGCAATAGAAATAGAAGAAGAATTATGCAATTTAAAGTCGAGCAGGCAGGTAGTATGGTTTAATGAATTATCATTGATCAATAATGAGTATATCCACAAAATGCAAAGCCTGTTGAAACAGCGCCTTCAGGAATATCTTTTTTGGAACAGTATAGTGATGCAAGCTGCACAGCAGGATCCTGCGGCTGTGAATTTCACAGCTTATTTAACCTATTTACAGGGAATATATACTATGGCCTACTCACTTTTTCCTACACATGTTGAAGGAGGATTAACAAAGCCATGTAGCTATGATCAAATAAGAAATAGTTACAAAGGAAAAATACATGATTGGGAAATAGAACATTGTGTATTGGATTTTGGAATTGACCTTACGGTAACAGGCTTCAAAATGAGTTGTACCGGCTGGTCAGTTTATGCGGATTTTAAAGCCGGCAAATTTACTTATACACAAAGCATAGACCCTGTAACCTGGGAAGCAACCGGGCACAGTATTTCTGCCAAAGCCGGCAAGGAAAAAGAGTTCGAAATAACCAAAGACCTCAAAGCCAAAGTAGGTGCTTCTGTTGAAACCACCATTAAATTTGATAGGAATATGAATCCTGTTGATTTAATTGTGAAAGGCGAGGCAGGTGCAACATTAGAAGGGCCTTATGGTGGAAGCGCCAGTGTAAATTTATTCACAGAAGAGATAAGTGTGAGCAGCGGCTTTAACGCTTCAGGGCCATCCATCCCGGATTTTGGAAGTGATTTTTTGAAATAGGAAGCAGTAATAAAACACAGCAGGATATTGGTGACAATCACAGCCCACGGTTTCAACCGTGGGCTATGATGAACACCAAATTCACCACAAATGGTTTTAACCATTTCCATTCCTGATTTTTTAAAAATCATCTTTTTTAATGATTGCCCCACACATCCTCCAAAACTATTTTTACCCAATAAATATTTTTAGGAATGAAAATGATAATCCTTGTCATATTAACCATGCTGACTGTTGTTTGTGGCTTTGCCCAAAAGCAAGCCTTTGATGTTGTTTCCTATTCTGCCCCTGCGGGATGGCAACAGCAGCAACATGAAGGTGGCATTCAGTTATCGGTTACTGATAAAAATACTGGAGGTTATTTCATTGCGGTCATTACTAAATCAATGAAATCAACTGGTTCAGCGAATGAAAATTTTAATACCAATTGGGAAAGTTTGGTAAAAACTACTGTGCAGGTAAATGGTGAACCCACAATGCAAGAACCGGCGAAAGATAATGGATGGGACATTGTCTCCGGTGGAGCAAACTATACCGATGGAGATAATACCGGAATGGCAACTCTTCTCACAGCCACCGGCGGCGGACAAACAGTGAGTGTGGTGATCATGCTGAACAGTAAACAGTATGAGAATGACATGACAGCATTCCTCAATTCACTGGAATTGTCAAAGGCACCTTCCGGTACAGCAGAAAATACAACTTCAAATACAAACAATAATAGCAGCTCACCATTAGTTGGCCTTTGGTGCGATAATCATTTGGAAACAAGTGGCTACGCCAATGGATATCCACAGTACTCAGCGGGTTATTACAGAAGAGAATATTTATTCAATGAAAATGGAACCTATATTTTCCGGGCAAAGAACTGGTCAACACTTTTGAAAGAGATTCTCTTTGTGTATGAAACCGGAACTTACACTTTACAAGGCAACCGAATCACTATCACTCCTCAGAACGGTAGTGGCGAATGGTGGAGTAAGAAAGATAACAACCCAAATCTTTGGGGAAGCAGATTAAAATCTTCTTCCTACAAACCAGAAAAGACAACCTACACTTTTGAAGTAAAATACTATTCGGGCAGTAATGGCTATGCATTGCTATTAGACCCCCGAAAAACAACTGAGAGAGATGGAACATACAACGACCCAACAAGCTTTTCATATCAAAAATGGGAAGACGGAGTTTCAAAAATCGACAACCCGCCGGGTTTTAAAACAGGTTTTGAAATTAAAAGCAACGGTAAGAATACAAATGCTTCAACTTCCACAAACACTTCAAACAATACCCAAAAAAGCAACTCTAAATCTTCAAATAAAAGTAAACGCTGTACAAGCTGTTCAGGAGGATACAATTTATGTACACTATGTGGCGGAACGGGTAGAACATGGCAGCAACAGCAAAAATTTAATCCGGCTACTAAACAGTATGAATACACGAGAGAATTGGCGCCTTGCACCTTTTGTAGCGGCAAGGGAAGGATACGGTGTAAAGTTTGTAATGGAACCGGATTTATCAATTAAATAATTTACAATCTCACCAGATTTTTTTTGAACCTACTTCAGCGAAAGCTGAAAATTTTAATGGGTTGTTTAAATGAAAACATTAGCCCACGGCGCCCATCATAACACACGGTTTAAACCGAGGGTTATGGATAAACCATGGGCTATGATGGACACCAAATTCACCACAAATGGCTTTAACCATTTCCATTCCTGAATTTTTAAAAATCATCTTTTTTAATGATTGCGTTACTAAACCGCCTTCCTATTTTTAGGGTATTAATTCACAGTAGATGAAAAAAACATTCCTCTTTTCAATAGCGCTATTCCTTACTGTATTTTCTTTTGCCCAGCGTCCTTCCAAAGAGCAAATGGAAAGGGATAAAAAACAAATGGCAGAAGCTCAGAAAAAACTCGACGAACAACTTTCAAAGATGAGTCCCGAAGCCCGAAAGGGTTACGATAGCTTGATGAATGCAATGGGCATGGGACAAAAAAAGAATGACGCCATTAACCAGGTGAATAACAATAAAGCAGGCTCCTCCAAAAAATCTGTTGGCATTGCAACAAGTCAGGGTACAGATATTCCCCAAAAACAATTTGGATTATTGAATGGCATTCCTAAAATAACCAATACAAGCCAGTATGAAGCCTATCTCAATAAATTGAAATCGGAAGTTGCAGAAAATGTTGATGCTGCAACAAAAAGTGGTGTTGATTTCCTGGTTAATGCAAACAAAAATCAGTCAACAGCATTGAACAATATTCCTGTTATGTATTTCATGCAAAAGGATGTTGTAGCGGCCGTTTATGCATCTATCCTTGTTGCTATCATCAATAAAAATGTTCCGGTATCACAGCAAAATATAGCCGCTATCCTGCAACAATCCGGATATCCGCAACATGCCATTCCGCTATTGGAATATTTAAATTCAAAATATAAATCGGACCTGTTGCAGAGTAATTTGGGGCAAGCTTATCTTTCAATGGGGGATAAAGAAAAAGCAAAAACCTGTTTTATGCGGGCACTGTCTGCTAATTCAGATAACGTTTCTGCCAATTGTGGTATGGGCCTTATTGAAGCTAACAGCTCCAACCCTTCTGCCGCTGCACCTTACATTGAAAAAGTGATGAAAAATGGCTACTCCGAAACATTAGACAAACTGGTAACTCAAAAAAACATAAAACTCAATTACAAATCAATGAAAGTAAAAGTGCCGGCTGTTTTTTCGCCTGAGAAATACAAAGTGGTACCCAGCGCTTTCAACTTTGACGAAGTAGAAGAAACGCTTTCCAAAAGATTGCAAATCCATCACACGGAAGAAGACTGGATAAGGAAACTGCGAAAAGCCAACAGCGATTTTGATAAAGCAACAGCTAAGCTGAATAACAATCAGAAATTGGCGTTATGGGGTGGCTTTACTAGCAATGCTTTCCTTGCAAAAAAGGCAAAGTTTATGAGTACGCAGGCAGATTTATACTGGACTGATTTTTCTATGCGTATAACTTCTGAGTATAACAGCTTGTTACTAAAGATGCAGAAAATGGAGAAAGACTTAAAGGAAAGGATTACAAAAATTAGTATAGAAATTCCTGACGCATATGAAGCATGCAATGCAAAAAAGGAAGCGCTAAATACATATTTGCAAAAGACATCAGAATTGGTGAGTGATTTTACAGCAAGAAATATTTTTGATTTTTATGACTATACTGATCAGCAATTGTACTGGAACAGATTTTTGGTCAACCAAACAATGTACAATCAAAAGTTTTATCAATATGCACATTACCTTTTGAAAGCTGTGGACGACTACAGTAGCATACAGCCATTAAATGCTGCACACATGATAGTATATAATTGTGAAAAACAAACTGCAGCAAAAAAGCCAAATATAAACGGAGACGAAAATCCTCAAAATTGCCCTTTCTCTTATAAAATAGCATTGGGTGCTGGTGCATTTAATGCAGATTGTGATGGCTGGAGTATAGAAGGCGGCGAAATAATTATCGGTAGTCTTTCTAAAGATTATGAATCGGGTGAATTTACAATTGGCATGGGTATGGGCGGTAATATAGAAGCTCCATTTTTAGGAGGTAGTGCCGGCGCTGAAATGTTTATTACCATAGGCAGTAATTTTATCCCTAGTGATATGGGTGTGAAAGGCAAAGCAGGTATTGAGGCCTCCGCAGGCCCTGTAGTTATTGGTTCCGAAAGCATCACTGCAACTATGAGTATTGCTAACGGATTAAATTTGGACGCTGTTCATGCAGGCCAGAACATAAAAATATTTAATCTGTCACCTAAAAATTAATTGGCAGTTCTATTGAATGGCAAATTTTCTAATAATAATTTCAACAATGAAACAAAGAATAATCCTACCGGTACTTCTGCTGAGCACAGTATTTTCCTTTGCTCAAAAAAAAATAAACGCTCCACAAGTGCCTTGCAATGGCTCAGCAGATGATGTGCCTGGAATTTATACCGACCATAACAATCAAAAATATGGCCCGGTTAGTTTAAGAGGCACTGCTGCCGAAAAAACTGCGATGATGAAAAACCTCATTGCTATTGAAAAATTGGAAGAAGACAGTCGTAAGGATTTTAAACTCACTGGTAGTGCCGCAAGGGTAAGTTTTGCCAGATATGATAACAGTAATTATGGTAAAAATGCATATGCCCGATACGGTTACCAACTGGGAGTATATGCATACGTTTGCCATGTTACCGAACATGTACCAAAAATTGTAGATGAATACAAAACAGTTTTCAGAGTGGATATCAATCCTAATCTGTCGCCCGTTGGTGTAAAGCCCGTAGGCACAGGTGAATTTTCAATGAAATATGGAAATCCACGTTATGATATTGCAGATGATCTAACAAGCAAATATCCTAATCCAATATCAAAATATTTTTCAGAAGAAGTTCTGCTTGCTGGTCGCTCAGATGATTATAAAAACAAACACGCTGATTTCCTTAAACTCAACAATGGCAATGGCTATGTAGAAAACTGGCAGGGCGGCAACAGGTATGATAAACATGGCTCCAATTCGTACCAATGGATAGACCGTCATTATTTTATCACTAAGCCCGGTGTGCCTTTATTGATTCCCGTAAGCCGCAAACAATACTTAGAAGATATGCTGGCATACCTGGAATTGGAGAAAGCAAATTTTGAATTACTGAATGCAAAACAATTAAGTGAAATAGCCAACCAAACAGCCGAATGGGCGAAGAAAAAAAGAGATGCTTTAGAATCCGACAAGATTGCCTATCCTAAATTTTCTGAAGCCAAAAAAGCAAAGTTGAAAGATTTGCTGACCAAACAAAAACCCGAATGGTTGCAAAAACCCGCTGTAGTAGATCAAAATACAAAGTTCAAAGAATCTGACAAGATACTGGAAGCCTTAGGCAGATTTTATGATGAAGAGGGAGAATATAAATCGGCACTCTATGTTTTAAACCCTGCCTACTTTATTTCCAACAATGGGCAACCTGCAAAACCTTTATTCTTAGAAGTACAATTTCGATACGAAATCAATAAAGACAGAGGCTTCTCTGCACGGCTCTTTAATAATTGGGAAAAGAACTTTGATATGGATGCGTTGAAGAAGATGGTGCAGTGAAAAAAATTACTACCTTTCACTTTGCACTGAATAAAAAATTATTATATGAGAATATTTTTGTTTTTACTACCGCTTTTATTTGTTCATTCAGTTAATGCCCAGGACAAGAAATTGCTGGAGAAGCAGATGCTGCAAATAATGACAGATTTTCCTAACAAGTTCAAGAATCTAACAGAACAAGACGGAAAAACTTTAAAGTTTAACATCACCGGCACAGTCGGTAACACTTTAGTTATGAATTATCCTGATTACGATTACCTCACTTCAGGCCTTTCTTCTATCAAATCAGAACAAGAAGCGAAGGCGTTATTCGACAAATGGGTCAATCTTATCAACAACTTAGACCTGAATGGTGCACCACTTAAATCTTCCGATTGCAAAGAAGGCAGGGACTTTTGTTACTTATGCAGGAAATGGAAATTCAATGATTCAAAATTTTCCATGGATTCAAAATATAAGTCCTTTACTATCCTGTTAGAGATTGCTTTATTTGAAGATACTTATGCAGGTTCTTTAAAAATTGGAAGTGGAGATTTATAAAGAAATGGTTGTTATTCCTCATTCCAAAAAAACGCAATCAACTAAATCTCTTTTTATTGGAGTACAGTTCCGTTATAAGCTAGGCAAAGACAAAGTTTATTCTGCAGATTTGATTGATAGTTTTTTGAAGAACTTTGATACGGAGATGGTGACGAAGATGGTGGAGTGAGCACATAACAAAAAAACCCTTTAATCGTATCACGGATTAGACTGTTGCATTATAGTTATAAGGAGATGAGTTCATTCTTCATCCTAGAGTATTTGGTTGAAGCGAATAAGAAACTAGTAAATATATGTATTCTTCACTTCAATACTTTTTCTACCTCATGCCGGTACATCCTGCTTATCGGCAATTCTTGTTTTGCAATTTCAATACTGTCCCTGGTAAAAGATTCGATTTTGTCAACTGATACAATAAATGACCGGTGTATCCTTATAAATCGGTTTCCCTTTAAAATATCCTCTATGGATGATATAGATTGCCTGGTTACAATATTTCTTGTTTTGGTTACTACTTTGATGTAATCTTTAAGACTTTCTACATACAATATATCATCCATGGCTACCTTGATGTTCTTACGGTCAGCCCGAATATTTATGAATCCGCCCCCATGGTAATCGTTCAGTTCCTGTATGGAATTTTTCGGTTCACTTATTCTCAAATGAGTATCCATCACTTTATTAACTGCTTTCAGGAATCGTTCAAAAGAAATAGGTTTTAGCAGATAATCAACAGCATCAAGTTCGAACCCTTCCAGGGCGAATTGCCTGTAAGCCGTTGTGAAGATGACCTTAGGAGGATTTTTAAGTGTCCTTATCATATCTGTTCCCAGCAAATGCGGCATTTCAATATCCAGAAACAACAAATCAATTGGCTGTTGCCTTAATACCTGCAAACCTTCTAAACCGTCATTACAGGTGGCCACAAGTTCTAATGCGGACACAGAAGAAATGTAACTGCTTAAAATATCAATTGCAGGGGGTTCATCATCAACCACCAGGCATGTAATTTTTTGATTAGACTCCATAAACAATTTTTTGTTTGTAATCTTTAAAAGGAATGATACTCCTGCTTAACTCACCTGGTGCAAGTGCAGAATGAAGCGGCACCATCAATTTAATCATAAATACTTCTTTGCCGGGTACAATCGTCAACTGGTGATTGTGAGGATACAAGAGTTCCAGTCTCTTTTTTACATTAGTCAATCCAATGCCGCTTTTTTTTCCTAACCTGGCGTGTTCCGATGGCATACTGTTGGTGAGATGAAGGCTGAGAAAATCATTTTCAATTGAAATATTAATTTTAACCCAGGGCTGTATTAATGACCTGCTTGCACCGTGCTTGAAGGCGTTTTCTACAAACGGAATCAGCAACAAAGGAGCCACCCATTTATCTTGAATATCACCTTTCACTTCATATTCCAGTTTCAGACGATTACTGTATCTGACCTTTTCAATACCAATGTAATCTTCAATAAACTTTAGCTCTTTTCCAACGGGTACCCTGGGGATATCACATTCCCTAACTATATACCTAAGTGTATCATATAGCTTCAAAAGCAACTCTCCCGAAACTGCAGATTTTTTTAAGGCAAATGAATAAATATTATTCAGGGTATTAAATAAAAAATGCGGGTGAATCTGAGATTTCAACAGCTTCATTTCAGCTTGCGTGTTTTCATTGATTAAACTTTCTCTTTCTTCCATCAGGAAATAGTAGTTACGAAAGAGCACTCCTACAATAAATAATATGCATATTAAATGTGAAGTAGCAGTGGATAATGCAATACACTCCCAGATGAGGGCAAATGAAAAAGCTGGGAGGTTTTCCAGCATATACCATTGGATATAAATCGGAGCCTCGGCAGCGACAAGTAGTGCAGAAAGAATAACAAAGAAGGTAGCAAACAGGAATTTCCTGGTGCTAAAAAATTGGGGGATGAGCCAGTACACAATGGCATAGGTATAGATTGCTTCGGCCGAAACAATATAGAACGCATAAAAAATTGCTTTAAAAATATTTTCCCGGATTGTAGCCTGTTGGAAAAAATAAAGTCCGGCAAATGCAGTTGTTAAAAGGAAAAAAAATCGGGTAGCCCAGAACGCAATATGCCTGACATACCGTATCCGTTTGTTTTTAGAAAAAATGAATTCATGCAGGGTCATATTGGTTTGTTTTCATTATTTCTTTATTAGGCCTTTCAGGAAAATTATTTTCTTGGGAAAGAGTTAAAATCAACGTCATTTGCAGTTGATTCTGTTGACGGCGCAAATCAAAGACACAACAATTCATCGGGTAAAAAATACTGAGATTCCGTTGTGTAGATTTCTTAAAAGATTCCAGCCTATCAAAATTGACATCATTGCCCTCCGCAAATTGAAGAAGGACTTCCAGCATCAATTTATCGTTGGCGACGGAGATATGTATGGCTACCCAATCTAAATCCTCTTTGTAACCTTCAACCTCCGAGAAGATATTTTGAATATTGGTTAACAGTAATTTGGGTGCAATAAATTTATTTTCAATCTCGCCCGATATTTTGAGATCAATTTTATTTTTCGCTCCCGATAAACGTGAAATAATAATAAAATCATTCACTGCGGTTATTTCCTTTTCAAAAGATACAAGTTCATGATCGCTTTCATATAATAAATAACTGAGCAACTCCGAAAATTTCATAATCATCACCGGAGATGTTTGAGAACCTGCCTCAATCTCTCTGTGAATATTTTCAAGTGTGCCCAATAAAAAGTCTGGTTGAATATGTGCTTTTAACAACTTCATTTCCATGGAAGTTTTCTGCCGTGCCAGGATCAGGTTTTCCTTTTTTTGCAAATACATTTTCTTAAAGAATCTGAGTCCAAGTGCCATGGCCCCTGCTCCTGCAGCATACCAGACAAAGCTGTAACTGGCGACGATTATTTGTCCTGAAGTCAGGTGGTGGGCACCGGATATTGTAAAAAACAAAGAAGTAGTATGAAAATCGAGCCACAATCCAAAACTGAACAGTAAAATTATTCCGGTTATAAAGGCAAAATACTTTTTCTTTTTAAGGTAAACGGGAAAAAGAAAATACAGAAGGCAGTAAGAAAAAATGATACAAAAAGGCAACAGGCATACTGTGCATAGTATTGCCCTGAAAACAATTCGTTCACCATAGAAGCCGGTGAGCGGATCTCCGATACTTAGAATTGCTGATACAATTACAATCCCTACCCAAAAAGCCAGATGCCGCAAGAATCTGTGGGATAATTTGTAAGAAAACAAGAATCGCTGAAAGGTCACCTTGTTACTGATTTATTTCGAAGTTAAACTGTATCTTTTAAATCTCTCAACTCCTTAGCGGATTTTCTACCATTCAACAATTTTCATCTCTGAATGCCATTCGTCTTCGCTTAAAGGAACTTCAGAAGGCAAATCTGCTATCTGTTTTCCATTTACTTTCTCTGGTCGAATTCAGAAAAAACACGAGATACAACAGAATAATTTTAAATCATTAAATCAACTAAACTTTTTTCTACTATGAAACAAAAAATAGTAAACAGTCAGAAAACATCCGGGTTCCATTTCCCTGATGCTATCCGCTTTCAAAAAAGAATATTTTTCAAAGCCTATTTTTTATTATTAGTTGGGATTGCAGCTACGTTGCTGATGAGCAGTTGTGTAAAGAGTGACGGGAACCTGAAGCATCCCATTCCTTTCAAAGCTCATTTTGTTGCCATCAACGAAAGCCTGAACAGCCCGGAAAATCCCATACAGAAAGATCGTGCCGTCGGTCCTGGCGAGGGAACTCCCATTGGAAAAGCCAATTTGGATGCTACCCTTACTTATGATCTTTCCGGCCCCTCACCACTCAAGGTTACCGGAGATGTAACCATCAAAACTGCCAATGGTGACAAAATATTTATGACTCAGGATTCTTATTCACCAGATCCCGATGCTGAGGGAAACTTTAAGGTAATTGGAAGCCTCACCATTACTGGTGGTACTGGTAAGTATTCACGTGCTAAAGGAACACTAAAAATTGAAGTACTGGGCAACTTTGCCTCTGCAGAGAGAGATGTGTCAATGGAAGGAATGTTCTCTTACTAATTTTTTAAATTTTAATCCCGGGATTTGGAGTTGCGTACAAATTGACAGAGGAGTGTATTTCCCGATCCCAGCTCCCACCTACAAGCGACTGGGTCTGGCAGGAAAAGTCGGACATGGAACCAATTATAATGCATGTATATTATTGTCAACACTAAAACAAATACAAAACTTTACCTCTTATTCCTAAACTTAAAAATTAAAAGAAATGAAAAAAATACTTCAATCACTTGCTGTATCAATGGTCATAGCCATTGCCTCCTGTAAAAAATTTGATCATTATTTCCCGGTTCCGGACAATTGCCGGGTTTTGAGTGCTGCTTCTATCAGTTCAGGGGTCAAGAATAATGATTGGCAATATACCTATGACAACAACGGTTACCTGAGCTCCAGCACCTTTACAATGTATAACGGGTCAGACATTGATTTTGCTACTTCCTACTTTTATAAAAGGTTGAAAGATGGTACGCTCCTTTCGATGACGACACAGTATAAAGACAATACCGGATCGTATCCGGAAGAACCCATTAAGATCACCAAAGATGCCTTGGGCCGCATCATTAAATTAGAAGAATATGTCGGTGGCGAACTCAATGTTGTCCATGGCCTAAAGTACAACCCAAAAGGATTGGTAATCGAACATTCTATGGATATTGTCGTTGCACCTGAATGGAGTTCGAAGTACACGTTCAAATATAATTCAATCAACCAGGTAACGGAAATTACTATGAGGTGGGCAGATGGCAGACTCTCCTATCATAAAGTAATTGAGAATGTAGGGAAATACACATCCAACGAAGCCTACCTGGTAAGAGAAAAAGGATGGCTTCCGATTGACATGATTTATGGAGAAGTAATTGCCCCCGTTGACGGAGGTGTGGGAACTGTTCTGAAAAGCTATACAGATGATGGGAACGGCGGAATGGTTTTATCCGGTACAAGTACCACAAAAGCTTTGACTTTTAATTCAAAAGGATATCCACAAACCATCACATATGAATACGATAATGGGTATATTTTTGATATGTCCTATTCGTTTGATTGTGGAAAGGGGAGAAAATAATGTATGCTGAAGAATTCCTGAGCTTTTTTTCACATGATAGGTAGCCCCTTCTCGGCTTTTGAAGTCTTTCCCATTTTAGGACAGTTCACTAAAATGGGTAAGGCTTCCTGAATCACCGGAAGATTCTTCCCCTTCGGGTCATAAGAATTTGTATTCGCTGTAATTGCCCTGATAATCAAGATTAACAGGGCAATTTTCTTAATGGACTATTCAGCGTTCTAATACTGAGACTAATTACCGGAAAAGGTTATTAACATGGCAGTAATGTCTTTGTTTTTAATTTTACAGGCTCAAATTTAATTTTATCACTCTTAAAATAATTAAAATGAAATCTTCACGATTGTTGCTATTAGTTATGTTGATAGCTGCCTTTGCCGCTTGTAATTCAAATGAAAAAAAAGCTGACATTGCTACCGGCGATTCTTCTCTTCCAATGAACCCCACAATGGTTCAACAGGATTCCACAATTCTCAGTGATGATTCTGCCACTTTAAAAACAGCCGTAGGTGTAAAAGACGAAGAGCAAAATGCAAAAAAGCAGATACTAAAAGAATCGGAGAAATTGAAGAAAGATGAGAAAAAATAAACCTGCCAGGTTGAAGAAATATTGTTTAACAAGTTTGCTTTAATATACTTTGCTTTGAAATCGTCACAGGAATTGATTAAGATAATTACTTTCCGATACAAAACTTTGAAAAAATATAGTCCAGCTGATCTTCATTGGTGATTTCGCCGGTGATCTCACCTAAATAGTACAGGCAACGACGGATATCTGACGCCAGCAGGTCTCCCGGAATATTTTCATCCAGCCCCTTTTTTACATCTGCCAGTGAGCTCTCCACCTCTTTTAAGGCATGATAATGCCGGGCATTGGTAACAATGGTATCTTCTAAATCCAGTTTATCCTGAAGTACAGTGTCCACCATCCTTTCTCTTAAAACTTCGGTATGTAAATGTTCTTTAGCAGAAATAAAGACAATTTTTTCAATATCAGAAAATCTTTCTCGGGCTGCAGATTCTCCAACCTTGTCAATTTTATTAGCTACCGGCAGAAAATTCAAATTATTTTTCTGCATCTCAAAAACCTGGTTTACCACTTCTTCCTTTTCATCACTCACATCAAAAAGATAAATAACCAGGTCAGCCTGTTTCATTTTTGCCAGGCTTCGTTCCACACCTGCAGTTTCTATTACATCACTTGTATGCTGCCGGATACCTGCTGTGTCAATTAACCGGAATAAGATTCCGTCAATATTGATGACTTCTTCAATAGTATCACGGGTTGTGCCGGGAATTTCACTGACAATGGCCCTGTCTTCATTCAGAAGAGTGTTTAGCAAAGTTGATTTTCCTGCATTGGGTTTCCCGATAATTGCTACGCTTACGCCATTGCGAATAGCATTCCCCAATTGAAAAGAAGTTAGAAGATGGCTGACGGTACGTTTCAATTCATCAATGAGTAAATAAAACTGATTGCGATCGGCAAAGCTTACATCTTCCTGTGAAAAATCAAGTTCCAGTTCATTTAATGCGGAAAAACGGATCATTGCTTCTCTCAACTCTTTCATCTTTTTTGAAAAACCACCCCGGATGGCATGCAAGGCTGTTTTATGAGAAGCAACAGAATTACTGGCTATCAGGTCAGCTACAGCTTCGGCCTGGGTAAGATCCAGTTTACCATTAAGAAATGCCCTTTGTGTAAACTCACCGGGTTTTGCCAGTCGGGCTCCCCGGCTGATGCAGGCTGCTATTATTTGCTGAACAATAAATGGAGAACCATGACAACTGATTTCCACCATGTCTTCTCCCGTATAGGAACGTGGAGCTTTAAACACAGATACCACAACTTCATCCAGCACCTGTTCTCCGTTTTTTAAATAGCCAACATGCAATGTATGCGGTGGCTGTTCTGAAATTTTTTTTGAAGGAAAAAGAAAATCCATGATTTCGTAAGCAAGGCTGCCACTGAGGCGAATGACACTGATTGCACTGACTCCCGGTGCAGTAGCCGGTGCCACAATAGTATCATCCCATCCTATATGCTGATTCATATATTTTCAAAATTAGGCCAGGCAGGCGAACCCGAAAAACAAAAAACCCTGTGTCAAAAAGAAACAGGGTTTTTAAAATATAATTTTCCGTTTTATTACTCTTCCTGAACCACAAACGTAATGGGTTGTTTCCGGTAGGCTTTTACCTGCCGTCCGTTCTGAATTGCCGGAGTCCAATCCGGTCCGCTTTTAATTACTTTAACAGCTTCATCTTCCATTCCATATCCGAAATTTGTCAACGCTTTTACATCACTTATTTTTCCAGCTTTATCAACGACAAATTGAACATAGACGGTGTAAGTTCCGGCCGGGGCACCATTATCAGCAGGATTAAATCCTGATAATTTTCTTTCCAGGTATCTTTTCCATCCCTGATCGCCTCCGGGAAATTTTGCTTCAATTTCCACTTTTTCAAAAATCTTATTTTCATCGTCTTCTTTCTTTTCTACTATCACTTGTTTTCCTTCATCAATCTGAGTGGGTGTAGCAATATTAAGATCTTTAATACCTTCCTGGTTAATCACATCAATCTTTGCTTCTTTCAATTCTGTTTGCTCAGGAGGCGGCTTTTGCACTTCCTCATCCTTTACAATTTTCGGAGGGGTAAACTGCTTCATTTCCACCTTGGGCGGTTCTTGCTTTGGCGGCGGTGGTGGCGGAGGAGGTAAAGGCTTCTTTTCTTCTTCTTTTAATTCCTGAACGGTCACTTCCCTGATCTTAGTTTCTTTTACTCCTTTATTAATTGTATTCGCCAACAGGGATCCCAAAAAAGCTAATAAGGCAATGGATGCCGTAATAATTAAAGCACGGCTTATCCTTTTGTTATAGGTTTTTCTCAACTCATAAGCTCCATACTCTTTATTTCTATCTTCAAAGAGAATGTCAAGAAAATCCGATGAAAGTATTTTTTTTGCGTCCATTATTTATGGGTTTAAAATTAGATGCACTGACTTTGTGAATCCATAAAAATTTTTATTTGACCCCTGCAGCTTCTTCCGTTTTTTGAATAAGCTGGTATTCCGTATCGGCAATTTTTACTACGGCAAATCTTTTTACATTATTGATTGTCATTTCATCCAGGATATCAACAGCGTTTTTATACGTTGCATCTTTATCAGGTTTAATAATGACAACAAAGTCCCTGTCTTTGGCCGCATTTTGCCAGTTCGGATCACCATTTTCTTTGGCTCTTTCTATGATTTTTGCATCATCTTCCGGTGAGGGAACATAGTTATCAATTACTTCCTGTTTTTTCTTAATAATTACATCCCGGATTCCTTTGAATGTGGTTTGCTGAAAATTGGAGGCATCAGGCTTTAATTCACCAACATAATAATACACCTGGTTATCCTTGCCCAGCAAAATAGTAAGAGCGCCGGATTGCTTAACCTGGGTCAGTTCATCCTGCTTTTGTGTGTCTTTCGGCATATTCAGATCCATTGTTGTAGGAGTCTGCATAGTTGCTGTAAAGACGAAAAAAGTAATCAAAAGAAATCCCAGGTCCACCATGGGAGTCATATCCACACGGGTAGAAAGCTTTTTTGCTTTTTTTACCCCCGGGCCTTTTTTGTGCCCGCTATCTTCACCACTTTCTATACTTGCCATATAAAAAAGTTTTTATTTCTAAAAAAAATGAATTTTACTTAGCCGGCTTTGCCCCTCCCTCATGCCTTTCCTTATAAAGTTCCGTTCCCGGAGGAGCGTCTTCAGGAGAGGTGATCAGGTTATACTTGAATTGTTCATTCCGCTTGAGAGCTGAAAGAATATTATCAAATGTGGGGTATTTAGCCTGGTTGTCGCCTTTTACAAGGTATTTCAACGGATACCCGGCAAATGCCTGCTTCGAATACTGAATCCAATAAGTTAATTGCCCCCCGGTTGTATCTACAGGAATTCCGGGTTGAACCTGTTTGTTCTGATCTTCCTGGGACATATCCAGTAAACTTTTTAACTGGCTGAAAGGAACTCCGATTGTCGGAGTCTTCTTGAAATTGGCAATTTCTTCCGGAGTCAGATTAAGATTCTGTTCTTTATTCACAATATTGATAATATCAGTAATAATACCCTGATTATCCTGTGAAGCTACAGATACTGAATAATACACTTTATTATCCTTATCCATAGTGATCATCACCGCATCATCTTCTTCCAATGCAGCAGAAGATACAGAATTGGGTGTTGTTATTTCAACCGGCTCAGGAGGCTTAAATTTTGTAGCCATGATGAAAAAAGTAAGTATCAGGAATGCCACATCCACAAAGGGTGTCATGTCCGTAAACGTACTTTTTCTTTGCATTTTGACACTCGGCATATTACAATAAGTTTAGTCTAAGATGTATTTTTTACATTTTTCCATAACTCAACTGCACCATCATTATTTATATAATGAAGCAAAGCTCTGAGTTAATGTAAATCCTGATTCGTCAATGCCGTAAGTGATAGCATCAATCTTGGTGGTAAACACATTATACATGATAAGAGCAAAAGCTGAAGTACCGATACCCAAAGCTGTGTTATATAACGCTTCGGAGATACCGACAGCTAATTGTCCTGCTGCACCGGCTCCGCCTTCTTCACCTAATGCCTGGAATGAACGAATCATACCCATAACCGTTCCCAACAGGGCGATCAGGGTTCCTACCGAAGTAATAGTGGAAAGGAATACCAGGTTCTTTTGAAGCATCGGCAATTCCAGGGCTGTAGCCTCTTCCACCTCTTTTTGTATGGCGAACACTTTTTGGTCTGTGTTCATTGTCGGTTCACTAATCATTTCTTTATACCGGCGAAGACCTGCTTTCATAACGTTGGCAACTGAGCCTCTTTGTTTGTCGCATTCAGAAAGAGCAGCATCCACGTTCTTATTAGCAAGATGATATTGGACCTTGCGGATAAAATCAGCAATGGATCCGCTACCTAATGCTTTACGGATTGTCATATACCTTTCAATAGAAAAAGTAATAACCATCAGAAACATACCAATCAATAACGGTACGATAATTCCTCCTTCATATATTCTGTGAAAAGCGTCTTTTGGATTTTTATGCTCGGGCCAGAACCAGCCTTCCGTGGCAGGATTTTTAAAACCATCGGGAGATCCCATTAAATATCTCCAGATAGCATACCCGGCAATGATACAAATTACTGGTGCAAGCCAGGAAATGGCATTGCCGCTTTTTTTAGCCTGAACTGACGTAGCCTTTACTGATGCTGTGGCAGTTGGTTTAGTTTCAGCCATGATCTTTTGTTTTTAGTGTTTTGAAATTTAAAAATAATTTAAGTCCTGATTTTAGGGTTACAATGCTAAGGAAAAAGTTGGAACCTGAGCACACTTTCCCCAATTTTTTTACGAAAGAATTTCAAGATAATGATTTTTTGATAAGGAACAAGTTTCAGCTATTAAAATTCCCTGTAATCTAAAGCAGAATTAAGCGATTGTACCTATAATTCATTCATACCTCAGGGCCTCAATCGGATTCAATCTCCCCGCTTTCAATGCAGGATATAGCCCGGCTAACAAACCAACAATACTACAAATGAGGATGCCATATAAAATCCAATCCCAGGGGACTACGAACCCGGTATTGAGTACCATTGAAAAAATATTGCCCACCAGCACACCAAGAAAAATACCGAATACAGCACCCAATACACTAATAATAATTGCTTCCATCAGGAACTGGTGTCTTACGGTATTACTTTTTCCTCCCAGTGCTTTCACTAATCCTACTTCCCGGGTTCGTTCAGAAACAGAGACCAGCATAATATTCATTAATCCAATAGCTGCGCCAATTAAGGTAATCAGCCCAATAACAGTAGCAGAAATTGTAAGAAAACCCAGGGTATTCATTGCCTTTTCAGCAACACTATCACTGCGATCCAAAACAAAATTGTTCTCTTCGGTAATATTCAGTTTTCGGATCGTTCGAAAGATACTTTCAGCTTCGCCCATTGCTTCATCTACCTGCTTGATGTTATTGGTCATTATGGCAATAGTATAAGAAAAATTGCCGGGAAAGTTCCGACTTACATTTTCATAGCTGGTGACTATCAGATTATCCCTGCTGAATCCAAAAGTTGATCCTCTACTATCTAATACTCCCACTACCCGGAAAGGAATATTGTTGATCTGTATAACTACATTGACCGCCCTGTCCACATTTTCACCAAACAGCGTTTTTGCTACATCATGGCCGATCATACAAACATTCCTGCCGGTTTGCACATCAGTATTATTAAGATCCCTGCCGGATCTCAGTGAAAAACCATTCAGCAATAAAAAATTTTCATCACTGCCAAAGAGAACTACGTTGGGGCTTGTTTTCCGCTCCCGGTAGGATACAATTGCAGAACGACCTCCAAAGACAGAAATACTTTTAAGTGCCGGGAAATTGAATCGTTCTAAAAAAAGCTCCGCTTCTCTCTTGGTGATAATTTTCCCCAGGTTGGATTTTTTTTCTTTTCGTGCAGTTTTTTTGGACACCTTGAGCTCAGAATTGTTGTCCCCGCCAAACCGGATATTTCTTTCTTTATATCGAATCGTAAATCCATTGGCTCCCATCGTTGAAAAGCTCTCCATGAATTTCTGGTTCATGGCTTTAATAGCAGTAATAATACCCACCAGTGCCATAATGCCAAAAGCAATAATGGCAACAGTAAGACCTGTTCGTAATCTGTTACTGCGAACGGTACGATAAGCCAGTAAAAAAATGTCACGAAACTTCATATACTCGTCCCGAAGTTAATAAAACCTCAAACATCCCCGAAAGGATTTGATGAACGGAAGCCTGATCAAAAATACAGCCAGTATAAGAGGAGGTTTGGAAAAATACCCAGCAAAATAACAGCGGCAGCCAGCAACACCAGGGTCACCCTGAAGGCCGGGGTAGTTTGTAATTTCGGAACCGTACCTTCCCGGAAATACATTGCCTGAATCAACCGGAAATAATAAAAGATACTAACAGCCGCCATGACAACGGCAAAAATGACCAGCCAAAGGTTATGTTGAGTGTTTACCGCAGCTTTCAGCATATAAAATTTAGAAATGAAACCCGCTGTAAGAGGAATTCCGGCCAGCGATAATAAAAATATTGTCATGGTAGCAGCAAGCAATGGATGATTTTTTGCAAACCCATTAAATCCTTCAAAAGTATAATCACTCATTTTAGCAAGTACAGCAAAAAGACCGATAGTTGCCAGGCAATATGCAGCTATATACATTATAAGACCTTCTTTGGCATCCGAGTTCATTGCATAAATTGCCAACATCATAAAACCTGCCTGTGAGATGCTGGAATAAATCAGCATTTTCTTTACGCTCTGTTGAAATATAGCCGTTATGTTTCCAATAAACAAAGTAGCTGCAGTAAATATGGCCATCCACAACTGCCATTGCTTTTGTAAGGATCCAAAAGCATCTTCAAACAAACGGATAAAAGCAAGGAAGCTTGCTGCCTTCACAACCGTAGCCATGAATGAGGTAAATACAGTAGGCGCTCCGTCATAAGCATCTGGCGCCCAGAAATGAAAAGGAGCCACAGAAGCTTTAAATGCCATTGAAAACAACAATAAAATCATGCCGGCAATCAACAGGACCGAAGGTTCGCCTTTAACAACTCCAACCGATAATGACATAAAACTCCCGGTAACACCATAAATCAAAGCAATACCCATAAGCATTAAGCTTGTAGAAAAAGCGCCCAGCAGAAAATACTTTAAGGAAGCCTCATTGCTTTTCAGATTTTTTTTATCGCTACCGGTCAATATATAAAGAGGAATAGTAATAAGCTCAATACCGAGAAATAACAACAGCAGGGATTTGAACGAAACCACCAGTGAAATGCCACATAAAATAAAAAAGATCAGCGCCAGGTAATCAGCATAATGAATACCCACTCTTTCGATTTCCTTTGATGATACAATCAGATAAAGAAGTGTAGATGCAAAAATGATGGTTCCTGCCAGTAGCGAAAACCGGTCAAATACCAGCATACCTTTCGTATCAATATGAAAGAATACGGTGCCGGACATTTCGAGAATATTCGCCGATAAAACAAGTACCAGTCCTACCAATGCAAAATTCCGAATAGCAGATCTCTGTTTCAGCAAGATCCCGCTGAACATCATAACCACTCCCCATACTGCCGATAGTATCAATGCATTCATAGTTTCGCTCTCTAATGCTTAGTTAATAATGACGTTATATCTGAATTACTTAAAATGGTTTCTGAAATTTCTTTTGTCAGCTGCAACAGGCTATCCGGATAAACACCCATCCACAATATCAGGATTACGATTACACTCAAAACAAAATTCTCGCTCCACCCTGTATCAGTTGCCCGTGCTGTACTGTTTTTAAGATCACCGAAAAATACTTTTCGAATCATATTTAAGATATAGATTGCTGCCAGGATAATTCCGATCCCGGCTAATACGGTGAATACAATATTATATTGAGTTACTGATGAACTAAAGATCCCGTTGAACATCATAAACTCGCCAATAAAAGCATTAGTAAGTGGCAGTGCAACATTTGCAAGACCAATGACCATTGCAAAGATGGCCAGCGATGGTGCCCGCTGTGCTAATCCGCCGAGTTCTGAAATTTTCCGGGTACCACACTTTTTCTCAATCATATCTACTACAATCCACATCCCGATAATATTAATGCAGTGATTAAACATCTGGATCATAACACCCTGAAATCCGACATAGGTTTCAGAGAAAATGGTGGCGCCCATGAGCCCGATGTGAGCAATGGACGAATAAGCAACCATACGTTTCAGATCGTCCTGCTTCAATGCAATTAAAGATGCATACAGTATCCCGATTACAGCCATTGAAGTAACTACATCACCCCACCTGTAAGAAGCAATGGAAACCACCGGAAGTAACCAGCGAAGACAGGCAAATACACCCATCTTTACCATCACCCCGCTCAGCACCATTGTTATTGAAGAACCGGATTGTTCATACAAATCGGGTTGCCATGTATGAAATGGGAATATGGGCATTTTAACGGCAAAGGCAAAAAAGAATAACCAGAATACCCATTCCTGGGTTTCATAAGAAAGCGTTTTACCTAATTTATAAAAAGCTTCAATACTGAAGGAATGTTCCGGTGTTTTGGAGTAGAGATAAATGATGCCTACCAGCATTAATACAGATCCGAGAAATGTATAAATAAAGAATTTAATGGTAGCCTGGATTCTTTTTTCTCCGCCCCACTGCGAACAGAGGAAATACATCGGTATAACAGCTAATTCCCAGAAAAAATAAAATAACAATGCATCCATCGCTACAAACACTCCCATCAGGCCGGCTTGTGTCAGTAACATCAGGGCAAAATAGTTATTGGCTTTCCGGTATTGATTTTTCCAGGTGGCAATAAAAATTAACGGGTAGGAAACTGCTGTAAGAAGGCAAAGAACCTGGCCCATTCCATCCACTTTTACAGAAAAACTGCTACCCAGAAATCCAAGCCAGGTGACAGCAAATTGAAGGTGTTGGCCGCTGCTGAAGGCTGTCAAACCAAGAATAGAAATAACCAGTGAAATCAATGAAGAAAACAAGGCAAATGATCTTGCCGGTTTTTCATTTTTAAAAAAGAATAATGCCAGCCCACTGACTAAAGGAATTACTATAAACAGAACCGGGATCATAATTTATTTATCTATTTCCTGATTTATTTTCTTAAGAAAAATTGAATTATAAAAACAAACAACATACTCAGCACCATCAGTAAAATATAACTTCCTATTTGCCCGCTTTGCAACAAACGAATCTGCCGGCTGCCATAATTCACGAGTTTCCCCACTCCATTCACTAATCCGTCAACAACAGATCTTTCAAATGTTTTATTGAGAAAAGAACCTAATTGATATAATGGTTTTACGAAAATTTTGTCATAGAATTCATCCACATACCATTTGTTTTCCAGGATTTTTCCCAGGCCTTTTTCTTCAGATGGCCTGTAGTTTTTGAACCGGTACCATGCATATACGATCACTAACAACACTAAAACAGCAGGAATAAACATCAGCATCATTTCAGTAGAATGAGAAACAGATGCGCCGTGTGACAATGGAATTACCGGAGCTAAAAATTCTGTCAGCCTGTTGCCACCCTTACCGAAAATTTCAGGAATGTCTGCAAATCCACCCACAAATGAAAGTATCGCCAGCACAATTAACGGGAGTGTAATTCCTGCTTTGCTTTCATGCAGATGGTGATGTTGTTCATCCGTTCCTCTGAAATTTCCATTGAAGGTGAGAAACAATAAACGAAACATATAAAATGCTGTAAGTAATGTTCCGAATATGGCAATGACATATAGAATTTTATTGTGTTCGTAGGTACTCAGTAAAATGGCATCTTTGGAAAAGAATCCGGAAAAGGGCGGTATGCCTGAAATTGCAATACACCCAACCAGGAATGTAAAATAGGTGGTTTTTAATTTTCCTCTCAGTCCGCCCATCTTACGAATATCCTGTTCGCCACTCATGGCATGAATCACACTTCCGGCTGCAAGGAATAATAATGCTTTGAAAAAAGCATGTGTCATAACATGAAACACCCCGGCAGAATAGGCGCCAACACCTAAACCCAGAAACATATATCCCAGCTGACTCACAGTAGAATAAGCCAATACTTTTTTAATATCATTTTGTTTCAATGCAACAGTAGCAGCCAGGATAGCTGTGGCAAGACCAACGATGGCAATAATATATTGAGAAAGGGGAGCTAATGAATAAAGAACATTACTTCTTGCGATCATGTAAACACCGGCAGTTACCATTGTAGCTGCATGGATCAATGCAGAAACCGGGGTAGGTCCCGCCATGGCATCCGGCAGCCAGGTGTATAATGGGATCTGAGCACTTTTGCCGGTAGCACCGATAAATAATAATAGCGTAATGATGGTAACATCAGTAGTGCTTAATGCCGATGCTTTTGAGAAAACCACTGCAAAATCAAAACTCCCGGTTTTCGACAGGATCCAGAACATGGCAATAAGAAATCCCAGGTCCCCAATACGGTTCATGATAAAAGCCTTGTCAGCGGCTTTATTATATTCTTTATTCTTAAACCAATAGCCGATCAGTAAATAAGAGCAAAGTCCCACCCCTTCCCAGCCGATAAACATAATGACAAAGTTGGCTCCCATAACCAGCAACAACATTGAGAAAACAAAAAGATTCATGTAAGAAAAAAATCTTCCATAATGCTCCCTGCTTTCCTCTTTCATATAAAAGACAGAGTAAAAATGGATGATGAAACTGACGCCGGTTACAATAAGCAGGAATAAAGAGGACAAGGCATCAATTTGTAATGCAAATGGAATTTTCAAAGAGCCGGCAGAAATAAAATTGAAATATTCCGCAACATAGCTATTGCCGTCTTTTACCTGTACAAAAATCCAAACACTAACCAGTAAAGAAGCAAATACAACAGCATTTCCCACTATGGCAATCATAGTTTTGGAAAGCTGACGCCGGAATAATCCGGTTATCAGAAATCCCAGGAGTGGGAAAAAAGGAACCAGCCAAGCTAATTGCAAAGCGTTTTGCATACTGCCGTCTCTAATGTTTTAGTCTGTTTAAAAAATTAATATCAATAGAATGAATATTCCGGAACATCATAACAATGATGGCCAACCCCACCGTTACTTCCGCTGCTGCCACTACCATGATAAAAAAAACAAAAATCTGCCCATCGGTTCCCGCCGTGGGCATTGCTGCTGCACCCTGCAAATGATGCATTTTGGAAAAGGCTACCAGCAACAGGTTCACGGCATTGAGCATAATTTCAATACACATGAATACGATAATTGCATTCCGGCGTATCAATATTCCCACAATCCCTATTGTGAATAAAGTCAGCGACAGAAATATGTAATAATTTATCGGCATTTTAATATTTGTGTCCTCTTATATAAATAATTCTTACAACTACGATTTAAAATCGCTATTAAAAATCAAAACTCCCCTTAGCTTTCCCCGGATGAAGAGTTCTGAGATGCTTCCTTTTTTCCCAACACTACTGCTCCCACCATTGCGCTTAGAAATAAAACGCTGCTTATTTCAAACGGAATTACATAGTCGTTAAACAAAGCTTTCCCCAAATTTTCTATAAGCCCGATATTGCCGGTTCCCATTTCTGCAACTGCAGATTTGGTTTCTGCGTTTTTCAATGCCGCCACCAGCACTAATAACAAACAACCCCCGGAAACAATACCGGCAAACTTCATCCATTTATTTTTTTGTGGTTCATTATCACGATTCAGATTCATCAGCATGATCACAAACAGGAACAGTACCATGATGGCTCCGGCATAAACGATAATATTAACAATGGCAAGAAATTGAGCATTAAGTAAAAGATAGAGACCTGAAATTGCAAAGAAGATCAGGATCAGCCAGAGTACACTGTACACAGGATTTTTACTGGCGACCACCATCAGTGCACTGAAAACAGCCAGTACTGAAAGAATCCAAAACAATATTTGAGTTACACCCATTTCTCTTTAGCAGTTACTTTAAAAATAATTGGTCAGTTTACTTTTGATATTTTTTTTCTGTCCGGACGGTCACCCAATGCTTTTTTATACTCCTCCGGTTGTGTCACAGGATCTGGTATCAGCAAATCTTCCTTCTTGTAAATAAAACCTTTTCTTGAATAGTTGGAAGGAGCAAAAGTCTGTGATAAATAAATAGCATCTTTGGGACATGCATCTTCGCACAAACCGCAAAAAATACAACGCAGCATATTAATTTCATACCGGGCAGCATATTTTTCTTCCCGGTACAATTTTTCTTCACCGGGTAATCTCTCAGCTGCTTCCATACTGATTGCTTCAGCAGGACATGCCACAGCACACAAGCCGCAGGCTGTACAACGTTCCCTGCCTTCTTCATCACGGTTTAGAATATGCAACCCACGGAATACCGGCGAATAATACCGTGTCTGTTCAGGAAATTTAATAGTCACTTTTTTCTTAAAAAAATGCCGGAGTGTGATCATCATTCCTATCAGCACATTCCACAGGTAAATACGCTCTACCCAGTTCATGGGCCGCCGATCCACCTGTTTTGCTCTCTGCGTTAATTGTATCATCTCTTGCTATTCAAAAAGTTTACAAATATATATTTTAAGAAGCCAGATACCGTTTATCTAAAATTCAACTTTACTCTAATCATTCAACAGGAAGCCGGCTTCATTAATCTTCCCGGAAAATGCAATCCCCCTACTTCTTCAATAATAACATCACTAATGCTGTAATCACCATATTAGCCAGGGATAAAGGAATTAATCCTTTCCATCCCAGGTTCATCAACTGATCATACCTGAAACGTGGTATGGTCCAACGTATCCAGATAAACACGAATAAAAAGAAAAATATCTTCATCATCAATACTACAAAACCCAGGATGGCTAATACATTCTGTGATAATCCCCATTGTGTTTCATTGACAAAAGGAATATCATAGCCTCCGAAAAACAAAGTTGCCATTACTGCACTGCTGATAAACATATTGATATATTCTGCAAACAAATAAAATCCGAGTTTCATGGATGAATACTCCTGGTGATACCCGAAGTTCAATTCATTTTCAGCTTCCGGAAGATCGAATGGAGTACGGTTACATTCTGCCAATGCACAAACAAAAAATATGATAAATCCTAAAGGTTGATACACCACATGCCATACATGGTTATACTGGTTTTCAACAATCACACTCATTTGTAAGGAACCGGTGAGCATTAATAATGCGATTAATGCCAATCCCATGGCGAGTTCATAAGAAATCATTTGAGAAGCGCCACGAATAGCCGCCAGCAAAGAAAATTTATTATTAGAGGCCCAGCCCCCGATCATGATGCCATACACGCCTAAGCTGACAACACCAAAAATATAGAGGATGCCGATGTTTACATCAGCTATCTGTAAGGGCACATCTTTTCCAAAAAGATGCAAGGGAGTTCCCCACGGGATGACAGCGCTGGTCAGCATGGCCGTAAGCATGGCCAGTGAGGGACCCAGTATAAATAAAAATTTGGAAGATACTAACGGAATGATCTCTTCTTTGAAAAATAGTTTTCCTCCGTCAGCCAGCGGTTGAAGAATGCCCCAGGGCCCTGCCCTGTTTGGTCCGAGACGATCCTGCATCCACCCGGCAATTTTTCTCTCTGCATAGGTAGTGTACATGGCTATCACCAACGACAATACGAGTATGAATGATATCAATACCAGTTTCTCGAGAATAAACCACCAATCAATAGATAATAGATGCATTTCGGTTAATATTATGATTCTTCCTTGTCAAATATTTTGGATGTGGCCGGTCCCGGTATTTTGCTCAAATCAATTTCCGGATCGTTTACACCGCTTACTTTATGAATATTCATTAACATTTTTGGATCCCGTCCGCCCATCACTTCAGGCAAAAATTCCTTAGGTGTTTTCAGGTTCTGATACTTATTTGCCGAAATAACAGAATGGCGATGAACCTTTGTGGGCCCCTCAATAACCCAGTCGCTTACTTTCTTTTTTTCAAAACGACACTCATTGCAAATAAAATCATGAACTTCATTCCACTGATCTTTTCGCCCGGTTACCCTGAAAACTTCTTCTCCTCTCATCCACAACCGTACATTTCCTGAACATTTGCTGCATTCACGGTGTGCATCCATGGGTTTAGTAAACCAAACCCGGTTTTTAAACCGGAATGTCCGATCTGTTAATGCACCTACAGGGCAAACGTCAATCATATTTCCTGAAAAATCATTATCAATTGCTTTTGAAATATAGGTTGAAATCCGGCACTCATCACCCCGATCCAATACTCCGTGCAAACGTTGCTCCGTCAATTGATCGGCAACATAAACACAACGGTAACACATAATGCAGCGGGTCATGTGCAATTGTATATAGGGTCCCAGATTTTCTAATTCAAAAGTTCTTTTTTTGAATTCCAGGCGGGAGGTATCTACGCCATGACCATAACTTAAATCCTGGAGATCGCATTCACCTGCCTGGTCACACACCGGGCAATCGAGAGGATGATTAATTAACAAAAATTCTGTAACAGCTTTTCTGGTTTCGAGTACTGCGGGGTTGGTTATATTTTCTACAACCATTCCATCCATTACTGCTGTTCTGCAACTGGCAACCAATTTGGGCATTGGTCTTGGATCCGCAGCAGACCCCTGTGCAACTTTTACCAAACAGGTACGGCATTTTCCCCCGCTTCCTTTTAAAGTTGAATAATAACACATCGTTGGGGGCACTATATCGCCTCCAATCTGACGGGCTGCTTCCAAAATGGTAGTTCCGGGCTCAACTTCCACCGTCAAATTATCAATGGTTACTTTCACTAATTTCTTTTCTTCTGCCATAAGCACCCTCCATCTCCCCGAAAGGGGTTGAACTTTCTTTTATAATTTTTTTTTTCTCAACATATATTAGCCTCATAATTTTCCCAACCTGGAAATCAGGAGGCTGCTACTTTCAAAGGTTCCGCATATCCTGCCAATCCATAATTTCTCCTTTGTGCTTCTTCTGCATTGGTAACATGCCATTCAAACTCATCTCTGAAATGACGAATCGCTGCTGCTACCGGCCAGGATGCTGCATCACCAAAAGGACAAATCGTATTTCCTTCAATCTTACTTTGAATACTGAATAAAAGATCAATGTCTTTTATTTTTCCTTTTCCGGTTTCAATATTCCAAAGTATTTTCTTCATCCATCCCGTTCCTTCCCGGCAGGGCGAACACTGACCACAGCTCTCATGCCTGTAAAAACGGGAAAATGAATATGTATTCCTGACTATACACTGATCTTCATCATAAACAATGAAACCTCCGCTCCCCAACATACTTCCTGTGATAAATCCACCATCCGAAAGGCTTTCATATGTCATCATTCTCGTTTCTCCTTTGGCCGTTTTCAATAACAAATTGGCCGGAAGAATCGGAACAGAGGATCCGCCGGGTACACAGGCCTTCAATCTTCTTCCGTTGGCAATACCGCCACAATACTCATCACTGTAAATAAATTCTTCAACTGAAATATTCATTTCTATTTCATAAACTCCGGGCTTACTGATATTACCACAGGCAGATATCAGTTTTGTTCCGGCAGATTTTCCTATACCAATCTTTGCATACTCTTCACTGCCATAATTTATAATTGGCACTACAGCAGAAAGGGTTTCTACATTATTCACGACAGTCGGGCAATCATATAAACCTTTTAAAGCCGGGAATGGCGGTTTGATCCTTGGATTACCTCTCTTTCCTTCTAATGATTCCAGCAATGCAGTTTCTTCTCCGCATATATAAGCCCCGGCACCGGGATGCACATAGATTTCACAATCAAATCCAGAGCCCAGGATATTTTTGCCCAACCATCCGTTATTTTTTGCTTCTGCAATTGCCTGTTCCAAAATATCTACGATCCAGCCAAATTCACCACGTATATATATATAAGTACAGTTGCTGCCCACTGCATATGATGAAACAATTAATCCTTCAATCAATAAATGCGGGATATGTTCCATCAAATACCTGTCTTTAAAAGTGCCCGGTTCAGATTCATCCGCATTGCAAATCAGGTAACGGGGCACTCCCTGTGGTTTTGCTAAAAAGCCCCATTTCATCCCGGTTGGAAATCCGGCGCCGCCCCTGCCTCTTAACCCGCTTTTCTTCACTTCATTCGTAACATCATCCGGGCTCATGGTTTTTAAAACCTTCTCAACGGATGCATAACCTCCGCTTTTCCGGTATGCATCATAATAGCGGATACCCTCAATCCCGATTTTTTCTAATAATAATTTTCTTGCCATATCAATTTCTTATCTCCATCACTAATTATTCTTTGCCGCATGATTCCTGCATTCTTCAATTATAGAATCTACTTTTTCTTTTGTTAAATGTTCTTTATAGGATTTTCCCATTTGCATCATCGGAGCATATCCGCAGGCAGCCAGGCATTCAACCGTTTTTAATGTGAACAGCCCGTCGCTTGTGGTTTCTCCTGCTTTGATTCCTAATTTTTCTTCAATGTATTGAATAATGCTCTCACTACCTCTTGTCATACAGGGACCTGTCTGGCATACTTCAAAAACATACTTACCTACCGGTTTCAGGTTATACATACTATAAAAGGTAGCCACTTCATACACTTCAATCGGTAAAATATTGAGTAAAGAAGCTACATAATCCATCGTCTCCACACTCAGCCAGCCACCAAAATCTTCCTGGGCCATATGCAAAACAGGAAGCAAAGCGCTTTTCTGTTTCCCATCCGGAAAACGTGAAATGACGTTATCAATTTCTTTTAACCTCTGTTCTGAAAATTTATTCATAACCATCAGACAATTTAGTCATTGGACAAGCAATGATAACCTGTTCAATGAATTGATGTTTTTTACGCATCCATCTCTCCTGCTATTAAGTTCAACGAACTCATAGTAATTATTGCATCGCTCAGCATACTCCCTTTTACCAGTTCTTCATACGCCTGGTAATAAATAAAACAAGGTCTGCGAAAATGTAAACGATAGGGAGCTCTTCCTCCATCACTGATCAGGTAAAATCCTAATTCGCCATTCCCCCCTTCCACAGAATGATACACTTCACCTGCCGGCATATTCACTTCGCCATAAACGATTTTGAAATGCCAGATCATGGGTTCCATCTTTGTATACACATCTTCTTTCGGCGGTAAATAATATTCCGGGGCATCAGCATGATACACCTCAGCATCTGCGCCTTTGAATTCCTGAACTTTGCGGTAAGCCTGTTCAATAATTCGCAAACTCTGCCACATTTCCTGGTTACGTACCAACCAGCGATCATAATTGTCACCAGTAGTTCCTACCGGAATAATAAAATCAAAATCTTCATAACTGCTATACGGAGTATGCACCCGCACATCATAGTCCACACCAGTTGCACGGAGATTGGGCCCGGTGAATCCATAGTTCAATGCTCTTTCTGCACTGATGGCCCCGGTTCCCATCGTACGCTCCATGAATATCCGGTTACGCTGAAAAAGATTTTCAAACTCTTTTAATACTTTCGGATATTCTCTTAAAAACTTTTCCAGTTTTTGAAAAGCAATGTCATTGAAATTTCTTTCAAATCCCCCTATCCTTCCGATATTGGTAGTCAGCCGGGCACCACAAACTTCTTCATAGATTTCATAAATCAATTCCCTGTATTGCATCACATATAAGAAACCGGTATAAGCTCCTGCATCCACTCCTACGATTGAATTGCAAATAAGATGATCAGAAATTCTCGACAGTTCCATAATAATCACCCGGAGATAATCAACCCGCTTCGGAGTTTTGATTCCCAATAATTTTTCACAAGTCAAATGCCAACCTAAATTGTTGATGGGAGCCGAGCAATAATTAAGGCGATCAGTTAAAGGAGTAATCTGGTAGAGGGGACGCCGCTCTGCAATTTTTTCGAAAGCCCGGTGTATATATCCGACCGTTTGTTCTGCAGAAACGATTCTTTCACCATCCAGTTCCAGGATATTCTGAAACACACCATGAGTAGCCGGGTGTGTAGGACCCAGGTTCAGCGTAGTAGTTGTTTTTTCAATACTACCTTCCGGCAATTTAATATGATGCTCTGTCATAGCTGTTCTAAATCACAGTTTCAATAAAGTTTTCTGAACTCCTTTTCAAAAAAACTATTTTAAATCATCAGCTGTTTCATAAGATACTATTCCGTCCAGAAGGGTAATACTAACCCCTTCCAAACATTTCATCATCTTTATCCTCTCTTGTCTGATCTTCTAACGGAAATTCTTTTCTCAATGGGAAATAATGCATTTCCTCCACATTCAATATCCTCTTCAGGTTGGGATGACCTGTAAAATTTACTCCAAAAAAATCATACGTTTCCCGTTCCATCCAATTGGCAGACGAGAACAACCCGGTTGCTGTATATACATCGGGTTGAAGAATATCAGTAAATACTTTGAAACGGATCCGCACATTTTCCCGTACATTATGCAAATGATACACAATCGCCAACTCTTTTCCTTTCTGGTCCGGGTAATGCACGGCACACAAATCGGTAAGAAACTGAAATTTCAAATCAGGATCATCGTATAAATAATTCAGCACTTTCAGGTTCATTTCTTTTGGCGCTTCGAAAGTGAGCATTCCATAAGGTTCCGCAAAGCTTGTAACCTGCTCTCCGAATTTTTCTATTATCTTTTGTTTTACTATATCGTTTGTCAATGCCATGATCAAAAATCAAAATTCATATCCATTAAGCCAGATATAAATACCTTATAATGACTTTTTATTTTTATTGTATTCCATAACTGTCCAGCAATGTCTTATATCTTTCACTATGTCTTCTCCTCAAACTTTCTTTACCCACCAGGTCCTGGATCCTCATAAAGCCGTCTAATATGGCTTCCGGCCTGGGAGCGCAACCGGGAACATATACATCCACCGGCACAATCTGATCAATACCCTGTAATACACTATACGTATCAAAGATGCCGCCGCTGCTGGCACAGGCACCTACCGCAATAACCCACCTGGGTTCTGCCATTTGCAGGTAAACTTGTTTCACCACGGGTCCCATCTTTTTTGCAATAGTTCCCATCACC
>JAFDYJ010000030.1 GCA_018267515.1 Bacteroidota bacterium | reverse complement strand
CGAACAAGCTAAATGAATTACAAACAACAAAATCAATTTGGGCGAACCGCTAACAAGGTATTGTCAAAAGCGGAGCTGAACGGCTTCGATTGGACATTTGTGCAAGGTTCAACTTCTGTTCTTCGATTGAACTTTAGTGCTGAAAAACCCCGCTTTCGGCAATACACGAACCGCAACTATTCTATGTATCTTGTAGGCCGAATACAAATGAGCTAATGAATATGTCCTCATTTATTGCATACCCTGTCATCAGGAGCTCCCGACCGGAAGTTTTTCAAATGATCTGCCGAACAAAAAAACAGTGTCCCTTAATTTGGATTTAATCTCCCGGCAACTTTGATTTTTATTTACCGGATCAAATGAAATAGATGCCCGGTGATTTCGTTATTAACCTAAGGTTCATTTTCATCATACCAGGAATTCATCGTTGCTACAATCATTTTTTTTGCACATACGTGGATATTTGGTTTAAATTTTTTGTACTTCGGGCAGGATTTTGGTTAATATTTGCAATGTCAATAAATTCCCTTTGACTTTTCTGCATCCCTATTGAATTACCTGTATTGATTTCTATTGCAAGAGTTATTTGGCAGAAGCTTATAAACCCATGTAGAAACACCCGATAGATGAGTTATATTTTTTACGAAAGTTAATTCTCCTTTTATGAAAAAACTATTATCCTATTTTCTGGTTCTTGGTTCCCTTGTTCTTATTTATTCATGTCAGAAAGAATTCAGCCTGGAAAACAGCAATAATCCGGCAGAAGGCTCTTTACAAGATGATGGCAGTGGCAATTGCCTTCCGGAAACCGTTGGTGGAGCTTTTATAGCCGGTACAGTATTAGTACCTGATTCAAATTTCATTCAGGTATCTGTGAATGTAACGAAATCAGGTTCCTATACGATAACTTCTGATACATTGAATGGATATTATTTCAAAGCAACCGGAGTTTTTTCAAAATTGGGAATCACGCAGGTGACACTTAAAGGAAATGGGAATCCGCTTGCAAGTGGCATCAATAATTTCGTAATCCGTTACGGAACTTCAGCCTGCAGTGTTCCGGTGAATGTTCTGCCGGCAGGTACAGGTGCTGCCGTCTTTACACTGGCCGGTTCACCGGGAAATTGTACAGGTGCCATTGTAAATGGAACCTATGCGACCGGCGTAGCTCTTGACATGAACAATACCGCAACAATCACTGTGAATGTAACTGCAATAGGCACTTATAATATCAGCACCAGCTTCCAGGGAATGACATTCTCCGGAAGCGGAGCTTTCAGCACAACCGGAGTTCAGGCAGTGACTCTTAACGGATCCGGTACTCCAACGACAGCAGGCAGTAATACGGTTCCTATCACAGCAGGTTCTGGTTCCTGCAATTTCCAGGTGAATGTTACCAGCCCGGCTATTGGAACTATTTCATGTGGGTCTGCTGTAGTCAATGGACTATTTGTTGTTTTTACAACATTAGGTGCTGCCGATACGGTGATGCTGCAGGTAAATGTAACTACTGCCGGCGCTTATAACATAACAACAAATACAGTAAATGGATTCAACTTCTCAGGTTCCGGTGTTTTTAACAGTACCGGTAATCAAACCGTGACCCTGACTGGAGTAGGAGCTCCTCAATCAACAGGCACATCTGTATTTACTGTAACTTTCGGAAGCAGCAACTGCAATTTCAATATTGAGGTTAAGGATATTGATTATTTCCCAAGGACTATCAACAGTAACTGGAGTTATGAGAATAATAACAGTGCCAACGACTCGTTGTTGCTAAATGTTATTTCTTATACTCGTTCCGCTTTAGGAAATACGTATAATACCTTTATGGCCACTGATGGTTCCGTCACCGATACATTTGGTTTTTACAGGAGGAGTGCAACTAATTATTACGTTTATGAAGACATCAGTTATTTCGGCTTCGACAACCCGATATGGGGTGAATATATATTTCTGAAAGATACAACGGCTAACAGTTCATGGGTATCTGATCAATTTTCGGGCACAGTATCCGGAAATCCTTTTACTGTCCGTATCCGTTTTACCCTGAATTCTCCAAGGGATATATCAAAAGTGGTTGCCACTTCAACAGGAAATAAAACCTATCAGAATGTTCTCGTGGTAAAACAGGAACTGGAGCAATACAATGGTTCCACCTGGACATCCTTAACACCTGCATTGGGGTATGTTCTTTTTTATTATGCAAGGAATGTGGGTCTTGTACTTGAAGAAGTTTATAATCCATCCAATGCCATTACCGGCACACTTGAGTTGCGCCGATCCGTTGTTTACTAATCTACCTTCCATAAAAAAGAAATGGCTTCCGGTTTCGGAAGCCATTTTAATTTTATTGTCCTTTTGACTGTAATGCCTGGTGCTTCTTAATCGTCTTCATCATCTTCATAATAGGCATCCTGGTTACTTTTATACTGCTCTTCCCATGCTTTCACTGCTTCATCGGAAAGACATTCGATGATGTCAAACAATGAGTCTTTTTTCAATTTCCATTCCGTTTCCGTCGGATCATCAAAACGCTGAATGAAAAGACAGTGATCTGACTCAACGGCCACTTTAATAAGTGTAATGGCAGAATCTTCTTTTTCTTTCACCAGGTAATAACAGCCGCTTTCCAGCAAATCATACGTGTACATAAACCCTCCTTTTTATAAATCCTAAAAAGATTAAACATGTTATAATAATTCAGCACTGAGTTAATCAGTAATACTGGAATTAATGAGTCTTAAATAAAATTTGGTTTTGAAACAGAAATAAAATGGGTCAGGAGCAGTTACCAAATTTAATGGTTTTGAGCGGAGAGTTCCAAAGACTTTTACTAAATAAAATAAATACTTTTTCATGTTGTATTAATGCATGAAGATGAAACTCTTATGTTCTATATACAAACATGAATTTTAGGTCTTCTTACTGCTTTGATTTTCATGTTTTTAATTCTAAAAGACGATTTTATTACCTAAAAACCGCCATTTTGTATTAGCAAAAATTCATATTATTTCATTCAATGTTGAAGAAGCAAGTGGGTGTGCCTTTAGTTAGTCTTAATAGATATTTTTCTATAATCTCTTTCCCTTTTACATGAATTCACTTTTAAAATAGTTTGAAAAAACTCTCAATAAAAATAAAATACCTTTACGACATGACTCCGTAGCTCAGCTGGTAGAGCTACTGACTCTTAATCAGTAGGTCCAGGGTTCGAGTCCCTGCGGGGTCACTCTTCGTTAAAGACCCGGAATTAACTGCAATGTAAAATCAGGAAATATGGATTATGTACGATTAGGAAATACAGGTATGAAAGTTTCCCGGCTATGCCTTGGCACTATGACTTATGGTACGCATAAAGAAAGCAGGCCCTGGGCATTGAGTGAAGAAGATAGCCGGCCGTTTATTAAGAAAGCGCTGGAGCTGGGAATTAATTTTTTTGATTCGGCAAATATTTATTCTTATGGTGCCAGTGAGGAAATTTTAGGAAAGGCTTTAAAAGATTTTGCCCGTAGGGAAGAAGTGATTATTGCGACAAAAGTATTCAGTCCGATGAGCACTACTCCCAACGACGGCGGTCTTTCACGAAAGCACATAATGCAGTCAATAAATGCAAGCTTGAAAAGATTGAAAACAGATTATGTGGATCTGTACCAGATTCATCGCTGGGATTATTTAACTCCCATTGAAGAAACATTAGAAGCCCTCAATGATATTGTGAGATCCGGGAAAGCGCTTTATATCGGCGCCTCTTCCATGTATAGCTGGCAATTTTCAAAAGCGCTTTATACATCGGACCTGCATGGATGGGCAAGATTCGTTTCTATGCAACCTCATTATAATTTATTGTACCGGGAAGAAGAAAGAGAAATGATTCCCCTGTGTGAAGACCAAAAAATTGCAATTATCCCCTGGTCGCCGTTGGCCCGTGGATTATTGACAGGCAAACGAAGCAAAGAACGAAATGAAACCCTGAGGGCAAAGACTGATGATTTTGGAAAAAAATTATACAGCTCAGACCAGGATTTTGAACTGGTAAAACGACTTTCATCTGTAGCATCCCAAAAAGGGATACCGGATGCACAGGTTGCATTGGCATGGGTGCTGAGCAAAAAATTTATTACTTCCCCCATCATTGGAGCCAGCAAACCAGGTCACCTGGAAGATGCAATTGCAGCCTTGTCAGTTCAACTTTCAGATGAAGAAATTCAACAATTGGAAGAATTATACCAACCGCATCGGGTACTTGGACATTCTTAATTTATTTCCTATTAACAGGTATCATTTTTTACAAAATTTTTTCCTGAATAAAAATGTTTTTTCCCCATCTGTTAATAATTCCAAATCAGGTTTGCAAATCCTGATTTGGTATATTTGCCCGAACGGCTAATACAAAGTTTACAGTAACCGATAACTATCAGAAAAACAACGAATTTCAAATTAATAGAACGTACCTATTACCATGGCAAAAGAAAAAGATACTCCTCTCTTTGATTATAATGAAGAGAGTATAAAATCCCTCGACTGGAAAGAACATATTCGCCTGCGCCCCGGTATGTATATCGGAAAATTAGGCGACGGTTCTTCTCCTGATGATGGTATATATGTCTTGCTGAAAGAAGTGGTGGACAACTGTATTGATGAATTTGCAATGGGATATGGAAAAACCATTGAAATAAATATTGAAGGGAAACAGGTTTCTGTACGGGATTATGGGCGGGGTATTCCGTTGGGTAAAGTGGTAGATGCCGTAAGCAAGGTAAACACCGGCGCTAAGTTCGACAGTAAAGTTTTTCAAAAATCAGTGGGGCTGAATGGTGTGGGTACCAAAGCGGTGAATGCCCTGAGCAATTATTTTAAAGTAACTGCTTTCCGTGAAGGCAAAGAAAAGACAGCAGAATTTGAAAAAGGATTCCTGATCAAAGAATACAAGCAGGAAAAAACCAAAGAATCGGATGGAACGATGGTTACTTTCATTCCGGATGAAAGCATGTTTAAAAATTTTAAATTCCAGGTTGAGTTTATTGAAAACCAGGTTTGGAATTATTGCTTTCTGAATGCCGGTTTGAAAATAATATTGAATGGCAGAAGTTTTATCAGCCGGAATGGCCTTTTGGATCTGCTGGAACGTAAAACCAATGCAGATGAAATCCGATATCCTATTATTCATCTTACCGGAAACGATATTGAAGTAGCGATTACACATAACAACGATTACGGCGAAGACCTTTATAGTTTTGTAAATGGCCAGCATACTACCCAGGGGGGCACACACCAGCAGGCCTTCCGGGAAGCCTATGTAAAAACAATCCGGGATTTTTATAAAAAAGATTATGATGCTTCCGATATCCGTACCGGTATCGTTGCCGCCATTTCTGTAAAAGTGGTGGAGCCGGTTTTTGAATCACAGACAAAAACAAAATTAGGTTCCGTAAATGTGGATATGGATGGCCCGAGTATGCGCCAGTTTGTAAGTGATTTTTTATCAAAAGAATTAGATAATTACCTGCATCGCAACCCTTCTCTTTCGGATGAGTTGAAAAAGAGAATTGAGCAGAGTGAACGGGAGCGGAAAGAATTATCCGGTATTAAGAAGCTGGCAAATGAAAGAGCTAAAAAAGCAAACCTGCATAACCGGAAGTTGAGAGATTGCAGGATTCATCTCAATGAGGAAGCACCTTCTAAAAACAAGGATGCCTTTATTGCCTTGCAAAACGAGAGCACTATTTTTATTACAGAGGGCGACAGCGCCAGCGGATCTATCACAAAAGCCCGGAATGTAGAGACACAAGCCGTTTTCAGTCTGAGGGGTAAGCCATTAAACTGTTTTGGCCTTACTAAAAAGGTAGTGTATGAAAATGAAGAGTTCAATTTACTTCAGCATGCTTTGAATATTGAAGAAGGAATGGAAGGATTGCGGTATAATAATATTGTGATTGCAACAGATGCAGATGTGGATGGCATGCATATCCGCTTGTTATTAATGACTTTCTTTTTACAATTTTTTCCTGACCTGGTAAAACATGGAAAAGTTTATGTGCTGGAAACTCCTTTATTCAGGGTCAGAAATAAACAGGAAACTATTTATTGTTATGATGAAACAGAGAAGGCAGCCGCCATTAAAAAGTTAGGCGGTAAGCCGGAGATTACCCGTTTTAAAGGATTGGGTGAAATAAGCCCGGATGAATTTGCCCAGTTTATCGGCCCGGATATGCGGAAACAATTAATGCGCCTTGAGCAGGGCGATCATATTCAGCAATTACTCGAATACTATATGGGAAAGAATACTCCGGAGCGGCAGGAGTTCATTATTGAAAATCTGAAAGTGGAAATGGATGCACCGGTGGAAGGGTAGGAATTAAGAATGAATAATTAATAATTGGACAGGAAGAATGTGATACTAACAAAAAGCTATGCCTCTGGATTGAAGATTCTGAAGTGGTATTTGCATTTAAAAAATACGAAAGTGGATTTGGGACTATGTTCTCAGGTATTGCATAGTGGAACGGCAATCGGAGCCAATGCAGAAGAAGGGGTTGGCGCTTCCTCAAAAAAAGATTTTATCAATAAGATGCAAATTGCATATAAGGAAGCAAGAGAGACCCGGTATTGGTTAAATTTACTTCGGGACGCTGTGATTGTCGAGGAAAAACCTGCGGCTTCATTTATGGGTGATTGTGAAGAGTTGTTAAAAATTCTAACAACAATTCTGAATTCCTCAAAAGGAAGAAATTCTTAATTATTAATTCTTAATTGTTAATTACAACGTGTTTGATTTTCATAAAGACCGGAAAAGATATTTTGAGATACAGGTACTGAACGCTGAAGAGTATGTTATTCCGTTTATTGAAGAAAAATTCAAAATTACTCCCGGCATGAGAGTGTTGGAAATCGGTTGCGGGGAAGGAGGTGTTCTAAAAGCATTTATCAATAAAGGTTGCAGCGGAGTGGGAGTAGAGTTCGATGAAGCCCGGATAGATAATGCCAAATTGTTTATGCCGGGAGACCTGGAAACAGGTAAGATCAGGTTCGTGACAAAAGATATTTACAAGGTAGATATTGATAAAGACCTTAACGGTTTGTTTGATATCATCATATTGAAAGATGTAATTGAGCATATACATGACCAACCTATGTTGATTCAATGGATGAAAAAGTTTTTAACTCCGGCTGGAATAATCTTTTTTGGCTTCCCGCCCTGGTACATGCCCTTTGGAGGACACCAGCAGATGTGCCATAGCAAAATTGGAAAAACACCTTACATTCATTTATTACCAAAGGGAATGTACCGTTGGCTATTAAAAAAGAAAAAGGAACCAGTGGAAGAAATGATGGAAATCAGGGAAACCGGGATCAGCATTGAACGGTTTGAAAAAATTTGTAAAAAAGAGGGATATACAGTATTCAACCGGAGGCATTATTTTTTGAATCCCATTTATAAATGGAAATTCGGATGGAAACCAAGAACACAATCGGTACTTATAAAACCTATTCCATTTATCAGAAATTTTTTTACTACCTGTGTCTATTATATTATTCAACCGGTAAACACTAATAAAGAGAGAACATGATACATATTGTTTTTAACAGTAGCGATGTAGAACTGATGCAAGAGGTGATTAAGCTGGATAATAGCCTGGAAGGAATGATTTACCAGGTCAGGAATGATTTTGCAGTCGGCCCCCTGAAAGAAATTGAAACCGAAGAGGGATGGCAACAGAGATATTCCTGGTGGATGTTTCTTTTGAAAAATTCACCTTACGAAAATAACCCGGTTACTCAATTTGATGACCGGAAAACGGTGGAAGAAATCAAAGAGAAAATGCAGGGTGACCCGGATGAACAGGTTTGGATCTGGGCAGGACAAAATCAACATGATGTTTGTGGTTATTATTGGTTCATCTCCAGGTTTAAAGAATTCCAGGGAAGGGTGCAGATTATTTACCTGAATAACCTCCCTTTCATCAATGAGAAGGGGCAGTTGTTTTATCCGTCCTGGTTGCAGGAAATACAACCGAAAGAATTACTGAAAGCAAAGAAACTGGCAAGACCGGTGACATTAAGTGAATTCGAATTGGATCCTGATGAATGGAAAAGGATATGTGATGAAAATGCAATTGTACGTATGCTTGAAGGCGGAAAAAAAATTGTTGGCAAAGAAGAAACATTTTATGATAGCGAGATACTTAAAAATATTACGGGTGAATGGCAAAAAGCGTCACGGGTGCTGACCAATACTTTACACCGCATGAAAATAAAAACAGGAGACGTATTTGTTATGTGGAGGATGAAAGAGTTAATTATTCAGGGAAAAATTGAATCTTTAGGAAATACAGAAGAAGGATGGAAGGCGTTTGATGTGAGAAAGAGCGGAGCCAGAGAGTCCGAAATCTCAACAGAAGCTACAACAAATGCTTAAATTATATATGAAAACCATTATCAAATTTGAAGAAGCCGCCATGTTTGGATTGTGCCTTTTCTTTCTCTACAGTTTGCATGTTCCCTGGTGGGGTTATGTCCTTTTGGTAATTGCTCCTGATATAAGTATGCTCGGATATTTGGCAGGAAATAAAGTCGGAGCAGATACTTACAATTTTTTTCATCATAAGGGAGTTGCAATAGTTGTTTTTGGAATCGGAGTTTTGTTGAACAGTCCATTGGGTGATGTGCTAAGTATTGCCGGTATCATTTTATTCGGACATTCGTCAATGGATAGAATGTTGGGATACGGGTTGAAGTTAAGCAAAGGATTTAAATATACACATCTTGGAATGATTGGTAAAAATATTAATGAATCATGAGTGCCGCAAAAAATAAAATAAAAGAAATTCAGAACAGTGATAAAGGATTATTGGGTCAGTATAAGAACTGGTTTTTAGATTATGCTTCGTATGTAATTCTTGAAAGGGCAGTTCCTGCTGTAGAGGACGGATTGAAACCGGTGCAGCGTCGTATCCTTCATGCCATGAAAGAAATGGATGACGGTCGTTTTAATAAAGTGGCAAATGTGATAGGGCAAACCATGCAATATCATCCGCATGGTGATGCCAGCATCGGTGATGCGCTGGTAAATATGGGACAAAAAGATTTGATGATAGAAACACAAGGCAACTGGGGAGATATCAGGACCGGTGATGATGCGGCAGCTGCCCGTTATATTGAAGGACGCCTCAGCAAGTTTGCTTTGGAAGTAGCATTTAATGCCAAGACTACAGAATGGCAATTAAGCTATGATGGGAGAAAAAACGAACCGGTGACTTTGCCAATGAAATTTCCTTTGTTGTTGGCACAGGGGGCAGATGGTATCGCAGTTGGCTTGTCCACAAAAATTCTACCGCATAATTTCTGTGAGCTCATAGATGCTTCTATAAAATACCTGAGAGGAAAAAGATTTGAATTGTATCCCGACTTTCAAACCGGCGGGCAAATAGATGTGAATGATTATAACCAGGGAAAAAGAGGTGGCAAGGTAAAAGTAAGAGCACATATTGAAGAAGCGGATAAAAAAACGGTTCTGATTAAAAGTGTTCCTTATGGTGTTACTACCACTCAATTGATGGATTCCATTGTGAAAGCCAATGACCAGGGTAAAATAAAAATTAAAAAAGTTACGGATAACACTGCTGCTGATGTAGAGATTCAGGTGGATCTGGCTCCGGGAATCTCACCTGATATTACGATTGATGCTTTATATAAATTCACCGATTGTGAAGTTTCTATTTCTCCGAATGCCTGTGTTATTGTGGAGATGAAACCGCAGTTTTTGGCAGTAACGGATCTTCTTAAAATTTCTGTTGATAAAACCAAAGATTTACTGGAGCAGGAGCTGAAGATAAAACTTAATGAGCTGCAGGAAAAATGGCATTACACTTCGCTGGAGAAAATATTCTTTGAAGAAAAAATTTATAAAGAATTAGAGAAGAAACATGAAACATGGGAAAAAGTGCTGGAGGCAATTGGCAAAGCCTTTATCCCTTTCAAAAAGCAACTTAAACGGGATATTTCCCGTGAGGACATTATTAAACTTACCGAAAAACCGGTGAGAAGAATTTATAAATTAGATATTGATGAATTGAACGACCAGATAAAAGGTTTGGATGCAGAAATCAAACAGGTGAAACATGATTTGAATAATCTTGTTGATTATTCTGTTGCTTATTTCGAAAATTTACTTAAAAAATATGGGAAGGGTAGAGAAAGGAAAACAGAAATAAAATTGTTTGAAGTAATTGAAGCCAGACAAGTGGCAATTATCAATACTAAACTTTACGTAAACAGGGAAGAAGGATTTATCGGTACCGGTCTGAAGAAAGATGAATTTCTTTTTGATTGTTCTACACTTGATGATATTATTGCATTCACTAAGAGGGGAATAATGAAAGTGGTAAAAGTTTCTGATAAAGTTTCCATTGGCGAAGGCATTATTCATATTGCTATTTTTAAAAAGAATGATGAACGCACTACTTATAATATGATTTATACGGACGGCGGCAGCGGTAAAAGTTTTGCAAAAAGGTTTAATGTTACCGGGGTGACAAGGGATAAAGAATATGACCTGACTAAGGGTAATGAAAAAAGCAAGGTACATTACTTCACTGTGAATCCAAATGCAGAGGCAGAACTGGTTAAAATCACTTTAACTCCCGGTTCAAAAGCTCATAAGAAAGAACTGGAATACAATTTTGCCGATCTTGAAATCAAAGGACGGGGAAGCATGGGGAATACGGTAACCAAGTATCCCATAAAGTCGGTGAAACTGCTGGAAGCCGGTGTGGCTACCATAGGAGGGAAAAAACTCTGGTATGATGACCAATTTGGAAGATTAAATGTTGATGAAAAGGGAATGTTTATTGGCACATTCAATGAGGAGGACAGCATATTGGTTATTTATAATGATGGTAACTATGAGATCACTGACCAGGAACTTACACAAAAGCTGGACGCAGAAAAAGTAATACTGATTGAAAAATTTGATCCCGAAAAAATAATCACTGCGGTATACCTGGATAATGAAAAGAAACAATATATAGCTAAGCGTTTCAAAATTGAAACGACGACATTACACACGCAGTTTTCTTTTATTAAAGAAGGAAAGGGGAATTATGTGGAAGCGGTAACTACGGAAAATGAACCGGTGTTAGCGATGCAGAGCGGCCGGGGTACCCAGGTACGAAAAGCAAAAATTAAACTGGAAAAAGTGGCGGAAGTGTCCGGCTGGAGAACGGTGGGGACAAAATTGGTAGAATATAATAAGACCATTGAAATGGAATGGGTAAGAAAAAATGAGAGCCGTCAACAGGAATTATTTTGATGTCAATTCTTTTGAGCAACGACCATCCAATCCCAGGGGTAAGGGTCTTTAAGCCATTGAGGAGGTGATATGAACTCAGTTGTCCAGGAGTATTCTATTTTTTTAAACCTGGTTATCCGGAAACCATTATAGTTTAGCAGATAACTAAGCTCTTCTTTCAGATAGTGTTTTGTGGGAACATAATCAATATCCAAATTGCCTTGCTGAAGGTCTTTCCATTTTTTTAAAGCGTTCTTAGCGGTTATATTTTTTTCAGCAGTAGAGGAATCAATTCTGAATTGGTTATTGATAATTTTTGTAAGCAGAGCTGATTCCAGCGAAGGAACGGTTAAGATTAAATTTCCTTTCTTCTTCAAACAGTGCATTAATGACTGAAAGAAAATAGTTCTTTTCTTAAGAGAATCCGTAAGGATGGCATTGATGCAGATGGCAACATCACATTTTGGAATACCTTCTTTGCGGCCGGACATATCTGCCCGTTGATAAACTATATTTGGTAATAAGCTGTGATTTTTTTTTGCGATTTCCAGGTTTTTAGCGGAGATATCCAGTGCGTAAACTTTTTTAAACAGGGGAGAAAGTGCAGGCAGCCACTTACCCACAGCACATCCGGCATCAAGAACTGTTTTCTTTTTTGAACTATATTTTTTTATTGCTGAAAGAATCAGTTTTTTTGAATCATTGTGCAGTACATCAAAGATTTCTTCATTATAAGACACTGCAATTTTTTCCCAGTAGTTTCTATCCATGAGGATGAAGATATGAACTAATCAGTAAACCGGTTATATGGGTTGGGAGTTATTAATAAAGATGTTCGCTTAGCTCTGCGAAACATTTTGTTTCGCAGCATTATTGTATCGCTTTAAGCGATGAAATAAGCTTTCGAATCTGTAAGATTCGAAGAATATGGATAAAATAAAGAAAGGAAGCTATTGTTACTTATCGAAATAGCTTATTGTTTGTTTGTTGGTGTAAGAGTATTACATAAGGAAAACATTAAATTTGAACACCAACAAAGGCGTAAATCTGAAAGATTCGAAGAGCATGCAAGTTCCGATGAGCATGCGAGCATGCTTAAGAAATAAGAACTATTTCTTCGCTTTCTTTTTTGCGGGAGCTTTTTTCTCAACGGTTTTTTTTTCAGCTTTTGCTTTTTTACCAAATGCATCCGGAAGTTCGGCTTCAATCATATTCTTTACATCTTCAAGTGATAATGCAGCCAATTCTTCTTTGGTGTATTTATCGTCCGCAGTTTTCTTTGGAATCTTCACTATCTTTTTGCCAAACTTAATGATGGGACCCCATCTTGCATTTTCTATGGAGATTTTTTCTGCAGACCAGTTTTGAATATAGCGATTTGCTTCTTTAGCCACTTTCTTTTCTATCAGTTCTTCCATATCCTGCTGAGACAGTACATCATAGTTGTAAGCTCTCGGCACATTGATGAACATATCATTCCATTTGATATAGGGTCCAAATCTTCCTTTGCCTTTTGTAATCGGTTTGTCCTGGTAAAACGATACCGGTGCGTCTGCTTTTAATTTTTGCTCTATGATCTGGATGGCCCTGTCCATATCCACATCCAATGGCTCTTCGCCTTTGGGAATTGAAATAAATTGTTCGCCCCATTTCACATAGGGGCCAAACCTCCCGGAATTCACTGATACTTCTTTACCGTCATGCTCCCCAAGCATTTTAGGAAGTTTGAATAATTCCATCGCATCTTCATACGTGATGGTTTCAATACTCTGGTCTCTTTTTAATCCCGCATATCTCGGCTTTTCCTTTTCATTATTCGAATCACCCATTTGCACCATTGGGCCAAACCTTCCCATCCGGGCAATAATTTTTTTACCGGTGGCCTTATCAATTCCCAATTCTCTTTCTCCACTGATTCGTTCCGCCGTTTCAATAGTTTTGTCAACATCTTTTTTAAATGGCAAATAGAAATCATCAATCATTTTTTGCCATTTCAATTTTCCTTCTGCCACTTCATCAAACTCGTCTTCGATTCGGGCCGTAAAGCCATAATCCATGATATCATCAAAGTATTTATTCAGAAAGTCGGTGACCACCAATCCGAGGTCCGTAGGAAACAATTTTGATTTTTCAGCACCGGTATTCTCAGCATCTTTCAGGTGCTGTATTTTATCATTTTGTAATTGTAATATCCGGAATTCTCTTCTTGTACCTTCCTTGTCCCTTTTTTCCACATATCCTCTTTTAACTATTGTAGAAATGGTAGGGGCATAAGTGGAGGGGCGGCCAATTCCTAATTCTTCCAGTTTTTTAACAAGTGATGCTTCAGTAAACCGGGGGGAGGGGCGACTGAATCTTTCAGTGGCTTTCATTTCTTTTAAAGGCAGTTGCTGGCCAACTGTCAGCGGCGGTAACATACCTTCCTGTTCTTCTTCAGAAATATCATCGTCATCACGGTCTTCACGGTATACTTTTAAAAACCCATCAAACTTGAGTACTTCACCCTGGGCGGTGAGCTCTTCTTTATTGGTTGAAACCAGGATTTTTGCAATTGTTTTTTCCAATTCGGCATCAGCCATCTGGCAAGCCATTGTTCTTTTCCATATCAGGTCATACAAGCGACGACAATCAGGATCTTCCACAGAAGTATTGTTCATATAAGTAGGGCGGATAGCTTCGTGTGCTTCCTGTGCGGTTTCACTTTTACTTTTATACTTACGGAACTGGTGGTAATTTTCTCCATACATACTTTTAATAGTATTGGTAATATCACCGAGAGCCGTATTGCTCAGGTTCACACTGTCGGTACGCATATAAGTGATATACCCGTTCTCATAAAGTTTTTGTGCCAGCACCATTGTCCTGGAAACACTGTATCCTAGTTTGCGACTGGCTTCCTGTTGTAAAGTAGAAGTGGTGAATGGGGGAGCAGGAGATTTTTTTCCCGGTTTTACCTGTATGTCGGATACAGAGTAGCCGGCGCCGATACAGCTTTTCAGGAATGCCTCTGCATCGGTAGCAGTGGAAAATTTATTTCCTTCTGCTTTGAAAACAATTTGCCTATCGCTTTTATCTTTTGCAGTAAAATAAGCTTCCAGTTTAAAATGACTCTGTGGAGTGAAAGCATTAATTTCTCTTTCTCTTTCTGCTACCAGGCGAACAGCCACGCTTTGCACCCTGCCGGCACTGAGATTATTTTTCATACTCATTTTGCGCCAGAGTACCGGGCTCAGTTCAAAACCCACAATACGGTCCAGTATCCTTCTTGCCTGCTGTGCATTTACCAGGTTCATATCCACTGTTCTTGGACTTTCCACAGCTTCTTTTATAGCGGGCTTTGTGATTTCATGAAAAACAATTCGCTTTGTATTTTTAGGATCGAGTCCTAAAACTTCACATAAATGCCAACTGATAGCTTCGCCTTCACGGTCCTCATCCGTAGCAAGCCAAATCTCATCTGATTTTTTAGCTAAACTCTTTAATTCCTTGACAACCTTTTCTTTCTCTGGAGGAATAATATAGGTTGGTTCGTACTTTTTTTCAAGGTTTATGCCCATCCCGGCTTTTTTTAAATCCCGGATATGGCCGTAGCAACTTCTCACATCAAAATCTTTTCCAAGGATTTTTTCGATGGTCTTTGCTTTCGCAGGGCTTTCCACAATCAATAGGTTCTTTGACATAGTTGTCTTTAATGGGTTTGCCGGCAATTCTTACCACACCTTATATATATCACTGCCCGCAAGACTGCAATTATAAGGCAAGAATCCCGAATTTTTAAAACAGGTCAAATTCAGTGAATAGATTTTGGATATGAAATTATATTGTAAAATGTTGAAAATGAGGATTTGAAGATTTTAAAAAAAAAATTGAATATCAAAACCGCCGGACTGTTCATTTTTCTAAAAAATACAGGCAGGGTAAATTGTAAGCTCAAAGACTTCCAATCAGAAAAAAAATTTTTGGGCAGAAAAATCAGAGAAAATCAATAATCGCTTTTGCAATAGTGTTATCCTTATAAATACTGCGGTGGCCCAGGCCTTTTGTAACAATGAAGTTGATTCCCGGGTTATTTTGATCTTTGATCTTTTTTGCATCTTTCCAGGGTGTGATGCGGTCACCTTCATCATGGCACCATAAAATTTTTGCTTTCACATTTTGCAGTGCCCTGCTTACCGAATACCATTCGGGAGCATGATTTGTCAGGGAATATATTTTCTGATCAAATTCCTGCCGTACATTACCATTCAGCCGCATGAAAGAAAAAAAGAAATCAATAGCCGTTTTGGATTCAGTTGCCGGAGCAATCAGCACCAGCCGGTAATCTTCATTATGCGGAATCTCTTCCAATGCCAGGCTCAAAGCCAACCCGCCAAATGAATGACCCATGTAAGAATCAATGGGTCCGTAATTCTGATTTATAAAAAGGATCATTTCTTTATACATCACGGCATTGATCTGCTTTCCGGTACTGCGTCCGTGAGCCGGTGCATCAAATGCCAGTACTTCATATCCTTTGTTGATCAAGGGCTGAATATAGTGACCAAACCCGGACACACAGGAATTGAAACCATGAGCAATTAATACTTTCCTGGATCCACCTTTATTCCACCGGTATCCCTGAACCGTTTCTCCGCCGATAACGAAACTCTGACGTTCCGATTCATCAAAAATTTTTGGAAAAATTCTTTTATAACGAAATTGAGGTGTACTAAAGAGATCTAATGCGATCTCTGCAGTTTTCTTTTTGGACACAGTAGAAAGAATCCGGAATTTTGTACGGTAATAGCTTATCGCTATCTTTTCCCCTATTCGCATCATTATGCAAAGATAAATATGAACATTGTAATATTAGGAACCGGAAATACAGCAACTGTTTTGGGTCATATGTTTAAAAGAGCAAGGCATGAGGTCGTTCAGATATTCGGCAGGGATGCTTCTGCAGCCAGCAAACTGGCTTATGAATTGGATACCGAATCTACTAATTACTGGTCGGTCATAAAAAAGGATGCCGATATTTACCTGATAGCAGTTTCGGATAGTGCCATTGAAGAAGTGGCCGGCCATTTGCATGTGCCGGGAAAGATTGTTGTCCATACGGCCGCATCTGTGCCAAAAGATATACTGAAAAAAACGTCCCATCACTATGGAGTTTTCTATCCCTTGCAAAGCCTGCGAAAAGACAGGGAAGAAAGCCCGGAAGTTCCCGTATTTATAGATGCCAGTGATGAAAAGACGAAACAAAAATTGGAAAGCCTGGCACATTCCATTGCAGGCGGACAGGTAGCTGAAGCCAATGATCAGACAAGAATCAAACTGCATATCGCTGCTGTCTTTGTCAGCAATTTTACCAATTACCTGTATGCACTTGCAGAAGAATACTGCCGTAAAGAAAATTTAGACTTTAAACAATTACATCCTCTGATTCAAGAAACAGCTGCAAGAGTAAATTCATTATCCCCGGGACAGGCACAAACCGGACCGGCTGTTCGTCATGATATGGAAACAATAAAAAAGCATTTAGACTTATTGCAATCTCATCCTCAATTGAAACGAATGTATGAATTTATGTCTGACGCAATCCTGACAGGCCATTGAGCCTCATTTTCCCAAAGAAGTAAATCAATTGATTGTTTTTCAGATAATTTTGCGCTGAAACGAAAATAGAATGTATACAATAAAATTTAAATTCGAAGAAAAGGAAAAGCAACCTGTTATTTTGGAAAATGTAGAACCCGGTAACAGTATATTGGAAATTGCCCTGATGAATGATATTGAGTTGCACCATAATTGCGGGGGAGTCTGTGCCTGCACCACCTGCCATATTTATGTTGAAAATGGAATGGATCACCTTGAGGAAATCAGTGATAAGGAAGAAGACTTTATTGACAGGGCAATCAATCCAAGACTGAATTCACGGTTAGGATGCCAATCCGTACTATTGGATGGAGATGGTGAGATTGAAGTCATCATTCCGGATCAGTCACAGATATTGGGAGAATAATTTTTACAACTCATCAGATTGACAGTGCAGTAATTGAAATCAGGCAAAAAATCCCTTATACATTTACATATTTAAGAAATCCACAATAAACCAATTTATGAATCATTTTGAGCCCCCGATCCATTGGAATGATCATGAGGACATAGCACAAAAATTGTATGAACGTTTCGGTGATGATTTCAATGAAGCGAAAATCTACCGGATCCGTTTTACCGAATTGCTGGAATGGGTATTACAAATTCCCCATTTTGAAGGCAAACGGGAGGAAAGCAGTGAAGGCCACCTGGAAATGATTCAAAGCGCCTGGGTGTATGAATGGCGAGACAACCAGAAATAAAATTAAAATCCGGTAAATCAATCCAGTTCAACTGTTAAGGGTTTTATTTTTTACTTTTGAATTTCCTTATGAGCAATCATCTCGAACTTTTTAAAAAAATCACAACTTTCATTTTTGATGTGGATGGCGTGTTGACTGATGGAAAGCTTTTATTATTGGATAATGGCACGCAGGCCAGGAGCATGAATGTAAAAGATGGTTATGCCATGCAACTGGCAATAAAGTCCGGGTATCGGATATTTATTGTATCGGGAAGCCAATCTGAGCCGGTCAGAGAAAGACTGGAAAAATTAGGGATCAGCGAAATCCGGATGTCTGTATCAGATAAAAAATCACTGGTGGAAGAATATATAAAAAATCATCTTTTAGATACAGAAGAAGTTTTATATATGGGTGATGATATTCCTGATCTTCCTGTCTTGTCCGTGGCAGGATTGCCCTGTTGTCCGGCCGATGCTGCCAATGAAATTAAAAAAGCATCTGTTTATATATCTTCAATATCCGGGGGGGCCGGATGTGTACGGGATGTAATTGAAAAAGTATTAAAGCTGAATGATCATTGGAATTACGACCCCGATGTGGCTTCCCGGTGAGCTAACTCTCGTCTTCTCTCTGTATCTTTCCTGAAAATTTTTATTCATGAGATTGGTGTCTGGCTTTATAAAACTGGTACGATTTCCCAATCTTCTCTTTATTATTCTGACCCAGGGTTTATTTGAATATTGCATTTTCAGGCCCTTGTTCAAAGACGTAATTCCTGACAATAATTTTTTGCAGTTTTGCTTTCTGGTTGGAGCTTCTTTACTGATAGCTGCAGCAGGTTACATCATCAACGATTATTTTGATATCAATATTGATGAGGTGAATAAGCCGAACCAGATGGTAATCGGTAAAATAATCAGTCGTCGCTGGGCTATAGCCTGGCATTTTATACTCAGTGCCGGGGGACTTATTCTTACTTTCCTGGCTCTTCCTTTTTTACAAAAATGGTATCTTATTCTTATTAACGCCCTGGTAATTGCACTGCTTTGGTTTTACTCCACCACATTCAAAAAAAAATTACTGATTGGAAACCTGCTCATCTCGGTATTAACTGCATGGGTTATCCTGATATTGTTTTATTCACGGGTTTCACTGGGAGATGCATTTGGCGGCGGAAGCGTCAATGAACATAAATTTTTCCGGATAACATTTCTTTATGCAGGCTTTGCATTTATCAGCTCTTTAATCCGGGAGGTGATCAAGGATATGGAAGACCGGGAAGGTGATGAAAGATACGGATGCAGAACCATGCCGGTAGTTTGGGGATTAAATGCAAGCAAGGTTTTTGTAGCAGTTTGGCTCACTGTGCTGATAGCCGTCCTGGTGGTAGTGCAGGTATATGTGCTGCAGTTTCAATGGTGGTGGCCTGCATTGTATGGTTTAGTGCTGATTATATTTCCGCTGGTATTTATTTATCTTAATCTGTTCAAAGCCCGAACCTCCCGGGATTTTCACCTCTTAAGCCGTTGGACCAAGCTGGTAATGCTAACCGGAATTTTGTCCATGCTCTTTTTTTATTTCTACCTATGAAAAAAATTATTCTTGCTTCAAAATCACCAAGGCGTAAACAATTACTGGAATGGGCGGAAATCCCTTTTGAAATTATAGTAGTGGAAACCGGAGAAACTTTTCCTGAAGGTATTCCTCCTTATGAAGCAGCGGTTCATATTGCAAGAAATAAAGCCAATGCAGTTGGGAAGATGGCAGGCAAAGACAGTATTATTCTCGCTGCTGACACAATTGTTGTCTTAAATGAAAAAATAATCGGAAAGCCAAAAGACAGGAAAGATGCAATTAATATACTCAGCAATTTGTCCGGGCAAAAACATACTGTGATCACCGGTGTGGTAATTAAAACAAGAGATGAAGAAATCGCATTTGCAGATCATACGGATGTTTATTTTCATGATTTAACTCTTCAGCAAATTGAATATTACATAGATCACTATAAACCCTACGACAAAGCAGGAGCCTATGCCATCCAGGAGTGGATCGGCGTGGTGGGAATAAAATCAGTCAGCGGAGATTTTTACAATGTAATGGGATTACCGGTGAGCAGGGTGGTGAGAGCCCTGGAGAAGTTAAATTTTAAGAGTGAAGGCTAAGGAGTGAGGAATTAAGAATTAAGAGTTAAGAATTATGAATTATGGAAGAGTTTGAAAAACTTCCTAACTTTTCATCTCCATGACCTTACAACTTTATTCCATGACCGAACGCTTGCTTCAATTTATCTGGCAGTTTCAGTATTTTAATAAAAAAGAATCCGCAATCTCATCCGGCGAACTATTGCAAATAATCAGCGCAGGAAGTTTTAATAACAATCAAGGTCCTGATTTTCTGAATGCAAAAATTAAAATCGGGAAAACAACCTGGGCCGGCAATGTAGAACTGCATATACAGACTTCTGACTGGAAGAAGCATAAACACCAGCATGATAAAAATTACAGCAATGTAATTTTGCATGTCGTTTGGGAAAACGACAGGGCTATAAATGAAATCCCGGTTCTTGAACTAAAAGATAAAGTTGCAAAAGTCTTATTGCAGCGATATGAGGAACTTATGAAATCATCTGCTTTTATTCCCTGCGATAAGAATATCAATTCAGTAAAAAGCCTCACCTGGAAAAGCTGGAAGGAAAGACTTTTGGCAGAACGACTGATGCGTAAGGCAAAAGTGGCTGAAGTATTTTTGAGTTCAAATCATTATCACTGGGAAGAAACATTCTGGTGGTTGCTGGCAAGGAACTTCGGGATGAAAGTTAATGCTGATGCTTTTGAAGCGATGGCCAAAAGTATTCCGGTAAATTTGCTGACAAAGCATAAAAACCAGATCCATCAATTAGAAGCTCTTTTACTGGGACAGGCCGGTTTGCTGGATAGGAATCCTGGCAGCGTTCAGGATATTGATGATTATCACGGTATGTTGCAAAAAGAATATCATTTCCTGAAGAAAAAATATTCATTGAAACCGATCCAGCTTCCGGTTCATTTTTTAAGAATGCGTCCCGGAAATTTTCCAACAATTCGATTAGCACAATTGGCAATGTTAATACAAGGATCTGCACATTTGTTTTCTAAAATTAAGGAGGTGGCTTCTGTAAAATCAATTCGTCAATGGTTGGATGTCACGGCCAATGATTACTGGCATTATCATTACCAATTTGATATTGCTTCATCTTTCAAAAAGAAAAAATTGGGTGATACTATGATTGATAATATTATCATCAATACGGTTTGCCCGGTGTTGTTTGCTTATGGAAATTATCACAATGAAAATAAGTATAAAGAAAAAGCCCTGGGTTGGCTGGAAGAAATTTCAGCTGAATCTAATGCAATTACAAAAGGATTTAAGCAATTAGGAATTGAAAATAAAAGTGCATTTGATTCACAGGCATTGATTGAACTTAAGAATGAATATTGTACTAAAAAAAGATGCCTGGACTGTGCGGTTGGGAATGTAATATTGAAGATCCATTAAAAAGGATAAATTTCCGGATAATAGATTAAATAAAAGGGGATTACAATTACACTGTAATCCAATATCTTTATTTAATCCCTGTAGTTAAGAGCCGGCTTTCTGTCTCCAAGTAATGCCTTGTATTGATAATCTCCTTTTGAATTTCTGAATTCTTCCTTTGCTTTTTCACTTAAGTCCGGATTTGTGAACAAGTCAATTGCCGTAAATGCCAGGGCTTTGGCGGCTACTATCATTCCTTTTACACCCAAATCTCTACCACTACTGGCTACCGCCTGCCAGCTATGTGCACTCGTACCGGGCACCCATGTTGCAATTTCAACACCTCCGGTCGGAACCACATAGCTAACGTCTCCGACATCGGTTGAACCTTGATCCTTTTTAATTTGCAACGGTTTTATGATTGCTGCTGAATCCGCTGATGGTGCTTTTCCTAAAAAGCTCTTTTGAATCTCAGCTGCAAATATTTTTTCTTCTTCCGTGTATATAACGCCACCCACTTTTTCTAAATTGGTTTGCAGGTTTCCTGCAAGTGTTTTGTTTATAAGCAGATCGTGTGTGCCGGCAATTATTTCGTAATCCATTTTTGTTCCCGTACCCAGTGCCGCACCCTCTGCCGCTTTTACGATCCTGTCAAAAAGGGAAATAGCTACTGTTTTATCAGGGTGTCTTACATAATAATAGACTTCGGCAAAATCGGGTACTACATTTGGCGCTTTACCACCATTAGTAATTACATAATGAATGCGGGCTTCCTGTGGTATATGTTCCCTCATCATATTCACCATATTATTCATTGCCTCTACAGCATCTAAGGCAGAACGACCTTGCTCAGGTGACATGGAAGCATGTGAGGCTATACCGTAAAACCTGAACTTAGCTGACTTATTAGCCAGGGCACTGGTGTATATAACTGCATTATGATCCATAGGATGCCAGTGAAGCGCTATGTCTGCATTTTTAAATAATCCCTCCCGAACCAAATACACTTTTCCGCTTCCACCTTCTTCGGCAGGACAACCAAATACTTTTATAGTGCCTTTTATTTTTCCTGCGACTAACAATTTTTTAATGGCTATACCCGCAGCAACAGAGCCGGTGCCAAATAAATTATGACCACATCCATGTCCGTTTGGCTTATCTGCTATCGGAGTTTTTACCGGAGAAATATTTTGTGATAGCCCGGGCAAAGCATCATATTCCGCAAGAAGAACAATAACAGGTGAACCGCTTCCATAAGAAGCAATGAATGCAGTAGGCATTCCGGCTACAGCTTCTTCAATTGTGAAGCCACTGTCTTTTAAAGTATTTTTGAGTAAAGCAGAGCTTTTGATCTCTTTATATCCTAATTCTGCATAATCCCAAATACCTAAAGCAATCTTTTTATAAGCCTCATATCCGGCTTGTATGGAAGCTGCTGTTTCATTCTTTAATGCATCTGTTTTATTAGTATTTTTTCCCTGGGCAATACAACTGCATACGAATGCCAGAAACAAAAATGAGATAAAAGATGATTTCATGATATTCTATTATGTTATTTCTTATTTATCAATGAGTATGTAAAATTCAGAATACCCATTGAGGCTAATCAAATCTAATATTTTTTCATCATTGCTATTACCGTATCTGCAAATAAATGTCTTAAGGATGTACCCGGTTTTTGTAAACGACATTCGCTGCCTTAAAAATATCAACGTATATAAGAATTGGATTATAAAAACCGAAAATGTATTCTTGACTTTTTTAAGTTGAAAAAAGGATCTTTAACGGTGGCAGGTTTTATTTTATTTATAAAAGCCGGGATAGTTAATCCAATTTTTCATCCAGGAAATTTTCAATTAACGGGATAATGAAGTCACTCGTTTTATAATCGGGCTTTAAGGTTGTTATCTCGCCGATATAGGCTCCGTGACCTCCCGGAATAATTGCCAATTTGCAGTCAGGAATTAATTCAGACATAGCTACAATATGCTCAGCAGTGGCAACGTCACGGTCACCGTTTATCAGTAAAACCGGGGATTTTATTGATCGAACCTGGTCATCAGAAAAGTCTTTTAAGTTTATAACCCGGTCAGCGCATTTCTGATACATGGTCAGAAGTTTCTTGTTATCTGGATTTACTTTAAGAAAGGCTTCTTTGTATGGCTGAGGCATTTGATCAAATGTTCCATTTTTCATAAAATCCCAAAACTGAGGCAATGCTCCGTTGCGTTTTAGTAATACAGAACCTGCAATGATTTTTTTGCAAATTCCAGAATGCCTTATTGCAATTTGTAATGCCGTATTGCCTCCGTTACTAAAACCAAATATGTCGGCTTTGTCTATATTTAAGTTTTTAAGAAGAGTAGCTACATCATCAGCATCTTGTTCAAATGATATGGGTGTATTTCGGTCTCCTGATCTTCCGTGTGCCTGCAGTTCAACACAAATAAGTTTTCTTTCTTTTGAAAATAAAGGAATGATCCTGCCGAAAGTAGTTTGAATTGTAGATCCTCCACCATGAATGAGTACGAGCGGCTTACCCTTTCCGTATTGTTCATAATACATTTTTATTCCATTAACATCGGAATAGCCGCTTGTCATAGTTGTTTTCTTTTAGCTGTTATTGTCCTATTATTGAATGCAGCTACTTAACGATAAGGCAGCCTGAATTCATTGGAATGATTCATTTCCAATAATGAATTGCTCCGGCAAAAAAGAAATATTATGTCCAGGCACCCCAGTCCACTTTCACTTCTATATCGGGGTGAATACTTTTAAAAACCGGGCAATTCATTCCTACATTTTTCAGGATGGTTTTCGTTTTTTCATCCGCATCTTTCAAAGAATCCGGGATATGAAAAGTGATTTCGATGATGCCAACCCTACGTGGATCTGCTTTCATAATTTTCAACACATCGGTTTTCATTCCTGTAAGATCAAATCCCATGCTGTTACGGGATTTTATTCCCATTAAAGTAAGCATGCAGGTAGCCAATGAAGTAGCCACTAAATCGGTAGGAGAAAAACGTTCCCCCTTCCCGTTATTATCAGTGGGGGCATCCGTTTCCAGCGTAGATCCGCTTTTCAAATGGGTACATAAAGTTCTTAACTCGCCATTATAAACTACTGTTGATGTCATTATCAATTTTTGCCCTAAATTTACGTTACTAACAGTAATAAACAGTATCTAGTGAAGAAAGTAATTCTTTTTTTTACCCTGATCCTATTTGCAGGTATTGCCTTCAGCCAGGATAACCGTCAAACGAAACAAGATTCCAAAGCTGCAAAAAAAGAAGCCCGCAGGCAAAAGATCAATACACTGATCAGGCAGGCAGAAGAAGGCCAATTGGTATATTCCAGGCAAAGTATTTTTGGAATTCAATTTCGCACTAATGGTTTTGGTGGTTTTTATGAATTTGGTAAAATGAAAACACCAAGAAAGACTACTCTCTTTCGTTTGGATATAAATGAAACAAAGGATCAGAAAGAAGAAAAATTACCTAATGGCGGTGTATTTTTTGGAAATCCATTCATATATGGGAAAGCCAATTATTTTTATCCTGTCACATTGGGAATAGGCCAGCAATTTATTTTAGGTCAAAAAGGAAATAAAAACGGGGTAGCCGTATCTGCTGTTTATACCGCAGGTCTTGCGTTGGGTTTATTAAGACCCTATTACCTGGAAGTCAGAAATCCTATTTCCGGGAATGACACTACAATAAAATTAACTCCATCCGACAGCGCCTTGTTTTTGGGACCTACCATTATTGGTGGTGGCGGATTCGGTAAAGGCTGGGGAGAAATCAAGATTCGCCCGGGTGGGTTTGTGAAAGCAGCATTACGTTTTGATTATGGACGCTTCAATGAAGTCGTGTCCGGAATTGAAGCAGGAGTAAGCCTGGAGTTTTATGCACAAAAAATTCCTATTATGGTTTTTCAGAAAGATAAGCGGCTCTTCTTCCAGGGTTATATATCTCTTGACTTTGGACGAAGACGTTAATCAAGTATTTTTGCAGTATGAATGACAAGACCGGTGAAACTGCTCAGGAAACTAAAATCAAGAAACCCGATTGGCTAAGGGTGAAACTCCCGATAGGTGAAAGTTTTAAACACGTTCGTGGTTTAGTAGACAATTACAAACTTCATACAATTTGTGAAAGCGGCAATTGTCCCAACATGGGAGAATGCTGGGGAGCGGGTACTGCTACCTTTATGATATTAGGAAATATTTGTACCCGAAGCTGTGGCTTTTGTGCAGTAGCTACCGGACGTCCGCAACCGGTAGATTGGGACGAGCCGCAACGGGTAGCTGAAGCTATTCATTTAATGAAAATAAAACATGCCGTGATCACTTCTGTGGACAGGGATGAATTGCCTGACGGGGGATCCACTGTTTGGCAACATACTATTAAAGCAGTTAAATTATTAAATCCACAAACTACATTAGAAACACTGATCCCTGATTTCAAGGGGAATAAAGAGGATATTCAAAGAATAATTGAAGCTGCTCCGGAAGTAGTAAGCCATAATGTGGAAACAGTAGAAAGGTTAACCAAATTAGTCCGCATACAAGCAAAGTACTGGCGTAGTATGGAAGTGATAAGAATATTAAAGCAAGGTGGCATGAGAACAAAAAGCGGCATCATGCTGGGCCTGGGTGAAAAAAAAGAAGAAGTGATTCAAACTATAACTGACCTGCGGGATAATGGATGTGATGTAATCACACTTGGGCAATATCTTCAACCTACTAAAAGACATTTGCCCGTAGTTCGTTTTGTTCATCCTGATGAATTTGCTGAATATCGTGAAATCGGGTATAAACTCGGATTGGATTATGTGGAGAGTGGCCCATTGGTTCGCTCTTCTTACCATAGTGAAAGACATGTGATTGCCGGATTGGGAAGGAGAGAGTGGGAGAAAAATCAGGCAGGAATCATAAGTCAGAGTCGGGAAGTATGAAAAAAATATTTCTATTAATTTTTAATTCTTCAATTTTAATTATTAATTGTTCGGTAGTTTCTGCTCAATTAAAATGGATTAATGTAGATTCCCTCTATCAACCTTTACCCAAATCAGTTCATATTTATTTCAGCAACGAAAGAATTGATACCGGAAATTTCAGAGCCTACTATATAGAAGCTGACTTGAAAGATAAGTCTTTAGATTTTACGGTTGATACAACATTAAATCGCCGGCTGACACCTAAAAGTTACTATGACAGGAACCATCAACCCTTAATTGTCAGCAACTGCTCTTTCTTTTCTTTTCAAACCAATCGAAATGTGAATGTGTTGGTCAGGGATGGCAGGATGATAGCTTTCGACACACAATTAGTAAAGGGTAGAGGGAAGGATTCGCTATTCCGTTTTTTTACCTTAAGAAGCGCTATTGGTATTAATAAGAACAGGAAAGTGGATATTGCATGGACTACTGCCGATTCTTCTATGAAATTTCCAATGGCATTTGAATCGCCAGAAAAACCTTTGGCATTGCCAATAGATTTTAAAAGAAGCAGAAATTATTTGCGCAATGCAAGCATAAAGAAATATTTAAAAAATAATCCCGGGAAAAAAATCAGGAAATGGAAAATGCAAACCGTGATTGGTGGAGGACCTGTTTTAGTACAGAATGGAGAAATCAGTATTTCAAATAATGACGAAATGATGTTTGCCGGAAAGGCATTGTATGATAAACATCCGAGAACGGCAATTGGTTATACTCAAAACAATAAATTGATTCTTTTAGTCATTGAAGGCAGGAATCCTAACGCTGCCGGTGCTAATCTTGAACAGGAAGCAAAAATTCTCAGAGACCTCGGCTGCCGTGAAGCGCTGAACTTAGATGGGGGAGGAAGCAGCGCAATGCTGGTAAATGGCAAACCGACTATTCAACCCTCAGATAAATCAGGCGAGCGGCCGGTGCCTGCGGTCTTTATGATCCGGAAACGATAGTTTTATTTTTTGCTATTTCCCAAACTAATGCACTGGCGCCGAGAATAGCGGCATCGGCTTCTTTTAATTCTGAAAAAATCAATTTTATTTTATTCTGATAAATCGGAAGCAGGTTTTTCTCCATGTTTTCTTTTGTGGGCTGCATGATAAGATTTCCTGCTTTGATCACGCCGCCAAACAATATGATGGCTTCCGGTGAAGAAAACATTACAAAATTGGCTAATGCTTCACCTAAAATCTGGCCGGTAAAAAGATACACTTCATTTGCCAGCTTGTCGCCTTTCTGTGCACATTCGGTAACGATTTTGGAATTGATTTCTTCCCGGCTGTATTGACGCATTAAGCTTTCCACTTTTGGATTTTCATCCAGCATTTCATTGGCTGTGATAGCAATACCGGTGGCGGATGTATAACATTCCAGAGATCCATGCATTCCGGTGCCCCAATGCTTGCGACCCCCGGGGCGGATTGTTGTATGTCCCAATTCTCCTGCAAAACCATCATGACCATAAACCACATGGCCGTTAATGACAATGCCGCTTCCTACACCTGTACCCAAAGTGATCATGATAAAATCCTTCATTCCACGGGCAGCACCGTAAGTCATTTCTCCGATTGCAGCCGCTTTAGCATCATTATTTATTATAGAAGGTAAATTAAACCGTTTAGTAACAAGATCGCATAAACGGATGACACCTTTCCATCTTAAATTCGGAGCATATTCAATAGTGCCCCGAAAAGGATTTCCATTGGGGGCGCCAATACCTATTCCCTCAACCAGGGTTCCGGCAGGAACAGTATCCATCATTGGCTTAAGAACATTGTAGAGACCATCAACAAAAAGCTCAGGAGTGGAGAATTGTTCGGTTTTCATTTCGCTCTGTTGCAAAATTTCTCCCCTGTGATTTACAATTCCGTATTTAGTGTTGGTGCCTCCGATGTCGATTCCGATAGCAAGATTTTTAGAAGTGTCATTCATAGTTGCTGCCTGTTAATTGAAGTTTTCAAATTTACAACTCTTAGCTCAGGAAAAACCAGAAAACTGCAGTTTTAAAAATACTTTGCTGCATTAATTATTCTTCATTAAGTTCGGGAAAATTTTAAACAATGCCTACTGCTACTAATTCAACCAGGAAGAGCTATGTAACTTCTATGGCCATCCTGGCTTTACTCTTTTTTATATTCGGATTTGTCACCTGGGTGAATGGCCCGCTGCTATTTTATGTAAAACTTGCTTTCCACCTGGATACGGATTCCAAAGCCTTTATGGTGACTTTTGCTTTTTACATGGCATACTTTTTTTTGGCTCTTCCTTCCTCATGGATATTAGGAAAAACAGGAATGAAAAAAGGAATGGCCATCGGTTTGCTTGTAATGGCTATCGGCGCTTTTGTATTTGGAACATTCGCTACTCATAGAAATTATACACTGGCCCTGACCGGCCTGTTTATTATCGGATCAGGTCTTTCATTACTTCAGACTGCTGTCAATCCTTATGTCAGTATTATAGGTCCTATTGAAAGTGCGGCACAACGGATAAGCATCATGGGAATTTTTAATAAGGCGGCCGGTATTATCAGCCCGATTGTATTGAGTTTATTTGTTCTTAAAGGAATCAATCAATTTGAAGACCGGGTTAATGCAGCTACCGATCCGGCAGTAAAAGAATCCATTCTCAATGAATTTGCTTCTAAAGTTTATATGCCTTATATGCTGATGGCAGCGATACTTTTCATTTTTGCAATCTGGATTTTAAAATCACCCTTACCTGAAATAAAAGGATCAGAAGTAAACAAAGCACAGGAGGGAAGTGCAGAAATGAGTAAAAGAAGCATATTCCAATTCCCGCATTTGTGGCTGGGGGCCTTATGTATTTTTGTTTATGTGGGAGCCGAAGTAATGGCGGGTGACGCCATCGGTATTTATGGAAAAGGATTTGATATTCCGACAGATGAGACAAAATATTTTACTTCATTTACGTTAGGCGCTATGTTGTTGGGATATATTGCCGGTTTAATTTCGATTCCAAAGTATATTTCACAACAGAAAGGTCTGAGAATATCAGCAATTTTAGGAGTACTGTTTACGTTAGGTGCTTTCTTTACCAAAGGGTATACTTCGGTTGGTTTTGTTGCCGCATTAGGATTTGCCAATGCCATGATGTGGCCGGCCATTTTTCCGTTAGCTATTTACCGGCTTGGAAAGTTTACCGAAACCGGCTCTGCCATTTTAATTATGGGTATTGCCGGCGGCGCCATAATACCGAGGCTATTTGCATCGTTAAAAGAAACATATGATTTTCAGTCTGTCTTTGCTTATTTAATGATTCCTTGTTATCTCTACATACTGTATTATTCAATCAAGGGATACAAAGCCGGGTTATCAAAATAGAAAATGCGTAATGGAAATAGTTCATGTTTCAGCAGAATGTTATCCAGTCGCTAAAGTCGGTGGCCTGGGCGATGTAGTAGGTGCATTGCCCAAATACCAGGCAGAGTTGGGACATGTGGTCAAAGTTGTGTTGCCGATGTATCGGACAAAATTCCTTTACGAGAATCAATGGGAACTGGTTCATGAGGGCGGACAAAACCTGGGGTCGCATTGGTTTCATTACAGTGTAATAAAAGAAAAGACCAATAAACTCGGATTCGATCTCTATTTAATAGATATCAACGGTTTGCTGGACAGGGAAAAAGTTTACGGATACAATGACGACTCTGAACGATTCACTTCTTTTCAAATTGCATTTTGTGACTGGCTCAGTAAATGGGGACATAAACCGGGTGTGATTCATTGTCACGATCATCATACCGGGCTGATTCCTTTCATGGTGAAATATTGTTTTGCTTTTAGTTTCCGGCTGGCTGATGTTCCTACTGTCTTTACAATACATAATGCACAATACCAGGGTTGGATGAGTTGGGACAAGTATCATTATATCCCGGCTTATGATTCCTGGAAATGGGGAATGCTGGATTGGAATAACATGATTAACCCATTGGCATCTGCGATCAAATGTGCATGGAAAGTCACTACGGTCAGCAACAGCTATCTGAATGAGCTGAGATATTCGGCAAACGGGTTGGAAAATTTATTTGAATACGAAAGAGGAAAGAGTTTTGGAATTTTAAACGGTATTGACACTCAAATATGGAACCCGCAGACGGATAGTTATATAATCAAAAATTATGACCGTGAATTAGTGGTAAACGGCAAAAGAAAAAATAAAAAAGAATTATGCGGCCAGTTTGACCTGGACATTGATAAACCGCTTATTGCATTTATTGGAAGATTAGTTGGTGAAAAAGCTGCAGACTTATTACCGGAAGCAATCAGTCAATCCATTTATCAACATAGCGGCAAAGCCAATTTTTTGGTACTGGGTTCCGGTGATCCCAACATAGAAAAGCAATTAGATCACATGAAGCAACAGTTTGGAGGTTATTATAATTCGTATATCGGGTACAGCGAATCGCTGAGTCACCTGATGTATGCCGGTGCTGATTTTTTATTAATGCCGAGCCGTGTAGAGCCTTGCGGTCTTAATCAAATGTATGCAATGAGGTATGGAACGGTGCCGATGGTTCGGAGTGTAGGCGGACTGCAGGATACTATTACCGACTTTGGAGATCCTAATGGCTCCGGTATCCGGTTTAACCAGGCCAGTGTGGGAGATATAACATATTCAGTCGGCCGTGCTATTGATTTATACCAGAATAAACCGGAATTACATCACCGGATGCTCAATCATATTATGACATTGGATCATTCCTGGGATACAGCCGCAAAACAATATATCGAATTATACCAGTCGCTGAAATAAATTGATAAAATATTTTATTAGCCTGTTAAGCCGTCCTGATAATTTTTAATACCTGATCAAAATATAATTTTATAGCTTAACTTTAGAACAGGTCATTTTATTTTTTATTCAAAAACTTTTCCTGTGTCCAGAAACATTGTTGCAGTTATTTTAGGAGGTGGCGCCGGTTCCCGGTTGTATCCTCTAACAGCAAGCCGTTCTAAACCGGCTGTACCTATCGGTGGAAAATATCGTTTGGTGGATATTCCAATTTCCAATTGCCTTCACTGCGGTATTGGAAGAATGTTTGTGTTTACCCAGTTTAATTCTGCATCACTCAACCGGCATATTAAAAACACTTATCATTTCAGTGCATTCAGTTCTGCCTTTGTGGATATATTGGCTGCTGAGCTTACGCCTGACAATCCCGCCTGGTTCCAGGGCACTGCTGACGCAGTAAGACAGGGACTGCGTCATATAAATCCATTTCCGAGCGATTATGTCCTGATTCTTTCCGGGGATCAGTTGTACCAGATGGACTTCAATGCCATGCTGGATTCCCATATACATTCAGGAGCTGAAATTTCAATTGCAACCATTCCTGTTTCTGCGAGGGATGCCTCTGATTTTGGAATTATGAAAAAAGATGAAACCGGGCTTATCACTTCATTTATCGAAAAACCTAAAAAGGATCTTTTGGGGGATTGGGAAAGTGACACCGGCGAAGAAATGCGCAAAGAAGGAAAGTTGTTTCTTGCTTCAATGGGTATCTATATTTTCAACAGGACGCTGCTTTGGGATATCCTGCTAAATGAAAAACCGGAAGCAACTGATTTCGGAAAAGAAATTATCCCTCAATCTATTTCAAAATATAAAGTAGCCAGCTATCAATATGAAGGCTACTGGACTGATATTGGAAATATCCGTTCTTTTTTTGATGCTAATCTTGGATTGACAAAAGAAATTCCGGAATTCAATCTTTTTGATATCAATAAAACGATATACACCAGGCCCCGTATGCTGCCGCCCAGTAAAATAAACGGCACTACACTGGAAAAATCACTCATTGCAGAAGGATGTATTATAAATGCATTGAGAATTGAAAACAGTGTTATAGGAATCCGCTCCCGGGTAGGATCCGGATCTACATTAATAAATACCTATGTAATGGGTAATGATTCGTATGAATCGCTGGAAGATATTGAAAGAATACAACAAAATCATATCCCATTGATGGGGGTGGGCAATCATTGCTATATTATCAATACCATTATTGACAAAGATTGCAGAATCGGAAACGATGTACGTATTAACGGGGGCAGTCATTTAGAAAATACAGATCATCCGCTATACACCATCAAAGACGGAATCGTTGTATTGAAAAAAGGTTCCATTATTCCTGATGGATTTGCTATCTGATTGAAATAAAATCCCGGAAAAATTTTTGTTTGGGTAAAATGTGTACTTGTTACATAAAGTTACTACCTTCCTTTATCTTCAGGGAAACATAACGATTGAATATGTCAACAGCTTACACCGGGTTCAAGCCCAAACTCACATTGGCGCAGATAATCAACATGAGTGTTGGTTTTTTTGGAATTCAATTTGGGTGGGATCTTCAGCGTGCCAACATGGGACGTATCTATGAAAATCTCGGCGCACATCCCGATGAGGTTCCGATTTTATTTTTAGCAGCTCCACTTACAGGTCTTTTGGTACAGCCAATTATTGGTTATATGAGCGACCGTACCTGGCATCCGAGATGGGGAAGAAGAAGACCTTATTTCATGATCGGCGCCATTCTCAGCTCGATTGCATTAATCTTTATGCCTCATTCGGGTACTCTCTTCATGGCTGCAGGCCTGCTCTGGGTGATGGATGTTTTTGGAAATGTATCAATGGAACCTTTCAGGGCATTTGTAACCGATAAGCTCCCCGAATCGCAGGTGAACCGTGGATTCATCATGCAAAGTTTTATGATCGGGCTGGGTGGAAGTATTGCTTCTGCTTTGCCCTGGCTTATGACTAATATTTTTCATTTTGAAAATACAGCAGTCAAAGGCGCTATCCCGGACAATGTGAAATTGTCATTTTATATAGGCGCATTCTTTTTTCTTGCTGCCGTCTTTTATACAGTGTTCACTACAAAAGAATACCCGCCTTCTGATTTAGGCTATAAGGATAAAGTAAAGGAATCGAACAAGGGATTTGGGGGAGGTATCCGGGAAATCAGCAATGCCCTCTTCAATATGCCCAAACGAATGAGAATTGTTTCGCTCTTCCAGTTTTTTACCTGGCCGGGTCTCTTTTTAATGTGGTTTTACTATACTACTGCTGTTGCTGTAAATGTTTTCCATGGTACAGATGCCAATGATCCGGTTTATGCAGAAGGAGCCGATTTCGGTAGCCTGACGTTAGCCTACTATAGTGTTGTCACGTTTCTTTTTGCATTGGTATTGCCTTTTATTGCAGATAAACTGGGAAGAAAGCTGACTCATTCATTGTGTCTTATATGCGGCGGCATTGGTTTGATAAGTGTGAGCTGGGTGACAAATAAATATATGCTGTATGGCAGCATGACCTGTGTCGGAATTGCCTGGGCCAGTATTCTCTCGATGCCGTATGCCATGTTAAGCGGTTCACTTCCGAAAGACAAAGTCGGTATTTACATGGGTATTTTTAATTTTTTTATTGTTCTACCTGAAATCATTGCGTCACTTGGTTTCGGATGGTTGATGAAAAATGTTTTGAATAATGACCGCCTGCTGGCAGTAGAAGTAGGAGGCGGCCTGATGATTGTTGCAGCGCTGATTTGTTACCTCTTTATCAAAGAAAGTAAGATAACCCATGAAGATGAAGGAAAGATTACCTCATCGTAAATCAAAGAAGAACGATTATTATTAATAGTATGAAAAAGATTTTCCTTTTTTCCATCTGTCTTGCCTTGACGGGAATATCATTTTCCCAAAATGAAAAAATAAATGTTTATCCGACCCATTGGTGGGTGGGCATGAAATGGAGTCAACTGCAATTAATGATTCACAGCCCGGGTTTGAAAACCTCGGTTCAGAATGTGGAGATAAAATACCCGGGGGTGAAACTGGTGAAAGTAAATCGAACTGAAAGTCCTAATTATCTCTTTTTAGATATTTCCATTGCATCAGCTGCCAGGCCCGGAATCGTCAAAATAAAATTGAACCGGAAAAACAAGCAACCATTGTTACTGAATTATGAATTGAAATTAAAAAATAAAGAAGACGGCAAATCCAGGGTGCAGGGAGTTACTTCCAAAGACCTGGTTTATTTATTAATGCCGGATCGTTTTTCAAATGGCGATCCCGGGAATGATTTTTTTACAGATATGCGGGATACCGGTCATGACCGGAAAAATCCATTTGATCGTCATGGAGGAGATTTGCAGGGAGTCATCAATCATCTTGATTATTTAAAAGAACTTGGAGTGACTACCATCTGGATGACACCCGTGAACGAAAATGATATGGCAAGAACAAATGAAGGAGGAACTTCCCGCAGTACTTATCACGGATATGCCATCACCGATCAATACAATGTGGACAAACGTTTTGGCGGAAATGCCCTGTATAAAAAAATGGTGGAGGCTTCTCATGCCAAAGGATTAAAAGTAATCCAGGATGCTGTGTATAATCATGTGGGTATTGATCATTGGTTTATCCGGGATATGCCTATGAAGGATTGGGTGAATCAATGGCCGGAATATACCAATACATCTTACCGGGATAATCCATTAGTGGATCCATACGCATCAAAGTATGATAAAGAAATTTCTGTGAATGGATGGTTCACTCCGTTCATGCCCGACCTGAATCAACGTAATCCTTACGTTTCAAATTTCCTGATTCAGTATTCCATTTGGGCAACAGAAGAATTTGGAATTGACGGTTGGAGAGTGGACACTTATTTTTACAGCGATTCCTTATTTCTGAATAAAATTAATGATGCCTTGATCCTTGAATTTCCTAAACTCACAGTTTTTGGTGAAGCTTGGGTACAATCTGTTGTGAACAGCGCTTATTTTTCTCAGAACAATTATAATATTTCTTTTAAGCACAATCTCCAGGGGGTAACTGACTTTCCTTTACATTTTGCAATGCTGGATGGATTAACACAGCCGTTCGGCTGGACAGAAGGAGTTAACAAAGTATATATGACACTGGCCCAGGATCTCGTTTATAAAAATCCCAATCGTAACAGCATTTTCCTGGACAATCATGATCTCAATCGCTATTATTCTGTAGTTGGAGAAGATTTTGAAAAATATAAAATGGGCATCAACTGGCTGTTGACTTTGAGAGGAATTCCGGAAATATATTATGGCACTGAAATTCTGATGAAGAATTTTAAAAGCCCGACGGATGCAGCTGTAAGAGAAGATTTTCCCGGAGGCTGGCAAAATGATTCCCTGGATAAATTCTTAGCATCCGGCAGAACAAAAAAGGAAAATGAAGCATTTGACTATGTCAGCAAGCTGGCTCATTTCCGTAAAACTTCATCAGCCATTACTGCCGGACACCTGATGCAGTATGTTCCTGTCAATGGAGTGTATGTATATTTTCGCTACGATTCAAAACAAACCATAATGGTCATCAGTAATACAGGAACGAATCCGATCCAAATGGATTGGGCTTCCTACTCTGAACGACTCAGCGGATTTTCTAATATCAGGAATGTAATCACCGGTGAAGTAAAATCCCTCGCAGGATTTGAAATCAAACCAAAAGAGAGTTATGTTTTTGAATTACAGAAATAGAATTGAACCGGCTACAAGTATAATTTCCAGAGCATTTGTTGCGCATAACTTCCCCAATCGGATGTGGCTTTTTTAACAGTCTCCAGTAATTCGGATGCTTTCTTCTTTTTACCTTCTGTAGGTTCTGTAATAGCGCTGAAGTTTACGCCATTGATCTGCACCTTACTCGCTATCCAACTGGTGAACATCCTGGGAATGGTAATACCGAGAATCATTCCGGGTAAGCCATGAAGGCCCATAGGTCCTCCGGATACCGTAATCTCATCTGTATAAAATGCAAAAACGTAAACACTGTCAAAAATAATAGCTTGTGCTTTCCGGCAATTGAACCCGGCAATTTCTCTTGTTTCATTAGGCACCATTTTCCATTTGATGTTTAATAAACTGTCATGGAGCACATAGAAATCGCCAAAAACATTTTTCTGATCGGTAAAAGTGCCCGATGTATAATCGTTAAACCAGATGTTATCATCCGGCGCACTTCTGTCCATAGAAAAAAATCCCTGGTTGTTGGTTTTATCCTGCCGGTTGAATTTATAGATAGCTTTGTTATTATTAAATATCAGATCAAAATAAGATACTGAGAAATTAGGCATCCTGTCACGGAAAGATCTTCCCCAGCTATCATCACCCATGGATTTATAATTATCCACTCTTACCTGGTATTCAATCAAACCATTATTGATGTATTGCTGTGCATATAAAGTACTGCAATAAAAGAGAGAAGCTATAAAAACTATTTTTTTCATGATTCAGTTTTAAAAGTTAAATCCTCCTGAAGGTTTACCATTTTTTGTAATATTCCACGTAAGTGTCAGCAACCAATACCTGTGAAGTGTAGTGTAATAAGATTCTGTAAAGCTGTAGCTGCTGAAATTCTGGTTATAGCCTTTGTTTTGATTTAAGATGTCATTCACCTCGAATTTCATTTCCAGGGCATTGCTCTTTAGAAGTCGTTTGACAATGGATGCATTCCAGTTGCTGTAATTGGAATTTTGAGTAAAGCGGGGGTCTTTCTGTCTCAGATTCACATTAACATCTGTACGGATTTCAAATTTTAAAGGGAGAGTTACAGAAGCTTCTCCGTATCCGCTTAGCGTCCAATAATCGGTATTAGCTGCGGAATTTACCGATGCCTTTGAATGATTCCAACTGAAAGTGGGACTGAAATGGAAACTGAATTTATCCTGTACATATTTTCTAAGGCTAACATTAAAACCATAACCGCTGGTATTAGTCATATTTTTAACTCCATTTATAAAGTCAACATTCCGGCTCAGGTTGGCATTTGGGCCAATGCCAAAATCAATTTTATGTTTTGTAATATTAAAATTATAATTGCCGCTAAAATTCAAATAGTAAATTCCATTGGCATTCACAGTCTGGTAAGTTCTGCGACCGAAATTGTCAACAGAATTTGCCTGAACGAATGCGTTTTGGCTAACGTTCATACTCAGGTATGTGAAAAGCCCTTTTTGTTTCAGCACATCATAAAAATTATAAGAAATATTTGCAGAATGACGGAAGGATTGCTTCAGATCCGGGTTCCCTATATAAATATTGAGGGGATCGGTATTTACTCGGGTAGGCTGTAATTGCTCTAACGAAGGAGCAGTGGAAGAACCATTATAGTAAAGCCGCAGATTCCGGTTCGACTTCATCCTCAACTGAAGATTAGCTTGCGGATAAAAATTGACAAAGTTGTAAGTGTATTTATTACCATCTGTAACATTATTCTGTTCAAAATGGTTAAAGCCTACCGAAGCGCCGAATGAATAATTGAATTTCTTTTTATTCATTCTGAAATTTAAACCCGGTGTATTGACGAGCCGGTTAAAAATAAATGAATTGCTCAGTGAATCCACTAAATTATCATACTTGCCATTGATACCCCTGGTGTTGGTGAAACGGTCATTGCTGTTATTATTATAGCCAAATGTATAATTGAATTCCAGGTAAGCATCTTTGGACAGAGGTTCTGTGTATGCAATTTTTGTATTGATGCTTTTGCCTTCGCTGTTTTGAATATTTTGCTGATCAGTAGTATCCCTGTGATTTAAAACTCCACCGATATAATAATTATTGAGTGAATAAAGTAACCCTGTGTTTTTAGAACGGGTCCAGTTAAAATCCGTATTTACGGAAAGTGTGCGGGACGGTTTATTGAACTTATGCCTCCAAAGCAGGGAAGAAGCAACATTATTATTATCATTCTTATTGCTGCTGTTTCTTGTGCTGTTATTTATGAATTGCGCCGCTTCATCAAGTGTCTCTGAATAGTAATCGGTGGAGCTGTTCCCCGTATTGTTATTGTATCTCGCTGTCCATTTCAGGGAGTTCATGGAATCTAATGTAGATTCAACCGTTACATTAAATGCATGTTTATTGGTGGATGAGAAGCTATTGTTATTAGTATTGGTGTTCCAGCTGGTATCCGGTAAAAATGTTTTTGAAAAAGTAGCATTCGTACCCCTGGAATTGATTTTTGAATACTTATAGCCGGTATTAAGACTTTGATTATTGTTGTCAAACTTATTACTGTAGTGAAGTCCGCCGTTCCAGTTTTGAGGAATACCACTGCTTTGATCATAGTCGCTGCCACTGCTGCCCATAACCATCATAACTCCTCCATCAAATGACATTGAAGATCCGTCTCCGCCTCCGCCATAGTTTTGAGAATCCTGCCAGTCCAGGTTGGTTTGCCCTGTATTACTCATTATGCCATATGCAGCTAATTTTCTTTTTGCTTTAAAAGAATTGATCATGGCATCATTATTAAACTTATCTTTTAACCCGCCACCCAATTCAATTTTGCCAAAATATCCTTTCATTTCTTTCATCTTCAGGTTAATGGTTTTA
>JAFDYJ010000002.1 GCA_018267515.1 Bacteroidota bacterium | reverse complement strand
GCCAATATGCCGGACTTCAACTTATCTACAAATAATGCCTCTACGGATCCTTTTGCTATACAGGTAGGCTATGATTTGTTAGTAGGTGTAATACCCGATGATTCCAACTTCGTATTATTGGGAGGCACCAGCTTATATCGTTCAACTAACGGATTTTCCAATACTGCTAATACTTCATGGATTGGCGGGTATGGTAATTCTCTTCCTAGTTTGACTTATTATCCAAAAAGTCATCCGGATATTCACAATGTTGTTTTTAATCCTTCCAATGCAAAAGAAGCAATATGTGCCAATGACGGCGGAATTCAACTGACCACGGATATTACTACCACTGCTACCGCTACTGTTCCCGTAAACTGGACTAATATCAACAATTTTCAAACTCTTCAATACTATCATGTCTCAATGGATCCTGTAGCAGGAGTGAATAATTTTTTGGGAGGAGCACAGGACAACGGATCTCAATTCCGGAATAAAGACATTTACTTATTAAACGGCAACACCGAAGCTGACAGCAATAATCATATCCGTATTTTAAATGGTGATGGGGGGCACTCAGGTCTTTCTCCATTCGATTATACACTGCAACAACAATTCTTCTATGCAAGTTATCAGCTTGGAAATCTGATGCGTTTAAAAATATCTAATAGCCCGGAAACCAAAAGAATTACACCAAAAGGCTTAACAACAGATGGAGTAGATGGCGAATGGGGTGAACTCGTAACAAATTTTCTTCTGGATCCTGATAACACTCAAAATCTATATTACGTAAATTATAATCGTTTATTCCGTACTACCAGTGCCAGTACTGTGGATTCATTATCTTGGACAGAATTGACCGGTGTAGGTGCTGCAGTCAATCCTTCCAACCCCACTAATGGAAGAAATGTAGGCATTCGTGCATTAACCGTAAGTCGCGGGCCTTATATACCGGGCCATGTATTATATATTGGAACTACTAATGGTAAAATATTTCGATTGAATGATCCGCAAAATGCATCTGCTTCTTCGACCCCGTTAGATATAACACCATCAGTCGCTTCAGGCTGGACAAGCGGATGTAATGTGCAGGACATAGCAGTGAATCCGAATGATGACAATGAAATATTAGCTGTTGTTTCCAATTACGGAGTAATAAGTCTCTGGTGGACAAAAAATGCAAAAGCGGCCGCTCCCTCCTGGAAGAATGCAGAAGGGAATCTCAGTTTACCCTCTTTCAGAAGTGCAGCAATTGTAGTAAAAAAAGATCCGGGCAATAACCCGGTTACAGAATACTATGTGGGTACCTCAGTGGGACTATACAGCGCTGTAAACATCGGAACCACTTTAACCGGTGGCGGATCTCCCACCTGGCAACGGGAAGGTGGAAATGTGTTGAACTTTGCTGTCATTCAATCTATCGCTTACCGACCTGTAGATAATGTTATGGTTTTGGGAACCCATGGCAATGGAATGTATTATACATTTTTGGGTACCCCCAATTTTATACCTAACCAGGTGACAGCTGTAAATGACCCGGTCACTAATGATAAGAATTTTATCCGTTACGTATTTCCAAGCGTTAGCAATGGACCTGTACAATATCGTATCGGTAATATGTTTACCGTAAAAAGGATCACAATTCAGTTGTTCAATACTATGGGGCAGCAGGTACTTCGCAAGGAAACCGGGTATAGTGACGGAAGTGTTGATATTTCCTCACTCAGCAACGGAAATTATATTCTTAGTATCACCAGTGATAATGGAAAATACAGGGATGTTAAAAAAATTATTAAGAACTGACCTGCGGCGGGTTCTGATCAAATTAAAAAAATCATTTAACAAATTCCAATGTGTATTTTAATTTTCTAATTCATCCCAATGGCATGAAGACGTATCTAAGACTTTTACTCCTGTTTTTAATTACCGGTCAGTTTGCATCGGCACAATATACCCCGGTTACAAGGATCTATGCATTTTCACAATCGGTTTTACCGGGCCAAATCAAGAAGGTAATACCCGGTGAAAACGGAAAGAATATAGAAGTATCCGGTCAGCAAAAAACCAACTATCTTTTTTATGCAGACAAAAAAGAGTCGGAGACTATCAAAATTATCGGGATATGGATGTTTGGGAAAAAATACCACGTTAAATACGACAAAGTTGCCACAACCCCGGTTGAGCTATCGGACGAAAACAATTCTGATGGATCCTCTAAAATCACTATCAGTCCCGATGCCGGCAATGAACTTATACAAATTCTCCCGGGAGAGGTAATTTCCAAAGAAAGCAGGCTTCCTGCATTTTTAAAAAAAATGCTGCAACAATCTGAACTTATTTTGATTTATGCCTGGAATGGAAAAACCTGGTATATGCCGGTAAAAAAGATTAAAACACTCCAGCCTGCAGTATCTGTCTGAAATTTAATACATTTATCGTCCCGATTGCCTGCTTCCGGTAAAATAAGCTGAATCGCTTTTTGATTCTTTATTTTCCTGTTTTCATAATATTATAAAAGAGTATTCATATTAATTTTGCAATTCATTTATACTTTAAACAAAAAGCATGGCACTATTACCCTGGCGAACCGGAAAAGTCATTCGAATCGAAGATCATACACATAATACTAAAAGATTTTGGGTAGAAGTACCTGAGCTTACATCTTTTGATTTCACCCCCGGTCAGTTTGTAACATTGGACCTTCCCATTCATGAAAAGCCAAATAAAAGATGGCGCAGCTATTCCATTGCCAGTTGGCCGGATGGATCCAATATTTTTGAATTGGTAATCGTTTTGGCGGAAGGCGGCGCCGGGACAAATTATCTTTTTAATAATATTTCAATTGGAAGTACGCTTTCATTCCGAGGGCCTCAGGGTGTTTTTACAATGCCAAAAATTCTTGATAAAGACCTTTTTCTTATTTGTACAGGCACCGGCGTAGCTCCTTTCAGAAGCATGGTGCATTACCTTAAACAACATCCCACAGAGCACAAAAATATTTACCTGGTCTTCGGTTCACGAAAAAAAGAAGACATTTTATATTATGAAGAGCTGAAACATCTGCAATCCGAATTACCCGGATTAAATTATATTCCCACATTATCCCGCCAGGAATGGGAAGGACGACAAGGATATGTCCATTCCATATATGAAGAGCTATGTAAAGACAAACAGCCGGCCCATTTCTTTCTTTGCGGCTGGAAACATATGGTAGATGAAGCACAAAAAAGAATCCTGGCCATGGGATATGATAAGAAATCTATCCATCTTGAGCTATACGGATAGTTGTTGATTTTGCTTTCATCTTTGCAATGATTTTTTACAACAGGTCAATTGATATCTGTCATGTCCGTTTTTAAGAACTACTTGCTATATTCGTGCAAATCATTTTTGTATGGGCGCCGGCTCACTGATTGCTCTCACTATTGCAGCCATAACTTTTTCCGGACTGGCTATTCTGGCAGCTAAACTTATTACCAGGGCTACCACCAATAAGCAGAAGGGAGAGCCTTATGAGTGTGGCGTTCCCACCCGGGGGCCCAGCTGGGTCCAATATAATGTCGGATACTATTTATTCGCATTACTATTCCTGATTTTCGACGTAGAATTGATCTTTTTATTTCCCTGGGCGGTAGTGGTAAAAAAAATCGGTTGGGTTGCCATGATTGAAATACTCATATTTTTCTTTATCCTGTTTACCGGGTTTTTATATGCACATAAAAAAGGAGCTTTAAAATGGAAGTAACTCCCATTCATCTGCAATGGGACATATTATTAATAGAAAAATGACTGACACCACAAATAGTAACGATTCTTCAAAGATTTCTCCCTTTGGGCCAAACGGTGAAGCCTTTCCCGGATCTGTACATCAAACTCCGGGAGGCGGAATATTGTTGGGTAAAATGGACCAGGTGATTAATTGGGCCCGAAGCAATTCTTTATGGCCTTTGGTCTTTGGCACCAGTTGTTGTGCAATAGAAATGATGAGTGCCGCTTCTGCAAAATATGACTGGTCAAGATTCGGGTTTGAAGTGGCAAGAGCTACTCCGAGACAGGCGGACGTTATTATCATTGCCGGAACAATCGTAAATAAAATGGCACCGGTGCTGAAAAGATTATACGATCAAATGGCAGATCCCAAATATGTGGTTGCAATGGGAGCCTGTGCCACAAGTGGAGGTCCCTTTTTCTATAATACCTATTCTGTGGTTAAAGGAGCTGATCATATCATACCGGTGGACGTTTATATTGCCGGATGCCCTCCAAGACCTGAAGCTTTGATTCATGCTTTAATAACATTACAGGAAAAAATAAAAAACGGTTTAACCAGGGAACAAATCCGAATGGAAAAACCCGAACAGCCTTTTTAAATGACAAGAGAAGAACTGAAAATAAAAATCACGGAACTCTTTCCTACTGCCGGCTTTGAAGAAGGCGGTGACACATCGGCTGCCGGCTGGTTGAATGTTCAAATTGAAGCCACTGCATGGCTGCCATTGGCCGAACAGCTAAAACAAAAACCTGAATTTCATTTCGATTACCTCTTTTGTGTTACCGGTGTTGACTGGAAAACTCACCTTTCCATGGTATATCATCTTACTTCCACGATTCACCGGCATACGATTGTTATCAAATCAAAATTAGATCGCAATAACCCGGAAATTGAATCAGTAGCTCATATCTGGAGAACAGCAGAGTTTAATGAACGGGAGGCATATGAAATGTTTGGAATAAAATTTTTACATCACCCCGATCTCCGCCTGCTAATCCTGCCGGAAGGATGGGAAGGAAAAAATCCAATGAGAAAAGATTTTGAAGACCCGGTAAATATGATACGACTTTAAAAATGACGGAAGAAGTAGTTATAACAGATCAGGATGATTTAATAATCAATGTCGGGCCGCAGCACCCATCAACCCATGGTGTATTGCACCTGGTGATTACACTTAATGGTGAAACGGTAAAAAAAGTGGAACCCCATCTCGGTTATATTCATCGCTCCATTGAAAAAATGTGTGAGAGCCTGACTTATCGCCAGTTCATCTATACTACCAGCCGGATGGATTATCTTTCATCACATATCAACAATCACTGTTGCGCAATGTGTGTTGAAAAAGGCTTGCAGGTTGAAGTTCCTCCGAGGGCACAGGTAATTCGTGTATTGATGGACGAACTGACCCGTTTAGCTTCACATCAACTCTGGTGGGGAGCATTAGCCATGGATGTAGGCGCACTGACTCCTTTCTTCCTCGCTTTTCGAGAAAGAGAAATGATCAATGACATCATGGAAGAAACCTGTGGCACACGTCTTACCATGAACTATATGGTGCCCGGAGGAGTGATGGCAGATATTCATCCTAACTTTCAAAGAAGGGTTCATGAGTTCCTCGCACATTTTAAAAGAAAGATTGACGAATATGATGAACTGATAACAGATAATATCATTTTTCAAAACCGCACCAAAGGAATCGGTTTCATCTCCAAGGAAGATGCTATTTCCTATGGCATGAGCGGGCCATCAGCAAGAGGAAGCGGAGTGCAATGTGATATACGGAAACTTTATCCTTATGAGGTCTATGACAAACTCCAATTCAAAGAAATCATTGAATCAGGGGGAGACTGTTTTGCCCGCTACATGGTGCGAATGAAAGAAATGAAGCAATCTATGTCAATCGTTGAGCAACTGATTGACAACATACCGGAAGGAGATTTTCAGGCCAAGACAAAAAATGTTTTGAAATTACCCAAAGGGGAATTTTATTCAAGAGTAGAAACAGCCCGTGGCGAATTGGGAGTTTATATTATAAGTGAAGGAGGGACTACTCCTTATCGTATCAAATTCCGTTCACCGGGTTATTCTAATTTATCAGCACTAGATCATATGACAAGAGGACAAAAGATTGGTGATATGGTGGCAATCATGGGCACATTGGATTTAGTGATACCGGATATTGACAGATAAACAGGAATTAATAATTATAAAGTAATAATCAGTAATTAAAAAGTGTGGAGTTTACAAAACATAGCAGATAAAGTTCATGACTGGTTGTATTTAACATTCAATCCAACGCTTGCCATGCTATTTGAGTTTGTGATTATAGGTGCGTTAGCAATTGGTTTGTTTGCAATGCTGGGTTTGATTCTGATTTATATGGAACGAAAAGTATCCGCCTGGATGCAGTTGCGGTTAGGTCCCAATCGTGTTGGTCCCAAAGGAATTTTCCAGACAATGGCCGATACATTGAAGCTGATTGTAAAAGAAGGAATGACTCCCGATGGAGCTGATAAACTGCTATTTCATATTGCCCCTTTCCTGGTAATGATTGTTGCTATGGTCGTCCTGGCGCCACTCATGTTTGCAAAAGGTTTCCAGATCTGGGATATTAATATTGGTGTATTTTTCATTACTGCTGTTTCTTCCATTTCTGTAATCGGAGTATTAATGGCCGGCTGGGCCAGTAATAATAAATATTCACTGCTTGGAGCCATGCGTAGCGGCGCCCAGATTGTGAGTTACGAATTATCAGCAGGGCTTTCCATCCTGGCAGTTATTGTCCTTACAGGCAGCTTAAAATTATCCGATATTATAGCATCACAGGAAAATGGCTGGTGGATATTCAAAGGCCACCTGCCGGTATGGATTGCTTTTGTCATTTTCATTATTGCCGTCACCGCAGAAACCAACCGGGCTCCTTTCGACCTGGCAGAAGCGGAATCAGAATTGACTGCCGGATTTCATACGGAATATTCAGGAATGAAGTTCGCCCTGTTTTTCCTGGCGGAGTACGTAAATATTTTTGTAGTATGTGCTCTTGGAGCTACTTTGTTTTTGGGAGGATGGATGCCTTTGCATTTCGGCACAAATACCCAATTCAATAAAGTGATGGACTATATACCCTCGGTAGTGTGGTTTTTCGGAAAAACATTTTTCCTGATTTTTGTGATCATGTGGTTCCGATGGACTTTTCCAAGATTACGGATTGATCAATTGCTGCACCTGGAATGGAAATATTTATTACCGATCAGCATGATCAATTTATTACTGGCAACTTTAATTGCAATTATGAACTGGCATTTTTAAACATTATAAATTTTTAAAAATGAGTTTTGTAAAAAATTATATTGGTGAAGTCTGGGGAGCTGTAAAATCGCTGGCAACCGGCATGAAACTTACCGGCCAATATGCTTTACGGCATAAAAAAGAAAAAATCACCCAGCAATATCCTGACAATAAGGACACGCTTAAATTGCCGGAACGCTTTCGGGGTGAAGTAGTGCTGATTCATGACGAAAATAATGAGCATGCCTGTACCGGATGTACCGCTTGTGAACTGGCTTGCCCGAACGGAAGTATCAAAATCATCACCAAATTTGATTTGACACCTGAAGGAAAAAAGAAAAAAGCTGTTGATACTTTTGTTTATCACCTGGACCTGTGCACCATGTGTAATCTCTGTATTGAAGCCTGCCCTACTGATGCTATTAAAATGGCTCAAACTTTTGAACACAGTGTGACCGACCGTAATAAACTGATCAAGGTGCTCAACAAGCCCGGCTCAAAAATCCGGGAAGGCGTAGAAGAAAAAAAATCTCAATAACCCAAAAAGTAAAAAAAAGTCAAAATGGTTAAAACAAGTTTAGCATTGAAATTTTGACTTTCTAATTTTGAATTTAACAATGACAGCCTCACAAATCATATTTTATTTTATTGCCGCTTTTATATTGGGCTGCGGACTATTGGCAATGACTACCCGTAAAATTTTCCGTTCTGCCGTCTGGCTGTTGTTTTCACTGATAGGAGTATCTGCGTTATATTTCTGGCTGCAGGTTGAATTCCTTGCTGCGGTACAGATAGTAGTATATGTCGGCGGAATTGTGGTGCTGATCATTTTTTCAGTCTTTCTCACGCAGCAATCCGGTAAAGAAATGCCGAAAGCACCACTGACAAGAACTATTTCTTCTATCCTGGCAGTGCTATTCGGATTTGCGTTTACTTATTCCCTCATATATAAAACAAATTTTCAAACAGCTAATGCCAACTTTGATGCCGATGTATCCAGAATCGGAACTCAAATGCTGAATACAGGAGACCAGGGTTTTGCTTTGCCATTCGAAGTGGTCAGTATCCTGTTGCTGGCTGCCATGATCGGATGTATTGTGATAGCTATGAAATCTTCTTCCCATTTACCTAAAGAAAAAAGTACTGTCTCAAAACCGGAACTATGATGTCCTTTATAAATTTTAAAAATAGAAAAGAAAATTTTATGAAAGTTCCTTTTACAGGAGCAATTAACCGATAAGCAATGAACGGAATACCCATCAGCCATATATTATTTGTAAGCACAGCGTTGTTCTTCATAGGTATTTATGGAATGTTTACCCGGCGCAACCTGATCACAATGTTGATGGCAATCGAATTAATGCTGAACAGTGTCAATATCAATTTTGTGGTTTTTAATAAATACCTGTGGCCGGGAAAACTGGATGGAGTTTTCTTTACCATTTTTATAATAACGATTGCAGCAGCTGAAGCTGCAGTAGCTATTGCAATAATCATCAACCTGTACCGGAATCATCAATCAATTGATGTTGAAGATGCAGTTGAGCTGAAACATTGATGCACCGGTACTCCGGAAAGTAAACTCTTCCGTGGCACCAAAGAAGATTATGAAAAACAGATGACACAAAATGAGAATGTAGTATTCTACAAATAAATAAATGAACTACTCAGAATATATATCCCTGATTCTATTGCTGCCGCTGGCAGGGTTTGTATTGTTAGGATTATTCGGAAAGAAATTATTCAAACAATCTTCCGGAATGATCGGTGTGCTTGTATTATTGATTTCAACTGTTTTGTCCCTTTACACTGCTTATCAGTATTTCTTTGTTAATGGAAAGCTGAATGACGTTTACCAAACGATAATCCCGGTAAAATATACCTGGCTTCAGTTTGCTTCCGGAACTTCCATTGACATGGGTATTACACTCGATCCTATCGCAGTGATGATGCTGGTGGTAGTCACATTTGTTTCTTTAATGGTTCACATTTTCAGCCTGGGCTATATGAAAGGTGAAAAACGGTTCAGCACTTATTACTCTTTTCTTTCTCTTTTCACTTTTTCAATGTTGGGGCTGGTTGTAGCATCCAATATTTTCCAGATTTATATTTTTTGGGAACTGGTTGGCATTTCTTCTTACCTGCTGATCGGTTTTTATTTTGACAGGCCATCCGCCGTTGCTGCTTCCAAAAAGGCTTTTATCATAACCCGGTTTGCTGACCTTTGTTTCTTAATCGGAATCCTGATTTTAGCTTTTGAAGGAGGTACTCTTGATTTCAATACCTTAATTCACCGACTTACTGACACACAATCGTCCCAATACATCAGTATCACCACAGCATCTTTTTTAGGAGTATCTGTTTTGACCTGGGCATTGACACTTGTCTTTATCGGGGGTGCAGGCAAATCGGCAATGTTTCCTTTGCATGTCTGGCTGCCCGACGCCATGGAAGGTCCTACGCCTGTTTCTGCATTGATACATGCAGCAACAATGGTTGTAGCAGGTGTTTATTTAGTGGCAAGGCTTTTCCCTGTATTTTCAATAAATGAGGCTTCGCTTTATATTGTAACCTGGATAGGAGCCATTTCAGCAATTCTCGCAGCTATCGTAGCCTGTACCCAAACGGATATCAAGAGAGTACTGGCCTACTCTACCATGTCACAGATCGGGTACATGATGTTTGCATTAGGCGTTGCACATTTGGGCGGTGAGTCCGGGCTGGGCTATACGGCTTCCATGTTTCATTTATTTACTCATGCCTTTTTTAAATCCTTATTATTTCTTTGTGCCGGGGCGGTCATTCATTTAATTCACAGTAATGAAATGAACGATATGGGAGGCCTGAGAAAATATATGCCGGTAACACATATCACTTTCCTGGTCGCCTGTTTAGCTATTGCAGGAGTTCCCCCGCTTTCGGGGTTTTTCAGCAAAGAAGAAGTATTGCTGGCCGCATTTCATTCAAATAAATTAATCTACGGTATTGCGTTATTTACTTCCGGGCTAACTGCCTTCTACATGTTCCGTTTATACTTTTCAATTTTTTGGAATAAATCCAAAAGTCTGGATACCCATGCTCACGAAGGAACCTTCTCAATGAAATTGCCCCTCATTGTTCTGAGTATCTGCACCCTTCTTGCAGGATTTATCCCTTTCGGAAACTTTATTTCTTCTGACGGCAAAAATTTAGAACTGCCTTTTCTTCTGAATTTCTCCATTGCTCCTGTTCTGTTTGCACTAACAGGAATAGTAGTGGCAATGCGGATGTATAAAAAGGAAAATAACTTACCGCACAGGGTTGCAGCTTCCCTGGGAGGTCTGTACAAAGCAGCGTACCGCAAATTTTATATAGATGAGATTTACCTGTTCATAACAAAGAAAATAATTTTTAATCTTATCGGCAGGCCGGCTGCCTGGATTGATAAAAATATTGTTGACGGCACCATGAATGGCATTGCTTACGGCACCGGTAAAGTTTCCCATTGGATCAAAGGAATTCAATCGGGAAAAGTGCAGGGTTATGCTTTATATTTTTTCAGCGGCATCATCGTACTGGCGATTTTAGTAATTTATTTTTGGAAATAACAATGATCAATATTTTATAAAATGAATCTGAACCTGATAATAATAATTCCATTACTAACCTCCATCGCAGTGCTTTTCTGCAAAGGATTGAAACAGGTAAGAATGATTTCGCTCATCGGGGCAGCCATACAATTAATTCTCAGTTTTGTTTTACTCTATGCCTATTGGCAGGAACGGGCTGCCGGAAATACTTCCACTTTTATATTTGAATATAATGTAGCCTGGTATGCTCCGCTTCATATAAATTATCATATAGGCATAGATGGAATATCCATGGCAATGATTTTGCTGACTTCTTTCATTGTATTGACCGGAGTTTTGGTTTCCTGGAAAATGCCGGCCCGGACCTCCGGAGGAGAAATGTTAAGCAAGGAATTTTTCTTTCTTCTTTTATTCCTTGGCGTTGGTGCTTATGGATTCTTTATTTCTCTTGACCTCTTCACTCTTTTCTTTTTCCTGGAATTAGCGGTGATACCCAAATTCCTGTTGATAGGCATCTGGGGAAGTGGTAAAAAAGAATACAGCGCCATGAAACTGGCGTTGATGCTGATGGGTGGATCTGCTTTGGTGTTTGTAGGATTGGCCGGATTATTTTTTAATACTAATACGGGTGACGGCACACACACATTTGATATTTTACAGATTGCTCAGATGCACATCCCGGTTGAAGTACAGAAATTATTCTTTCCCTTTGCTTTTATCGGGTTTGGCGTCTTCGGAGCTCTGTTTCCTTTTCATACATGGGTGCCTGATGGACACTCCTCAGCGCCTACTGCCGCTTCCATGTTTTTAGCCGGTATTTCAATGAAATTAGGCGGATATGGTTGTTTACGGGTTGCTACTTTCTTAATGCCCGATGCTGCACATTACTATTCCTGGATCATCATTGTGGTATCCTGCATAGCCATTTTATATGGAGCTTTTGCCACTATGATGCAGACTGATTTAAAATATATTAATGCCTATTCTTCGGTCAGTCATTGTGGATTTGTCTTATTAGGAATTGGTATATTGACTCAAACTGCCCTGGTTGGCGCCGTGATGCAAATGGTATCTCATGGATTGATGACAGCTCTCTTCTTTGCCTGCATCGGAATGATCTATGATCGCACCCACACAAGGCAAATGTCTGAATTAGGGGGGCTGTTAAAAGTAATGCCGTTTATCTCCACCACCTTTGTCATTGCCGGTTTATGTTCATTAGGCTTGCCGGGATTCAGTGGTTTTGTGGCTGAAGTTACCGTGTTCATGGGTTCCTGGGAGCAAACAGATGTCTTTTATAAAATCGCAACTATTGTTGCCTGTGCATCCATTGTAGTGACGGCAGTTTATATTCTGCGTACAATTGGAAAAGCAATCCTGGGTCCTTTGGAAAAAAACCAATATTCTTTATTGAAAGACGCAGGCTGGCATGAGAAATGGGCTGCTTCTCTATTGATCATCGGAATAGTTGCTATTGGAGTAGTACCGTTCTGGTTAAACCATCTTATTGGACCGGGTGCCGAAACGATAATGAGCAATATTAAAAATGTGACGATCATAAAATAATGATGAAGTATGTGGAGTGATTATTTGCAATTAATTAAAGCCGAAGGATTGGTGGCAATCATCATGTTCATTCTTTTATTTCTAAAGCTTGGAAAAAAAGAACGCAACACGGAATCTTTACTCCATTTCATCAATGTTTTATTGGTGATCAATTTTATTTCCGGTTTCTTTTTCAATGCTGAGGGAACACTTTTCGGCGATATGTTCCAGACCAATTCATTATTATCGCTGGAAAAAAACATTTTAAACCTGGGCACCCTTATTATATCTCTTCAATCTTTTCAGTGGTTAAAAGGTCACAAGCACATACTTGAATTTTATATGCTGCTGCTTTCTACTTTGCTCGGTATGTTTTTTATGATTTCAAGTAATAATCTGCTGATGTTTTACCTGGGGTTGGAGCTATCTACTATTCCGTTAGCAGCCCTTGCCAATTTTGATCTCGAAAAAAGAACTTCATCAGAAGCGGCAATGAAACTGATTTTGTCTTCTGCATTTTCTTCAGGTCTTCTATTATTTGGTATCTCTATGTTATATGGCGCCACCGGTACTTTGAACTACCAGGAGCTGTCTCAGCAATTAACCGGAACTCCGTTGCAGATATTATCTTTTGTAATGTTTGCTGCAGGATTCGGATTTAAATTTTCAGCAGTGCCATTTCATTTATGGACTGCAGATGTGTATGAAGGCTCTCCGGTAGCTGTCACATCTTATCTTTCGGTCATCTCCAAAGGAGCAATACTTTTTGTTTTTGTTTCGGTTTTATACCGGGTATTTCAAAATATTTCTGTCGTTTGGTATAACCTGCTTTTTATTTTATCGGTACTTACCATGTTTATCGGCAATCTATTTGCCTTGCGTCAACAAAACATGAAACGTTTTCTTGCTTTTTCTTCGGTGGCACAGGTGGGTTTTATCCTGATCGGCATCACCGGTCAATCTGCAGCCGGCAGTGCTTCCGTTATTTATTTTATTCTGATTTATATATTTTCAAACCTGGGTGCTTTCGGGGTGGTATCATTAGTGAGTGCTGTGACAGGAAAAGAGACAGTCAATGATTATAAAGGATTTTATAAAAATAACCGAATGCTAAGCTGGGTATTAGCCATCTCATTGTTTTCACTGGCAGGAATTCCTCCAACGGCCGGTTTTTTTGGTAAGTTCTTTTTATTATTGGCCGGTGCAGGTAAAACTTCCTCTTCGGGCTGGCAGTTAAATTATATCCTGATCACAATTGCAGCATTAAATATGGTGATTTCGCTGTATTATTATTTACGAATCATCAAAGCTATTTTTATGGATAAAAATGATAACCCTGTTGAAAAAGTGAAATCAACTTTTTCACCGAATCTTTCATTTATCATTTGTGTGGCCGGTATTTTAGTAACAGGGTTTGCCAGCAGTGCTTATGATTATATTTTTTCATTAGTGAAGTAAAAGCTGATACAATTTTTATCTGGTTAATTTTCAGATACTGAACTGAATTAAAATGGCAATAAATAAAAATCATGAGTTTGATGAATTGAATGGTATCAAATGTGCCATCGTGGAAAAAAATGTTTTGGCAGAAAGAGTTGAGTTCCTGAAACAGCTTTTGGAATTCAACAGGTTTACAGTTGTTGTAGTTCCCTCCCCGGCAGCTAAAACTGCAGCCGCTTCTGTCCCAAAAGAAGGAGAAGCTACCCATACCGAAGCTGCTCCTGCGCCGGTAACATTTACCATTGGAGTAACTAACCTTGCATTTAATTCCACCAATGCAATTTTTGGAAGAATGTTGAAGACAAAGGAAGGGCATATCGTCACATTAGCTTACTGGCAACAAAAAGATTCAATCAGCCGTGATGAAGTTCCTTATTTTGAAAAATAATATACTCCACATCCTTGAACCTAAAGAGTATAGAATTTATTTCTTCGTGGAATAAAATATTCTTTTGAGAAAAGTTGCATAATCAAAAAACAGAGTATAGTTTTACACTTCGTTACTGAAATTCCTATCTCCTCTGACTCAAACGTTTTCACGAAAAATCAAGACTCCGTCCAGCATCTCAACTGAAATCCCGGTTTAAACTTCCTATTCGTATTGTAAAACCCTTGCATATCCATTTTCCCGGAAACCATCAGAATAAGGGTAATTTATTTTTAATATAAAATCTCGAGCATGAACAATTCTACTCTATGGAACCGTTGTGTTCCACTACGTTTAGCATGGATTCCGGTATTACTTTTATTTGCAATTTCTGCAAATGCACAGGTTATACGCAACTACGGAATCATTTATTCAAATACATTAAAAGGCGGCCATACCATGTTTGGCAACACCATTTTGGCCAGGGATGCTGCTGCTATGAATGAATTTTCGATTCAAAGCAATGGACAAACCAGTAGCTCCGGTAATGATAATGCCAATATGCAATTTGTGGATGTTGATGGTGCTTCGCTTTCTCCATCAATTATCAGTTTTGGAGATAGCTGGTATTACTATCGGAGATCAAATAATAATAATAATAGTTTTAACTATGATAACAGTAATTGGCCGACCAATTATCAAACTACCGGTTACTCTCAAAGTGGCAGCGCTTGGACTAATGGCTCATCACCAATAAGGTTTGGTATGGGAAGTGGCGGTACAGCACTTTCCGGATCCAATGGCAGAGCACAGGACCGTACTACCTACTATTTCAGAAAGTCTGTAACCATATCAGGAAATCCTGCAAATTATTCCAGTGTTACATTGAATGTACGCTACGATGACGGTGTGATCGTTTATGTAAACGGCACCGAAGTGGGACGTGCAAATATGCCTGCAGGTCCTGTTGATTATAATACAACCGCTTCAGGCTGTAATGGCTCCAGCTATGCCAGCGCTTCTTTCACTGTACCTGTAAATTTACTGACCAATGGCACTAACATCATTGCAGCAGAAGTTCACCAGGGAAGTGGATGCTCAAGTCCTGCAGATATGTATTTTGATGTAGAACTTACGGGTGTTACCTCACAGGTAAATACATTTAACTCATCTTCTGCCGACCTGATACTGCCCGGTGGTACAAACTCAATTAAGTTTGCACGCCTTTACTGGGGAGGTCGCATTAATGTAAACGATGCTAATTATGCTAATCGCCAGAAAGTATTAATCCGTAAAGGAACTTCCGGTGCGTATGCTTCTGTAACTGCTCCGGGAGCACAGTTTGATGACGTTACAATTTCCAGTTCAGATTCTGCCTACCAGGCATACATTGATGTAACCAATTTTATTCAGTCTAACGGTTCAGGTACTTATACTGTTGCCAATGTTGCAGCCACGACCGGTTCAGTTAGTGGCGGTGGAAACTATGCCGGCTGGGCAATTGTTGTAGTTTACGAAAATACTGCACTTCCTTATAGAAGTGTTAGAGTTTATGATGGGTTTCTCAAAGTTTCTGACGGCGCAACCCAGAATATAACGCTGAGTGGTCTCAATGCTCCGAATAATCCTTTAAATGCTTCGGATGCATATATGACATCTTTTGCATGGGAAGGTGATGCAAATCTTGCTGCTACCAGTGGTAACCCAAATGGAGATTACATCAAGGTGAACAATAATACACTTTCTAATGCTGTCAATCCTGCCACAAATATGTGGAACGGAACGATATCTACCAGCGGTGCTCATGTAACAACAAAGAATCCTGATTATAAAAATCAAATGGGTATTGACATTGATCAATTAGATTGCGGTACTTATATTGCTCCTAATTCTACCGATGTAGCTGTTGAATTTGGAACTGAATCTGACCAATATTTCCCCAGTGTATTTGCTTTCACAATGGTAGCTAAAGATCCGACAATTTATCTTGATAAAACAGTATCAGATAATCTTGCTCCATTCGGAAATGTCCAGGCAAATGAAATATTAACTTATACCATTTCCGGTGGTAATAATGGACCCGGGGCAGCTAATAATTGTTTTATTGTAGATACATTACCTGCAGGTCTTACCTACATACCGGGATCACTTGAAATCGTTTCTTCACCCGGTGCTACACCCGGTTTCCGGACAGATGCACAGGATGCTGACATTGCTTATTTGGGAACATTTAATGGTAAACAATACATTAAATTCTTTATTGGAAATGGCGCTACGGGTTCTGCCGGAGGCACACTGGCTGCAGGAGAAACGTACTCCGTAAGGTTTAAAATGCAAACACCCAACAATGCAAACAGCCTGGTAACTTATAACAATACAGCCCGTATATCTGCTACTGACCCGGGTGGAAATCCCATCGTTGATGACGGAACCGCTATCATCGGGCCTATGGGATCACCGCTGGCTGTAAAGCTGGGTTCATTTACTGTAAAGAAAAATGGAACTATGGCAGAGTTGAACTGGGTTACATTAAGTGAAACAAAAAATGATCGTTTTGAAATTGAAAGAAGCACTGATGGAGTGAACTTCAGCAAAGTGGGTGAAGTAAAAGGCGCCGGTACAACTACCAGCTCTACCAGCTATCAGTTTAACGATCCTATCGGTTCCTTATCAGCCGGTATCATTTACTATCGCTTACGTGATATTGATATTGATGGCAAACCTTCATTCAGTAAAATAGTTGCCCTGAAACTCAATGGCAGCCTGGCAGTAAAAGATTTCTCAGTTTACCCGAATCCGTTTACATCAAATATCAAAGTGAATATTAACAGCACAAAAGAAACAGCTATGACTATCCGCATCAGCAATGCAAGCGGCCAGTCATTAATCAATAGGGTTGTAACACTTCAACCCGGTGAAAATGTGGTTGTGATCAAAGATCTTGATGCATTAAAGACCGGAATTCACTTTATGGAAATAATTTCTGATGATGGAAGAATCGTACAGAAGCTTATGAAAAAATAAATGCTCAAGGTTTATACCTTACCCCCATGGCTTTCTAGCTGAGGGGGTTTTTTTTATTATGCTAAGCACAAATCGAGGTTTAGAGACAATATGGCTATCCTGTTTTTCAATCTCAAATGTCTGTTCGAATCAAAGTTTGGGTAACTATATTAAACCAATATCAAAATGATATGATATATACCACTTTTTGTTTGTATCCGGTAAAATCTGACTAAAGTCATTTTTTATTTCTGCATTATAGCTACTTTTGACGCATTCTATAGTATCATGAACCCCTGGAAGATTATCCAAAAGAATATTATCAGAAAGCCTTCATAGCAGCTTTTTATATCTTCCTGTCTTCACTTTCTTAGTTTTTCAATTTATCATTCACTATCACAAAATATACATTTGCTATGAATACAATTATTGAACCTTTTAAAATAAAATCTGTAGAACCTATCTACTTTACTACACCGGAAGAACGCATCCGCATTTTAGAAGAAGCCTTTTATAACCCCTTCCTGATTGCTGCAAAAGACGTATTGATTGATTTGCTCACCGACAGCGGAACCAGTGCCATGAGCAGTCATCAATGGGCCGGAATCATGGAAGGTGATGAATCCTATGCCGGAAGTGAAAGTTTTTTTCATTTTGAAAAGACGGTGAAGGAAATCACCGGGATGACTTACATCATCCCAACCCACCAGGGCAGGGCTGCTGAAAAAATTTTATTCAGCATTACCGGCGGCAAAGGAAAGTTTATTGTCAGCAATACGTTGTTTGATACCACGAGAGCCAATATTGAATTTTCCGGTGCAGAAGGAATAGACCTGTTATGTGCAGAAGGAAAATTACCTGAAATTCCTGCACCGTTTAAAGGGAATATGGATATTGATGCCCTGAAAAAAGTAATTTCAGAAAAAGGTGCTGCCAATATCCCCCTTTGTATCATAACGGTTACCAATAATTCCGGAGGTGGCCAACCCGTGAGTATGCAAAATATAAAGGAGGTTAAAAAAGTATGTACCGAACATAATATCCCACTTTTCATAGATGCCTGCCGCTTTGCCGAAAACTGCTATTTTATAAAACTGAGAGAAAAAGGGTATTCCGATAAAAGTGTAAGAGAAATTGCAAAAGAACTTTTCTCTTATGCGGATGGCAGCACGATGAGTGCCAAGAAGGATGCTTTTGCAAATATTGGTGGTTTTCTCGCTTTGCATAATATAGAGCTGGCTGAGCAATGCCGCAATCTTCTCATAATAACGGAAGGATTTCCAACTTATGGCGGATTAGCCGGAAGAGACCTCGAAGCTATTTCAATTGGCTTGAACGAGGTGATGGAGGAGCACTATCTTCAATATCGTATCCGAAGTATAGAATATATAACAGAAAAACTGGTGGCAGCCGGTGTCCCTGTGATGCAACCTGCAGGAGGTCATGCAGTTTACCTGGATGCAAAAAAGTTTCTGCCACATATACCGGTTGATCAGTACCCGGGGCAGGCATTAGTAGGCGCATTGTATATAGAAGGCGGTATCAGGGGTGTAGAAATCGGGTCATTGATGTTTGGAAAATATGACAGCACTAAAAAGTTAATCCCGGCACAAATGGAATTAGTTCGCCTGGCTGTTCCCAGGAGGGTTTATACTCAAAGTCATATTGATTATGTAACCGAAGTGATAATTGAGGTTTTCAAAAAGCGAAACCGGATTAAGGGTTTACAAATTATCGAGGAGTCTCCGATGCTAAGGCATTTTACTGCAAAACTGAAATCAATTCAATAAAAATTTAAACTGAAATCATGAAAGATATTAAAAGAAGTTGGGCCGAACCTTATAAAATGAAAATGGTGGAGCTGCTAAAAATGACAAATGCCGCTCACAGGAAAAAAGCATTACAGGAAGCCGGGTACAATACTTTTCTCCTGAAATCAGAAGATGTATATATTGATTTACTCACTGACAGCGGTACCTCAGCCATGAGTGATCGCCAATGGGCAGGTATGATGCTGGGCGATGAAGCCTATGCAGGCAGCCGCAATTTTTATCATCTTGAAAAAACGGTAAAAGAAATTTATGGATATAAATACCTCGTGCCCACTCACCAGGGACGTGGCGCTGAAAATATTTTGTCGAGAATATTAATTAAGAAGGGTGACATCGTTCCGGGAAATATGTATTTCACCACAACAAGACTGCACCAGGAATTATCAGGTGGCAAGTTTGAAGATATCATAATAGATGAAGCTCATGATCCCGATGATGAACACCCTTTTAAAGGAAATGTGGATCTGATTAAGCTGGAAAAGCTTATCAAAAAGCACGGAGCCAAAAAAATATCCTATGTCAGCATTGCTACCAGTGTAAATATGGCCGGTGGACAACCGATAAGCATGAAGAATTTAAAAGAGCTGAGAGCATTGACAAACAAATATGGCATCCGGATTATTCATGATATGACAAGAGTAGCTGAAAATGCCTATTTCATCAAGCAACGGGAAAAGGGATATGGAAATAAACCGGTAAAAGATATTGTAAAAGAAATTTGCTCCCTTACCGATGGAGCTACTATGAGTGCCAAGAAAGACGCACTTGTCAATATCGGCGGGTTTCTTGCTGTCAACGATTGGGATGTTTTTGAAGAAGCAAGAAATTTAGTGGTAGTATATGAAGGATTGCATACTTATGGTGGTTTGGCCGGACGTGATATGGAAGCTATGGCCATTGGGATTCATGAAAGTGTGAGTGACGATCACATCCGTGCCCGTGTGGGACAAGTACTCTATCTCGGTGAGCAAATGTTGAAATACGGGGTTCCGTTAGTTCGCCCAATTGGAGGCCATGGGATTTTTGTTGATGCCAAAAAATTCCTGCCTCATATTCCGCAGGATCATTATCCTGCCCAGACCTTAGCCGCAGAAGTTTACCTGGATTCAGGAGTAAGAACAATGGAAAGAGGAATCGTTTCAGCCGGCAGAAAACCCAATGGAGAAAATTATCGCCCTAAACTGGAACTGGTGCGTTTCACCATTCCCCGCCGGGTTTATACACAGGCACATATGGATGTAATTGCTGAATCGGCGGCAAGAGTTTATGAACGCAGAAATAAAATCAAAGGATTAAAGATGATGTATGAACCAAAATATTTACGATTTTTCCAGGCAAGATTTGAAAAGCTGACTTAATTCAGATTGATAGGACACAAAATGCCGGAACACAATTTGATTTTATTTACTAAGCAATACTGATAGTTTTTTAAAACTTTCAAAGGGACCTTTGTCAACAAACATATTGGCAATCCATGCGGGAATACTGCCACCGGGATCTGCTTCTGCTATGTAAATTAACCGAATTGAATTTCCGGCAGGCATTGTCACTTTCCAGTTAGCTTTGAAATGAGGCACTCTGACTTTTCCTGTTTTTTCCGGAATATATGTGGGCTCGCCGGTTCCCGTTATAGTGAGAAATTCAGGTAAACTATCAGTATGAAAACGTAAACGGATTACAGCATCACGGTTGTTCATAGGCCAGGGTAAATGGGTTTCCGTATAATAAACTATTTCTGCCGGGCTAACCCTGCTTATCAAATAACTGGATTTGGAATTATACACCCAGTTTTTCTGATTTGTTACATCAGACAGAATTGAAAATAGTTTAGCATAAGTACCTTTCAGAGTACATTCCACCTTAACCGCCCTGAATTTGGAACCTTCCCTGCTTGCAATATATACTTTTATCCCATCTTTATCTTTTTCTTGTTTCCAAACGTACTGGGAAGAGCTTTTCAGCGATAACATAAAAAATAGCATTAAGAAAAAGACCCTTGGCATCACTTCAATATTATACTTAAAAATACAATGGAATCAGGAATATAAAATTGATTTTCTTTAAACCGTACTACCTGAAGGTTCAAATCAATCATAAAAAAATTCAACTTCAATTATAGACAATAGATGAGATGTGATGTGGGAATTTATTGAGAATAAAAGCAGAATTCTATTTGAAAAATCAGAACAGAATCCGGTTTAAACAGATAAAATCAAAAAAACATTTCAATTGATTGTACAGGCTACAATCACCAGTTTCAGTTTCATAAAACTGATTTCTGAATTATAAAGCCCCTGTATAGATAACATGATCTACTGCTTAGTTTGCCTCAAAACGGGTCATTATATAAAAACTGGATATAACCTTCGGGCTGCGGAGGTAAAATCCATTTTTCAAAAGGAAGCTTCATTTCAATTTCTTTCTTTTCATCATTTTTGTTTCCGGCAGGCTCCGGGGCAGTGTGATTTGATAAAGGCAGCATTGTTGTCACAGAAATCATGTTAGACGTTAAAGGGCTCACTGAAAATAAAATCGTATCGTTCAATTTCTCAATCATAGGCATTTTTAACAACCGAAAATTTTATGCCACAATGATCCTGTCAGGTATATAACTTTTATCAGAACACTAAACTTCAGGTAATTTGTATTAAAAGAGGCTGTCTCTAGTAAACAACAATACCTCTGAAAAAAAATATGACTAAATGTTGACGAATAGAAACCAATTGCAAATCATTATTTGTCACAAACAACTTGAGTGTCCTCAATAATTTTTCAGACAAACTGTCCGTCTTTTACAGAAAGGGATCAAAGAGCTTTTAATGCTTCAATGCGCTCCCAGTGGCGGTTCACTTCTTCATTACCCATAGCCAGGAATGCCTCTGCCTTCTCAGGAAAATTATTTTTAATGGTAGCAAAGCGATTTTCATTATACAAAAATTCATTTAATGCTACTGAAGGCGGTTTGCAGTCCAGGGTAAAGCGTTGTCCTTTTTCTTTTGACGGGTTATAACGGAATATCGGCCAATAACCACTCTTTACTGCCAGGTCCTGCTGATCTGCTCCAAACATCATATCATATCCATGAGCAATGCAATGACTGTAAGCAATAATAATTGAAGGTCCGGGAAATGCTTCGGCTTCAATAATAGTCTTGAGCGCATGCACATCATTGGCCCCCATTGCAATCTGCGCCACATAAGCGCCGCCATGAGCTATTGCCTGCATGGCAAGATCCTTTTTGGTTGTGGTTTTACCTTTTACAGCAAATTTGGCGCTGGCCCCCAACGGTGATGCTTTTGATTTTTGTCCTCCTGTATTACTATAAACTTCTGTATCCATTACCAGGATATTTACATTCTCCCCAGTACTGAGTACATGATCTAATCCCCCGAAACCAATGTCATAAGCCCATCCATCTCCGCCTACAATCCACACTGATTTCTTTTCCAGGAAACCGGCCACCTGGAACAACCGCCATGAATTTTCTTTGCGAATATCTTTCAGTCGTCTTTTCAAGTCGTTCACATTCCGGCGATGTTGAATAATTTCAGCTTCCGTCGTTTCCTGGTTATTTAAAATGGCATCAGCTAATTCCGTTCCTACTTCTGTTCTCAATTCTTTCAAAAGCCGAAATGCCATATCTCTTTTTTTATCGGTAGCCAGCTTAATACCCAAGCCAAACTCTGCATTATCTTCAAACAGCGAGTTAGCCCATGCCGGGCCATAGCCTTCATAGTTGGTTGTCCATGGAGTTGTTGGCAGGTTGGCGCCAAATATAGAAGAGCAGCCGGTAGCATTTGCCACCAGCATCCTGTCTCCAAACAATTGGGTCAGCAGTTTCAGGTATGGAGTTTCGCCGCAACCGCTACAAGCGCCGGAAAATTCAAAAAGAGGCTCCAGCAGTTGAGATCCTTTCACCGTTGATTTATTCACCCGGGTGCGATCTATATCCGGGAGTGAAAGAAAATAATCCCAGTTTATTTTTCCGGGTTCTTTCAGCGGCAGTACATCTTCCATATTAATGGCTTTATGCCCCGTTTGTTGTTTACTTTCCATCGGGCATACTTCAACACAAAGTTTGCAGCCGGTACAATCTTCAACAGATACCTGTAATGTATAAGCTTCCTTTTCTTTGAAAAATTCTTTTCCAACCGGGTCCACATGTAAAAAGGACTGAGGTGCCTCTGCCAAAAACTCTTTGTCAAAAACTTTCACACGGATGGCAGCATGGGGGCAAACAAAATAACATTTACCGCATTGAGAACATAATTGGGGATCCCAAACCGGTACCTGTTCTGCAATATTTCTTTTTTCCCATTGGGCAGTTCCCGTCGGGTAGGTACCATCAACAGGAAAAGCACTTACCGGCAATTCATCACCTTCCCCAGCAATAATTTTTCCCAAAACATTTTGTACAAATTCAGGAGCTCCGGCCGCCAAAGGTGCTTCGATCTCTTTAGTTCCGGTTTTAAAACCGGAATAATCAACCCGGTGAAGGTTTTCCAATGTCCTGTCCACAGCCTTATAGTTTTTCTGAACTACTTCTTCACCTTTCCGGCCATAGGTTTTCTTAATCGCACTTTTAATATAACGGATCGCTTCTTCCCGGGGAATTACATCGGAAATAGCAAAAAAGCAGGTTTGTAAAATAGAATTTATACGGGCACCCATACCGGTTTCCCTCGCAACCTGTGTAGCATTGATAACATAAAACTTCAGTTGTTTTTCCAGTATAGCTTCCTGAATTTTCCTGGGCAGGTACTGCCAGGTCTCTGTTGCAGGATAAGGAGAGTTGAGAAGAAAGACGGCATCCACCTCTGCATTTTTCAATACATCAAATTTTTTCAGATAATTAAAATGATGACAGGCAATGAAATTTGCAGAATTGATCAGGTAGGTGGAATGAATCGGACGATCACTGAAACGTAAATGCGAAACGGTAAGTGAACCGGATTTCTTGGAATCATAAACAAAATATCCCTGCACATAATTAGGTGTCATTTCACCCACAATCTTAATTGTATTTTTATTGGCGCTTACTGTGCCATCTGATCCCAGTCCATAAAACAAGCCACGGAACAGATGCTGATCCTCCATTGAAAAATCCTTATCATATGCCAGGCTGGTATGAGTTACATCGTCTTCAATTCCAATGGTAAAACTATTTTTAGGTTGATCTTTGGTCAATTCCTCAAACACGGCAATAGCCATTCCCGTATTGAACTCTTTTGAAGCAAGGCCATAACGGCCGCCAATCACATTCGGCATTTTATATTTCCATTCATGATGTAATGCATTGATCACATCCATATACAAAGGTTCCCCGATGGCACCCGGCTCTTTACAACGATCCAGAACGGCTATACTCCTGACTGAAACCGGGATAGCTTCCATAAAATGCCTGATAGAAAAAGGACGGTAGAGATGTACATTAATATAACCTACCTTTTCTCCACGTTGATTGAGATAATTAGTCGTTTCATGTACAGGGCCCACTCCGGAACCCATAATTATAATAATACGTTCCGCCTGGGGATGACCGTGATATTCAAATAACTTATAGGAACGACCGGTAAGTTTTTCAAATTTCAACATTGCCGACTCCACAATTTCCGGGGTATGCTGGTAATATTTATTGGCAGCTTCACGGCTTTGGAAAAATACATCAGGATTTTGTGCAGTACCCCTGATAAACGGATGTTCAGGATTCAAAGAACGCTGGCGATGGCGATTCACATCTTCTTCATCTATCATTTGCCTTATCAGGTCATCAGGAATAACATCAACAAGATTTAGTTCATGTGATGTCCGAAAGCCATCAAAAATATTCAGAAAAGGAACCCGGGATTTCAATGTTGCCGTGGTTGCAATCATTGCCATATCCATTGCTTGCTGGGGTGTACTTCCAAATAACTGTGCAAACCCTGTAGCTCTTGCGGCCATAACATCACTATGATCGCCAAAAATGGATAATGCATGGGTAGCAAGTGCTCTCGCTGCAATATGAAAAACAGTCGGTGTTAATTCACCGGCAATTTTGTACATATTGGGAATCATCAATAAAAGTCCTTGCGAGCTGGTAAATGTAGAGGCTAACACTCCTGCCTGTAATGCACCGTGGATTGCACCTGCCGCACCCGCTTCACTTTGCATTTCAATAACCTTGGGTACTTCACCATAAACATTTTTTACTTCGTTGCTGCTCCATTCATCCGCCCATTCACCCATCGCAGATGAAGGTGTGATAGGATAAATGGCACAAACCTCACTGGTTTTATATGCAATATGAACAGCAGCTTCATTTCCATCCATTACCTCCAGCCTTTCTACCCGGTTTGAGGGTAAAAAAGATTTTTCGTCTTTTGGAGTTGAATGCAATTCGCCGGAAGGAGATACAAGAGTTCCCATTTCAGAAATTTTAGAAGTCAAAAATTTCTTTCAAAATAATCTGAATAAAGGATATGGAAATATGATATTCGTCAACCTAATAACTGAAACAACTCATTGGAAACAACCAATTTTCAGAAGTAGATGGTGCTGAAAATGAATATTAAATTATTGCGGACATTACGATCTTTTTTACATCGTTGATAGCTATTCTGTCCTGATGCATAGAATCACGATGACGTATAGTAACCGTATTATCTTCCTTGGTTTGCTGATCCACCGTTACACAGAATGGAGTGCCGAGAGCATCCATCCTTCTATAACGCTTTCCTATAGTATCTTTTTCTTCATAAAAACAACGAAAAGACGCTTTGCAATCATCCATAATTTTCCGGGCTATTTCCGGTAGCCCGTCTTTTTTCACTAACGGAAGTACAGCCAGTTTTACCGGAGCCAATACCGGGGGAAATTTTAAAACCACCCTGCTATCTTGTTTTTCAGGAGTAGAAAGATCTTCTTCGGTATATGCTTCACACATCAGCAGTAAAAACATCCGGTCTAAGCCAATAGACGTTTCAATTACATAAGGAATATAATTTCCATAGGGTTTGCCGGTAGCAGGATCCACATCATTGTCGAAATACTGCATTTTCTTCTTGCTGTATTCCTGGTGATTTTTCAAATCGAAATCCGTACGGGAGTGAATACCTTCCACTTCTTTAAATCCTATCGGGAATTCATATTCTATATCACAGGCTGCATCGGCATAATGAGCCAGCTTCACATGATCATGAAAACGGTATTTATCTTTTGAAATGCCGAGGCTGAGATGCCAGTTCATCCTGGTTTCTTTCCAGCGTTCATACCATTCCTTTTGTGTGCCGGGACGAATGAAAAACTGCATTTCCATTTGCTCAAACTCCCGCATACGAAAAATAAACTGCCGGGCCACTATCTCATTTCGGAATGCTTTTCCGGTTTGTGCAATTCCAAAAGGAATTTTCATCCTCCCGGTTTTTTGAACATTGAGAAAATTTACAAAAATGCCTTGTGCTGTTTCGGGCCTCAGGTAAACTTTGTTAAACTCTCCTTCTGCATTTTCAGTCGAACCGAATTCTGTGGAAAACATGAGGTTGAACTGGCGAATATCTGTCCAGTTACAAGTTCCGCTGATTGAACATTTTATTTTATTGTCAACTATAAGTTTTTTCAAGCCTTCAAAATCATCCTTAGCAACCAATGAATCCATATCGCTCAAAATCTTTTCTGCCTCTTGCACTTTGCTTTCAGCTTTCAGCATATCAGCATAGCCTTCAATCAAATGATCAACCCTGTATCTTTTCTTGCTGTCTTTATTATCTATCATCGGGTCATTGAAATTGTCAACATGCCCCGAAGCTTTCCAGGTGGTCGGATGCATGAAAATGGCAGCATCAATCCCAACAATATTCTCCTGCAGCTGTGTCATGCTTTTCCACCAATAATCTTTAATATTCTTTTTCAACTCGCTTCCCCATTGTCCATAATCATAGACAGCCTGCAATCCATCATAAATTTCACTTCCGGGAAAAACAAAGCCATACTCTTTGCAATGTGAAATGATTGCCTGGAGCCGGCCCGACTGTGAAGAAGTTTTACTGTTATCGTTTGCCATAATAATTAAAGATGCAAAAGTAAAAAAGTGAAACCAAACGTCACTTCAATTTCTGATTGTTTTGATGTCTTTCTGCATCTCTTTTTGTTTTCTTTTCAAAATTTTTTTCCAGGGCTTCAGTAAGATTAACACCCGTTTGGTTAGCAAGACAAATCAATACCCATAATACATCCGCCATTTCATCTCCCGGGTCCGTTTCTTTTTCATTTTCTTTATACGATTGGTCACCGTATTTGCGGGCCATGATACGGGCCAACTCACCTACTTCCTCAGTAAGAATAGCCATATTGGTAAGTTCGCTGAAATAACGAACACCCACGGTTTTGATCCATAGATCCACTTGTGACTGAGCTTCCCGGATGGTCATAAAAAATATTTTTACATTTTTTTTGCAATATAGCATGATTCTTGCCGTTCTACTCCTCCCGTACCGAATATCCTACCCCCTGAAAGCGGTTAATCACCATTTATGAAAATTAATTTGGATATTCCATGACCCGAACTTTTTTCCGCTTTATTCCAGCAATGCTTGTTTGCGCTTTATTCATTAGCCCTATTTATGCCCAGGATGATCCAGGCCCGGGTAAAAATAAGCCTGCCACCGAAAAGAAATCCGGTAAATCTTTTAAAATACTTACTTCCGGCAAACGGGTAACGGTACAGAGTACAGATAATACCAACACTTTAAAACAAATTTTAGTATGGACATCCAGCGGTCACCGGATAGTTGAACAACACAAATTGGATGCAACTTCTTTCGACTTTTCAGTTTCAGGAATCCAGGAAAAAGTTTTTTTTATGATGGTTGAACTAAAGGATGGAAGAAGAGTTTCGGAAAAATTCGGGGTAAGGTAAAACACTAATTTTACAAGTGTTTTGAAGATTATTCTCTTTTAAAATAATTTCTGCCAGGTAAAGTCTAATCCGTATTAATTAGTGCAATTCCTGTTTTTTGTGCTACTCCTTGTTTTTTGTATCTATCAATATAGTCACCGGTCCATCATTTATTAATTCCACTTTCATATCGGCTCCAAATACTCCGGTACTTATTTCTTTTCCCAGGTCTCTGCCTAGCTGTTCTAAAAATTTTTCATAAACAGGAATAGCAATCTCCGGTTTACTTGCTCTTACGTATGACGGCCGGTTACCTTTCCTGGTTGATGCTTGCAAGGTAAACTGACTTACAATAAGAATATCTCCATTAATTTCCCTTACAGAAAGATTCATAACTGCATTTTCATCATTAAATATTCTCAGGTTTACAAGTTTTCCGCTCAGCCATTCAATATCTTCCTGTCCGTCGGCATCTTCAATGCCCACTAATACCAATAATCCATTTCCAATTGTTGAATGAATTTTATGGTCAATTATTACACTTGCTTTGATGACCCTTTGAATTACAGCTTTCATAATTTTGATCCGTGTTTCTGGTTATAAGGCACCCGTATTCTTATAAAGATAATTTCATTCATCCAATGAAGCTACCTTTGAAAGCAAATATCAATAACTGGTAACATGACAGATTTTTCAAAAGAAATAATATTTCAAACCACCCGCAGCGGGGGTAAGGGCGGGCAAAACGTCAACAAAGTGGAAACGGCTGTCATCGCTTCATTTCATATTGATTCTTCCCTCCTATTGAAAGAAGACCAGAAAAATCTGCTGAAAGAAAAACTATCCAACCGGATTAATTCAGAAGGCTACCTGCAAATAAAATCTCAAACATATCGTACGCAATTGCAAAATAAAGAGGAAGCTATTCAAAAAATAAATGAACTGATTCAAAATGCACTGAAGAAAAAAAAGCTACGCATTGCTACCAAAATCAGCAAAGCAGTGAAACAAAAAAGAATAGACTCTAAAAAGAAAAAGTCAGTGATTAAGTCAGACCGTAAAAAATTCAGACCCGGAGATTACTGATTTCAGGATCTTCTCTTACCTTTCAAAGACTCGAGTGATACTTTCTGGTTTTCTATATCTTTCTGAGCATCCTCCTGGTCTTTGGCATTTTTCTTCAGATCATCCTGCAGATTTTTAATCTTTTTTTCCATACTGGATTGGTCGTCTTTCAGATTTTTTAGTTTCTTTTCAGCTTTTGCAACAACCTCTTCCTGGTCTTTGATCTGCAATTCAAGGTTAGCGGCTTCCACATCCGGTTGCAGGTTTTCCAAAAATTCTTTTATTTTCCTTACTTCATCAGGATCAAAAGAAGAAGATACATCTACCCCATCTTTATTGATGATCATATAAAGAACAGAATTGCCTTTGTCCTTACGGCTCTTTTGTTCCACTTTTACAATATAGTCCATTGCATTATCACTGATATCTGATATAGAAGCTGATTTAAAAACAATAAATCCTTTATCCCTGTTAAACAATCCTTTTTGCGTTTTAGCATTATTGCCCATTTTTTCAATTTTTGAAACAATGGCATTTTCCAGCGCCTCTGTGGGATAGGGATAATCAATGGTGTATGCGTTTTGTTTTCTCTTGTTGTACTCAAGGGTAGATTCATAAGCCTGGCTATATGAAACGGATCCAAAAATTGTTGCCATCACCAAAAAAAACAGTCCTTTTTTCATAACAATAAATTTGCCTGCAAAGATAAGGCAATAGCCAAAACGAGCAGGCCGGCTTAGTACAAGATTCACTTTTTTAATCCCTTAAAAAAGTTAAAATTAAAAGACCGTCTGTGCTATTCGTGTTTTCAAGGACAGACAATTACTTTTGTCCTTCAATCGGAACACTTAAAATCTCCAATTCTTGAGCGGAATAAAAAATCTTGCCGGTCAGACAGTTTGGTATGGAGCCAGCTCCATAGCCGCCCGCTTTCTTAATTACCTGCTTACCCCTTACCTCACTTTAAAACTTAGCGGCCCGGCGTATGGTGATATGACGCTGGTCTATTCCGCAATCCCTTTTCTGAATGTTCTTTTTACCTATGGGTTGGAGACGGCTTATTTCCGGTATGTACAGAGGAAAGAACATGAAGAAGACGTTTATAATACTGCAACAGTATCTCTAATCATCTCTACTATCTGCCTGACCACTTTACTTATTGTGTTTAAAACAGCATTTGCTGATCTGATCCGGATTGAACAGCATCCGGAATACATTACCTGGAGTGCTTTCATTATCGCATTTGATAGTTTATCAGCTCTGGCATTTGCTAAACTCCGCTTCGAACAAAGGCCCATAAAATTTGCAGCTATCCGTATTGCTGGAATATTGATCAACATTGCTGTGGTTTTTTTCTTTTTGTCAATCTGCCCAAAAATAGAAGCTAAAAATCCAAACAGCCTTTTGTTGGTTTTCTACAATAAGAAAATGGGAGTGGGTTATGTGATCATTGCCAACCTGGTTCAATCGGCAATCACATTACTGTTACTTTGGAAAGAATTTAATTCCTTCAAATGGAAATTTAACGGGAAGCTCTGGAAGCAGATTATGATTTACTCCATGCCGTTAATTGTAGCGGGTTTTGGAGGCATGATCAATGAAACCTTTGACCGTATCATGCTGGGCTGGTGGTCTTCGGCACCTAACGAGACTGCTATAAAATTACAGGTGGGTACTTATGGCGCCTGTTATAAATTATCCATATTGATTACTCTTTTCATCCAGGCTTTTCGCATGGGTGCCGAACCTTTCTTTTTCAAACAGGCCCAGGGAGAAAACCCGCAAAGAATCTATGCAAGAGTTATGAAATTTTTTGTAATAACAATCTGCCTCATGTTTCTTGTGGTGGCATTATTTCTTGATGTATGGAAATATTTTATTCAGAATCCCAAAATGTGGGAAGGGTTGAAAGTAGTGCCGATACTATTACTGGCAAATATGTTTTTGGGTATTTATTATAATCTTTCTATTTGGTATAAACTTACCAACAAAACCATGGCCGGCGCCTGGATCACCATTATTGGCGCAGTTATCACCATCATCATTAATTATTTATTCATACCCAAATTCGGATACATGGCTTGCGCCTGGGGCACTTTCTTTTGCTATGGAAGTATGATGGTAATATCATTTGCCTGGGGACAAAAAGAATATCGGGTGCCTTATGCCTGGAAAAAGTTATTGGCTTATATAGTTGTCGTAGTGTTACTCTACTTTGTTCACCTGCTTTTCTTACAGTTAGATTTCAATCGCTGGATCAACCGGGCAGCTGCAGTTTTACTCACCGGATCTTTCCTGGTACTTATTTTAAATGTAGAGAAGAGAGAATTCAGAAGACTACCGTTAGTTGGGAGATTTTTCAATTCAAAACTGACTTGATTGTTTTCGCAACCGGTATTTTTATTTTCTCGTATTTCATTCATACTATCACAGATTGATTATTTCTTTTATGTAATACTTTAAAATTTTATCTTAAATTGAATACCCGAACATGAATAAAAAGTATTTCATAACCCTATTGATAATACTTTTTCTTGCCACAGCAGGATTTTTTATTTGGAAAAAATTACCTGCTTCAGACGAGAATAAAGCTACTTACACTCAAGTACCGGATACCGTACAGACCGATAAAGTAAATACGATTTCAAAAAATAATATTGATACATCCAATCAAATATTAACTCCTTCAGAAAAAAATGCTGCAGCATCCAACTGGAAAATTTATTCCAATGACAAACTCGGCATACGTTTTCATTATCCTGACACATGGTTAAAGCAAGGGAAAGACGCAGAAGTAATAAACCTTTCCGGAACAATAATAAAAAGAGGTTGTTATTTCTCTGACTCAACAAATCAAACAAGGTTTTCTTTAGAATACAGCCTGGATTCTAATGCTGCCAAAATATTTCAATATGCAAAATCGCAATATAATTTGCCTCAAAACTCATCTTCAAACAAAAACAGGATATTCCTGGTAGACGGGAGTGAGGCCATAGAAATTTCAAAAGAATTTACAGTGAACGGGAAGGGCAATAAAATAAACCCGCCATTAAGAATAATTATTGTGGATTTTATGGACAAAAACAAAAAAGGTGAAATTCAAATTCAGTTTCAGACTCCCGTAACTAAGGAGTTTGAAGAAGAAAATAATTTTCAATGGCTATTATCTTCTTTCAGATTTATAAAAGACTAAATGACAAAACCAAAATCAAATGCTTAAAAGAGGAATTATAATTATATCATTGATCATTTTTTGTATTGAAGGCAAATTAAACAGTCAATCTATTTTCGGCGTTGACGTCAGCGGAGGAGCACAAGGTGCAATAGATTGGCAACAGGTTAAAACATCGGGAATGACGTTTGCTTATGCAAAATCAACCGAAGGCTTTACATTCAACGATGCTCAGTTTGTAAACAATATGGTGAATGGCAAAGCCGCAGGTATGATCATGGGAGCCTATCACTTTGCCCGGCCTGATAATAACGCTGCTGCTGATGAAGCTTCACACTTTTTGTCTATTGCAAAAACGTATACCGGCGCCGGCTATTTACCACCGGTTTTAGACATTGAAGATCCTTATGCTTCAAAAATTAGTCTATCAGCTTTGAATATTTGGATACAGACATGGATGACAGCCGTACAAAATGGAACAGGAGTTACTCCAATTATTTATACCAGCGGGTATTATGCAACTAATTTAAGCAGTTCATTACATACTTATAAACTTTGGATCGCTGATCCTGATGGTAGCCCTACATCAACTCCAAATCTTGGTAATTGGCCTACCTGGGCTATTAAACAATATTCATGGACCGGTTCGGTGCCTGGCATCAGCTCTGCTGTTGACTTAGACGTTTACAATGGTGACATAAATTCTTTTTATAGTTTAATCGGAGTTACCTCATGCACTACTCCCAATGCACCAACAGCAAACTATGGCGGTGATAATTGCCCAGGGATTGCATTGACCAATTCAAAAAATGCTTCATTAACATTCACTTCCAATGGTGGTGTAACATTCAAAGCACAAGTGAGTAAGTATCCTTATGTTAGTGGTAACATTGTTTATACTTCTGCCTGTGACAGTATAAATCCAATAGAAACAACTGATTTGGTAAAAGGAATGCTTTATTCCTGGAATATGAATGCCTATGGCGCTAAAGATTGCTCTTCTTGTGAAAGCCCGGTTTCCAATATAAAATATTTTCATCTGCCACCGGAAATAACAGTTAATGGAAGTATATCAAGTCCTGTTGCATTATGCTCTGGTAATATCACAATTTCTACAATTGCACAATCACCCGGATCGGGAGCAACTGTAAATTATAAATGGTATAAAGACGGAGCAATATTTCAGCAGGGAAATAACCTTACCAGTATAAATGTTTCTGCAGCCGGCGATTATTATCTTATTATTGATTACTCCGGCAGTACTAATGGATGTGCCGGAACTGTATCAACAAGTCAAAGTAATACTATCACTGCCTCTGCCGCATCATCTGTCACTCCAACAGTCAGCATCAGTTCTGATCCATCGGGAACATTTTGCTCAGGACAACCTGTTACTTTTTCTGCTAATCCAACTTATGGCGGCTCTGCTCCGGCTTATCAATGGAAAGTTGATGGTAACAATGTGGGAACGAACAGCCCGACATTTACTACATCAACTTTGACCAATGGACAAACTGTAAGTTGCATAATGACTTCCAATGCATCCTGCGCTAACCCGGCAACAGCAACTTCAAATACAATTACCGCAACCGTAAATCCAACTGTAACGCCATCCATTACAATAAATCAAACATCATGCACTAACAATGTTGCAAGTTTTAGCTCGGTTACCAATAATGCCGGCAATTCACCATCATATTTATGGACATTCACCGGCACAGGCACTGCAGGATCGGGGGGAAATACCGGTTCGACATTTGAATTGCAGAATAGCTCCAATGGAACACAGGTACAATGTATTCTTACATCAAATGCAGGTTGTGCGGTGCCGGTACGTGATACTTCAAATGTTTTAACGATCAATTGTATAGTAACTGCGGTACCTGATATTGATGGTCTTGAAGAGCTCAGGGTATTTCCAAATCCCAATAACGGTTCGTTTGATGTAAAACTTAAACTGAATACGCCAAAAGAAGTTTCATTCTCATTAACAACCATAACCGGTAAAATCGTTTATCAATCAGGAGTTTCCCGTTTATCCGGCATTCAGATAAAACATATTGACCAAAGCCGGCTGGCTGCAGGAGTTTATTTTCTCCAGGTAAATATCGGGGTGAAGAGGGTTATTCAAAAGATTGTTGTTGCAAGGTGACCAGTGTTTCGAAGTGATATTTTAAGTTTTTGAAAGAGAGTCAAAACTGTCTTCATTTGTATCTTAAGTTATTTTTAAAATTGCTGTTTCAAAACAGTATTTTTTTAGTTTTTTGCCGAAACGAAACAGCAAAATCATTTAATGGGCAATGTGAAGTTTGTCTTTAAATGTGAACATCCTTGGTAGTAATCAATACAACTTCACAAACGGATTATTCATTTTCTCAAACCCGATTGTGGTCATCGGTCCATGCCCGGAATAAACTTTGGTATCATCAGGTAAAGTGAAGAGCTGTGTTTGAATGCTATGAATTAACGTATCAAAGTCACCGCCCGGGAGGTCGGTTCTGCCAATGCTGCCGTTAAACAAAACATCACCACCAATCACAAACCTTCCTGCTTCATAATAAAAACAAACGCTGCCCGGTGAATGCCCCGGAACAAACCGGATTTCCAATTCATCATCACCAAATTTTATTTTTTCTTTTATATTCAAAAAAATCAACTGCCCTTCATAATTTTCAAATGAAAGACCCCACTCTGCTCCAAATGCAGGGGCATATTCTAATACATTTTTCTCTAATTCGTGAATATGGGGCACCAATCCCCAGGTTTCATGTATAAACTTATTGCCAAATACATGGTCTATATGGCAATGTGTGTTAAGCAGCAAGACCGGCTCCAGGCCTGACTTTTCGATGAAGATTTTTAGTCCATCCCTTTCTTCCGGGAAATAACAGCCGGGATCAATAATGCAACAGCGGCTTTTATCGTTATACAAAACATAAGTATTCTCCCCGAAAGGGTTAAATGTAAAGGTCTTGACGTTTAACATGAACGGTTTTTCGTACTTTAGTTATTCGGTAATTTGTTTACCGGATACGAAATTAACGATGAAAGGACAACAAGTAGCAAAAGACAAGAAACAGTAATGATTCTATGAAGAAAGTATTATGCCTGATAACCTGCCTTTCTGTTTTCATAGTTTTGAAAACTTCAGCGCAGGTAAACACTGTGGAATTTGGGAAAAACCGGGTCCAGTACCAGAAACTCAAATGGAAGTACTACCAGACAGATAATTTTAACTCTTATTTTAGTCAAAATGGTTTGGCATTGGGCAAATATGTAGCCCAGGTTGCAGAGCAGGAATTACCCGGGCTTGAAGAATTCATTGAATACGGTCTGCAGCGCCGTGCCAATATTGTTATCTACAACAATTTCGATGAAATGCAGCAATCCAATATAGGATTAGGCATTGATTGGCAAAACACAGGCGGCGTCACCAAGCTGGTGAATAATAAAATGATTGTTTATTTCGATGGTAATCACGATAACCTACGGCTACAGATAAGACAGGGTATTTCAAAAATCCTGGTTGAAAACGTTTTATTCGGAGATGATCTTGGAGAATTTGCCGCTAACCAGGCGCTTTTGGATCTTCCTAAATGGCTGACAGATGGATACATTGCCTATGCAGCTGAAAACTGGAGTACAAAACTGGATGATGATCTGCGGGCAGTAATGTTGGGTGGGCTCTATTCAAATTTTTACCAGTTTGCTTATGAAAAGCCCGATCTCGCAGGCCATGCTTTCTGGTACTATATCGCCAATAAATACGGAAAAAGCAAGACCACTTACCTATTGTACCTGGCTCGTATTTACCGTAATCTGAACAATGCATCCGAAAAAGTAGCAAAAAAGAAATTTAAAAAGCTGTTGGAAGATTTCATGCTGGAAGTGCCGCAACAATATTTTAAAGATATTCGTGGCAGACGCAATGTTCCTAAAGGTCAACTGTCCGTAACAGAAGAAATCGGTAAAAAAGATTATATCCGTTTTAATGCCAACCCGAATCCCAAAAGTTTTACATATGCTGATGTAGAATTCAAGCAGGGAAAATATTCAATAGTGCTGATGGAGAATTTCGTAAACCGTAAGGTATTATTGAAATACGGCGGCCGTTCCCGCCAGGATGAAGTAAATCCGAATTATCCCATACTGGCATGGGATGGAAAAGGAACAAGGTTGGCAGTTGTTTACAATTACGAAGGAAAAACAAAATTATTTGTCTATGATGTTTTAAACCGGATCAAGACGGTGAAGCAGGAACTGAAAATGTTTGACCAGGTAGAGGACATGAAATATATGCTGGATGCCAATACCCTTTTATTCAGCGCTGTGAAAAGTGGCCAGTCGGATATTTTTGTTTATAAAATAGATAAACAAACTATAGAACAGGTCACTAATGACGTTTACGATGATCTCGATGCTTCCTTTGTTGCATTTCCTAATAAAACCGGAATCATTTTTTCCAGCAACCGACCTTCTGCCACAGCAGCTAACAGCGATGATTCTTTGCCGGGAAAGCGCTTTAATATTTTCCTGGTTGACAATTGGAATAAATCCGATTTCAAACAAATATCTCAACTCACTAACCTGAAATTGGGAAATGCCCGGTTCCCTTCTCAATACAATACTTCACATTTTACATTTGTAAGTGACGAAAATGGGATCAACAACCGGTATGCAGGTTTTTTCAAAACTGAAAGAGCAGGACTGGACACCCTTGTCTTTATCGGAGATGAAGTTTTACGGAATCCGGACCTCAAGGAAGTGGACAGCTTATTGAAAGACTGGAATAAGACGGATATTGATTCTGTGGGATTCGTTTCTATTACCAACGATTCTGCCTATATCTTTCCATTAACCAATTACCAGAGCAGTATGCTGGAGACCAGGACTGCAGGTGATAACAGCCAGGTAAGCGAAGTAGTGAAATTAGGAGATGTAAAATTATTATACCGGTTAAAGGTGGATGAAAATACATTACGCCGGCGCAATGTAACTGCAGGTCCTACCGAGTATATGAAGAGAGTAATTGATGAGCAAAAAAGAATTTCAGGAAAAACCAGCTCATTACAGCCTTCCTTAAAAGCTGACAGCATAAAAAAACAAAATGACTTTTTTGAAAGTGAATTTGAAGATGAGAAAAAAGATACTTCTGCTTCTAAAACCGGATTGATAGTCGGTGCTACAGAAATGGCTAAAGTTACCGTGTTGAAAAAAGCAAAAGTATTTGAATACCGCCCTCCTAAATTTTTTAATGATTACCTCGTAAGTGGTTTTAATAACAATGTTCTTGTAAACCGGTTCCAGCCTTACCAGGGAGGAAATGGCCCTATTTATTTAAGTAACGGAAATGATTTTAATGGAATACTGAGGGTAGGCACATCTGATCTTTTTGAAGACTGGAAATTTGCCGGTGGTGTACGCCTCAGTCCTAACCTGGATAACAATGAATATGTTTTAACCACTCAATACCTCAAAAAAAGAGTTGATTTGGGCTTCACTTATTACAGGAATGCGGTAAAGAATCCTCCGCTGTATGATGATTCACTACAGTTCAATGCAAAACAATATACAAACCTTTACCAGTTTACAATTGCCTATCCCTTTAATAAAATCCGGAGTATCCGTTTCAATGTAGCATTTCGCAGGGATAAATATGTTGCGCTTTCAGATGGAATACTGGGCCTGATCAACGAGAACCGGAAATTGAATTATGCCATGCTTCATGCCGAGTACGTTTATGATGATGCTATCAGTCCTGCTCAAAACATCTGGTTTGGTCTTCGTTGGAAAATTTATATGGACTGGTACTCCAGGATAAGTAAAGTGAGTGGACAAACAGCCGACAACCCTTACACTTTAAATTTCGGATTTGACGGAAGGCATTATTTACCGATTTACCGCAATATTATTTGGGCAGTTCGGGCAGCCGGTGATTTTTCATGGGGCCCTCAAAAATTCATTTATTACCTGGGTGGCGTTGATAACTGGCTCTTCCCGAAATTCAATAAAGCCAATACTCCGGATCCGGATAATGAATACGCTTATCAATCACTTGCTGTAAACCTGCGTGGCTTCAATCAGAATGTTGCAAATGGTAATAATGCCATTGTTGTAAACAGTGAAATCAGGGTCCCTGTGTTCTCAACTTTTCTAAACAGACCAATCAACAATGCTTTCTTACGGAATTTTCAGATCGTTCAGTTTGCTGATTTGGGTACAGCATGGAATGGTGCTTATGACAAATTGAAAAGACCGGGAGTGTTGTATGGTGCACCACCGCTGACAGTAAGTGTAAAAGCAGGAGGCGTTGGTCCTTTTGCAGGAGGTTATGGATTTGGTGCCCGGAGTGTTTTACTGGGATATTTCCTGCGTATAGATGCTGCCTGGGAAATGAAAGGATTTTTCAGAGGAAAACCTGCCTGGTATTTTTCAATGGGACTGGATTTCTAATTTATCTGAGCATCACAAGGTTAAGGTAGATCCCAACCTGGTATCAGTTCATCTTTCCTGAGTTGCGAGCTTATCATTGAATTTCTCATCAGTTGTGATGAATGCAGCTCAGTTCCTAAATTTGCATCCTGACAAACCCAATGAAACGACTTATAATATTATTCTCGGTATTCTGTATCATTATCAATTGCTCTGTTTCCGGCCAGGCAAAGATCATTTCAGGTGTTATAAAAGATTCACACAGTGAGGAGCCGGTTCCATTTGCATCAATACTTTTTAAGAATACAAAAATTGGAAAACTATCAGATTCTGCCGGCAGCTTTACTTTTCATTTTGATAAACTTCCTTCAGATACGCTCCTGGTTACCTGTGTAGGCTACCAGCCTCTTTTATATGTGATTCATAAATTTAAAGATTCCCTGTTGGCCAATATCCTGATGGAAAGAGGAACTTTCAATGAAGATGTTGTCATTCGCATTAAAGTGAACAAAGGCTTATTACTTTGGCGAAAAATAATAAAACATAAAGACCGGAATGATCGCTACCGGTATCAGAATTTCTCTTACGAACTTTATAATAAACTGGAGCTGGACATAAAAAACCTGAATTTTGATAAGCTCTCAAAATTTAAACCTTTACGACCTGTCGGTAACCTGATCCGGAGTAATGTGGATACCTCTGAAGGTTTGCAATACCTCCCCACTTATTTAACAGAAGTTCTGTCTGATTATTACTACCAGAAGAAACCTGAGAAATTCAGAGAAGTAATAAAAGCTGCCAATACGAATGGTGTAAAAAACGAAAGTATTGTGAAATTGCTGGGAGGCATGGAACAAAATATTGATGTCTATAAAAATTTCATTCCCGTATTTGATAAACAGTTTATCAGCCCCATCAGTAACAATGGTGATTACTATTACAATTACCGGGTAACTGATACCCAGTTTTTCAACCATCACAAATTTTACCACCTGGTATTCACTCCCCGGAGAAAGGGAGAAAATACATTCGAAGGAGACTGTTGGGTAAATGACAGCACATTTGCCATTCAAAAAATGAATCTACGATTAGGAAAAGAAGCCAATGTAAATTTTCTGGATAAACTGAGCCTCATCCAGGAATATTCTCTGATTAATGACTCTACATGGTTTTTATCCAAAGACAAGTTTGTGGCGGATATTTCTCCATTGGGAAAAGGGAAACCGGGATTTATCGGCAGGAAAACGACAACATACAAAAACATTATACTCAATGACAGCTCTGTAATAAAAGAGCTTTCCCATAATAAAATTAAAGAAGAGGTGGTCACTTTACCGGGTGCCGGTGAAAAAAGCAAAGATTTCTGGAGTTCATCCCGGCATGAAGAACTCAGTAATTCAGAAAAAGCTATCATCAAAATGATTGACACACTGACCAACGCACCTGTTTTCAAACGTTTTACCAAAACCATCAGTTTTATTGGAACCGGCTACCTCGACGTTGGAAATTATCAATTCGGCCCCTGGTATAATTTTTTTACCTATAACGGCTGGGAAGGTTACCGGATGCGTTTTGATATTGGCACTAATCACCATTTCGATAAACATATATGGTGGCATGGATATCTTGCCTATGGCTTTGGCGACCGGAAACTAAAAGGAAAAGCAGAATTATTTTATCTGCCCAAGAAACATCCCCGTTTATATTTATACGGGTCTTATACAAATGATCTCGACTTTGGCCAAAACTATTATGGTGAAGTAACATCCGATAATATTTTTGCCTTAGCAATCCGGAAGCCCCATGTTCCGATAAAATATATGAATGTTGTTGAAAAGCGATTTGAATTTTTCAATGAACAACGATCAGGGTTGTCTACTTTATTGGCTGTCACACACAAAAAATTTAATCCACTTCAAAATATTCCACCCAAAGATTCTTTTGCACTTAACAATGGGCGGGAAGCTCTATCCACTTTTGAAACCTCTCTGAAAATCCGCTTTGCCTATCTCGAAAAATTTCTTGAAAATGAATTCTTCCGTACCAGCCTGGGCAGTCCTTACCCGATTGGTGAGCTCTATTTAAGTAAAGGTTTTGCCGGTGTAGCAAAAAGCGGGTATAATTATTTCAAGATATCAGGAAGTATTTCTGATTATATAAAGATTCCTCCGTATGGCAGCTTTTCATTTAATATTTATGCCGGCCGTACATTCGGCACCCTGCCCTATGTCTTACTGGACATTGCCCCGGGAAATGAATTATACTATTATAACACATACGCTTTTAATACAATGAACCGCTATGAGTATATCCATGATAAATATGCAGGCCTGAATCTTGACTATAACATCGGGAATGGAATATTCCGTTTTATCAACTTTACCCGTAAAATGAAAATCCGCCAATTTTTTACGGCAAAAACATTATGGGGGAGCCTGAGCGATGCAAACAGGAATTTAAATTTCAAACAAGGAAGTACATTTCAATCACTGAACGGCAAAACCTACCTGGAAATAGGCACCGGTGTAGATAATATTCTCCGTGTTTTCCGCTTAGATTTTGTTTGGAGGCTTCTACCAAGGCCATTGCCATCAATAAACAGCGAACGGTTTGGCATTTTTGGAAGTTTCAGAATCAGTTTTTGATTCTTACTACTTATCCGGCAGCACAGTTTTTTAGAATAATCTCTGCAGCTTGTTGGATTTGATCCACGGTTATATTTAGCGGAGGTGATATTCTCATACAATCCGGTGCAAATAAAAACCAGTCTGTCAATACGGCTTCCCGAAGACAGGCATCAATTATCCTCTTATTAGTTTCAAAAGAATCAAACCTGATTGCCATCCATAAGCCCATAGAACGTATTGATTTGATTTTCGGATGAATTAATAAAGTGCGGAACAAATTTTCTTTTGCAGAAACATCTTCCCATACTTTTTCATTTAAAATCACCTTCAGGGCTGCCAGCCCTGCAGCACAGGAAACAGGATGCCCTCCAAAAGTTGTAATATGCCCCAGTTCCGGCTGTACCGTAAATGCAGCCATTAATTTTCTATCCGCAATAAAAGCACCTAAAGGCATACCTCCTCCTAAGGCTTTTCCCAGTAATAAAATATCGGGAATAACTTCAAAATGTTCAAAGCCCCATATTTTTCCGGTACGGCCAAAGCCTGCCTGTATTTCATCTAATAGCAGCAAAGTTCCTGTATCTGTACACTTTTTTCTTATTGCTTTTATCCAATCGCTTTCAGGGATAATAATTCCCGCTTCCCCTTGTATTGTTTCCATAATGACACAAGCGGTTTCTTCTGTTATTTCATCAATTACTTCAGGAGAATTATATTTCAGATGTAGCACATCGGGCAGCAAAGGCCGGAATGCATTTCGCCAATATTCACTACCTATTACACTCAGAGCTCCCTGTGTGGATCCGTGATAAGCATTTTCAAAAGCAATAATACGGGTTCTGTTACTGATTCGTTTTGCAAGTTTCATAGCTCCTTCTGTTGCTTCCGCACCGGAGTTAGTGAAGTAAACTGAATTCAGAGAAGGGGGCAAATGTTCTGTCAATAGTTTTGCATATTGCACCTGCGGTGATTCAACAAATTCGCCATATACCATTATGTGCAGGTAAGAATCAAGTTGCTTTTTTATCGCTTCCAGTACATTGGGATGACGATGCCCTACATTAGCTACGCTGATACCTCCAATCAAATCAAGATATCTTTTTCTTCTTTCATCAAATAAATAAACTCCTTCAGCCTTTACTATTTCCAATGCAAGTGGCGCAAGTGAGGTTTGGGCAATATGCCTCAAAAAAAGTTCCCTCTGATTCATTCGGCAAATATCGTTTTTTGAAACCAACCATTTCAAAATTGAAAAAGAAAGCAGAATAGAAATTCAATAATTTGCAGCCAAACTTCATTATGCCTGTAATACTTTCTGTGGAAAACAAACAACCTCAGTTCGGAGATAATTGCTTTTTAGCTCCAAATTCAACAGTTGTCGGTGATGTGATCATGGGCAACGATTGCAGTCTATGGTTCAATGCTGTTGTGAGAGGCGATGTCAACTTTATCCGGATGGGGAATAAGGTTAATATCCAGGACGGGGCTATTATTCATTGCACTTTTAAGCGTTGCGGCACCACTATCGGAAATAATGTTTCAATCGGGCATAATGCTATCGTACATGGTTGTACAGTTCATGATAATGTTCTGATTGGCATGGGTGCTATTGTCATGGATCGTTCTGTAATAAACAGCAATACCATCATTGCTGCCGGTGCCGTAGTTACTGAAGGTACAATTTGCGAAGCCGGAAGTATTTATGCAGGCATTCCCGCCAGGAAAATAAAAGATATCCCGCAGGAAATGATCCACGGCGAAATTGACAGAATCGCCAATAATTATGTCCGCTATGCAGATTGGTTTCGAAATCAAACTGAAATAAAGACTGATCATTAAGTAATTTCTGAAAATTTTTACTTTGCCAGTAGTTTTACTATGGCGAAAGCAATTATTTCTGGGTAATTTCGTTTTGAAGCAAGCAATTACACACATGAAAAACCTGAGATTTTTCTTAGTACTGATAAGCCTCCTGATGCTGGTTTCCTCCTGCAGATTATGGAGTAGCGTTTTCAGGCCTAAGTATGGATGCCCGACTAACGGAAAGAATGTGGGAGCAGAACGAATTCTAAGTGGGGACCCCGGCGCAACAAGAGCATCTGAAAAAGCTAAAAAATTCAAAAGTTGAAGAACAAGTATGCAGCGAATTTGCATTGATCCAAGTCTTATATAAAACCAAAAAATTAAAAATTTGTACCATGAGCCTCACCCTACGAACTACAATGGGATGCACTGAAGCCATTATCGATGATGATGGCGGACTGAAACGCTTCTACCAGGTAGCAGATCTTTTAAGTGAAGACCTGAATATCAACTTCAGTCATAAAGAAGATGACTTTGACACTATTGACTGGGAATTCAGATTTAAAGGTCACAACCTGACCCTTCATTATAATATTTACAACGGAATTTCAATCTTCCCCACTAAGACCCGAGATGCACTGAACAAGGATAACAAAGCTGTTGTAGAACTGGCGAATGTTCTTGAAGTGAAACTATTCAATGAAACAAGAAATATAGCCTGATTTCATCCTGTTTCCTGTCAATAACTTATCTCATCTATTGATTCGAGTATATTAAGATAGCTGATATAGCGCCTGGAATCAATTTGTTCCATTTCAACTGCATCTTTTATTGCACATCCCGGCTCATTAACGTGTAAACAATTATTAAACTGGCATTCATTCAATCTAATCCTCATTTCAGGAAAATAGTGAGATAATTCCTGTCGAGACAGGTCTACGAGTCCCAATTCTCTCATACCGGGGGTATCAATCACTTTTCCTCCATCCTGAAAATTTTCAGTAGGCAGGTCAAACATCTCTGCAAAAGTGGTTGTATGCAGCCCTTTTCCGCTCCAACCGCTGACATCCTGGATTTTTAAATCTAATCCCGGTAACAGCACATTCAACAAAGAGGATTTACCCACACCGCTATGCCCACTAATTAAAGTTGTTTTATTGTTTAAAATATTCTTTATTGCTGTCAGCCCGGCCTGTTGCTTCAGGCTGGATAAAATCACCGTATAACCTGCCGTTTCATACATCAGTTTCCATTCCTCAAACTTTTCCAGTTCTTTCTCCCGGTACAGATCCGATTTATTAAAAACAATTACAGGAGTCACATGATACATTTCAGAAGCTACCAGGAAACGATCTATAAACCCCTGCGATGTTTTAGGTTCTCTCATGGTTGCAATCAATAGGGATTGATCAATATTTGCGGCAATGATATGATGCTGATGTTTTAACCTTGGCGACTGGCGATTGATATAATTTCTTCTTTCCAGGATAGCAGTGATTATTGCTGTTTCTTCAGATTCATTTTCCGGCTCAATTTCCACCTCATCTCCTACAGCAACAGGGTTAGTACTGGTGATTTCATCAATTTTAAAAATACCTTTCATCCGGGCATTATGAAACATACCTTTCTCATCCTTTACCACATACCAACTTCCGGTTGACTTATAAACCACAGCTCTCATGCCTGCAAGATAAAAGAATAAAATTTCAGGGAAATGACTTATAAACAGTAAATCGCAGAATCATTTCTAAGAATAAAAAGCCCAACGCTGCAAGCAGAATAACAGGGAAATAATCCTGAAATTTTTTAAAGACAGTAATCTCAGCCTTAGACTTTTCCATCGTATCAATTTGCTGATAAACTCTTTTTAAACCATCGCGGTCCAATGCCCTGAAATATTTACCTCCTGTTTCTGTTGCAATTCTTCGCAACAAAGTCTCATCCAGGAAAGCAGAAGATGAATTTTTATTACTGACCGGATTATCGGTAGATTCTACTATGGTAGATGGAGCAGCGCCTACTCCTACTGTATAAACTTTTACATTTTGAGTTTTTGCTATTTCCATGGCTGTTACCGGGTCAATAATACGGGTTACCGGTGCTGACTCTTTACCATCCGTCAAAAGTATGATTACCTTGCTGGGAGATTTGCTTTTCTTCAACCGGTCCACAGCAGTGGCTAATCCTTCCCCAATTACAGTTCCATCTGCCAGGTATTTTTGCGTTTCCAGTGATTGAATCTGTTCGACCAGAGATGTTCTGTCCGTCGTTAATGGACATTGAGTAAAACTCTCACCGGAGAATATTACAAGACCAATCCTGTCTAAGGGCCGGCTTTGAATAAATTCAATAGCCACTTCCTTTGCTGCTTCTAACCGTGAAGGCAGAATATCCCGTGAGCCCATACTTCCACTCACATCCATACATAACATAATATCTATACCTTCACCACTGATTTTCTGAACCTCGCTCTTTTTTTGCGGCCGGGTCAGCGCAAGGATAACACAACACAGTGCCAGCAACCGGAGAATAAATGGTATATGCCTGGTTTTGCTTTTCCAGGATGTAAATGAAAATGCATAAACCGAAGAAACCGGGATATAAGCCCGGGTACTACTGCCTTTTTTGATATACCAGAAAATCAGAAATGGGATGACGGCAAACAAACCAAACGCAAGAGGATAAGCAAACTCAATATTTCTAAACCAGTCTGTCATTACAATTTGGAGTTTTCGATTCTTTCTATCGTATTTTTAATAGTTTCAAAAGTCTGCCTGTTGTCCTGTTCCGAAGGAACAAATTTTGCAAACTTAACGGAATCGCTCAGTTGCAATGACTGAGATAAGCGGCTGAATGAGTCTATATCCAGGTTCAGGCTACGCAATTGAATAAGTAAATCTTCAGTGGTATCCTGTAACGAATGAATTCCTTTCTTTCTGAATACATATAACCTGAAAATATCCGTCAGAAACGAATAGTACTCCTTTGCCGAGCCGGTTTTTTTTTGAACTTCCTGCAACTGTAACATTGCTTCCCGGTAAGGATCAATGGCCGAGACAGTCACCTCTTTTGTGAATGATTTTTTCTTTCTTAAAAGCCACACAATAGCTGCAATCACCATTACTGAAAGTATGGCAGGCACTATCCACCAGGTTTTGTCTTTTTCGAATGGAACTTCAATTACATCTTTTATATCATGATAATCTTTTGAGGGATCAAAATCTGAGAAAACCACATCTACTGCAATGGGATCCGTTTTAATAGTTTTCTTCAGTGCAAAGACAGGAATTTTCCAATGTCCTGAATCAAAACTGGTAAGTTGAAACTCCTGTTTCAGAATAATGCCGCCGGTAGTTTTTTCAGTATCTGCTTTTGCCTTTTGAATAATCTCAAAATGAGGAATACTATCAATAGAGAAAAAATACAAATCGCTGCCGGGAGGATAAACGGCTTTCAGGGAAAGATGTATCCTTTCCCCAATCAGGATTTTATTCTTATCAACAGTAGCCTGAACCGTTATTTTCTTTTGGGCATATGTATGCCCTGCCGGAAACAATAACAGTAAAATCAGGATTAATTTATAAACCATTTATTTATTCGTTCGGGAGCATCAGCGGCTCCTGCTTAAAAAGAATCGTTGCAATACTTTTACATAATCCTCACCACTGCGAATATGCAGTAAATCACAACCTGCTTTTTTGAAAACATCAGAACTATAGGCAGTAACCCTGAAAAATTCTTCCTGGTACAGCTCCCTCACAGACTTACTGCTGCTATCCACCCAGTAAGTCTTCCCGTTTTCTGAATCTCTAACCTGCAACAGCCCGGCATCCGGTAATTGAATATCCATTTTATCATACACCTTTATACCGATTACATCATGCCTGCGGGATGCCGCCCTCAATACATCACTATATTGAGCATCCAGAAAATCACTCAATACAAATACAATACATTTTTGCTTTGAAATACTGTTAAGAAAATGTAATGCTTGTTTCAATCGTGTTTCTTTCTGCTTTGGAACTTTCGCCAGCAACTCACGAACTATATACAAAGCTTGTTTCCGGCCTTTCTTAGGCGCTATATATCCCTCTACCTGGTTGCTGTAAAATACCACCCCCACTTTATCTGCATTATTGACAGCAGAAAAGCTTAATACGGCTGCAATTTCTGTAATGAGATCTTTTTTTTGTGCATGTACTGTGCCGAATTGCAAGCTGGCACTGACATCAATCAGCAGCATTACTGTTAATTCTCTTTCTTCTTCAAAAACTTTACTGAATGGATGGCCCAGCCGGGCAGATACATTCCAGTCAATAAAACGGATATCATCACCGGCGGAATATTCACGTACTTCTTTAAAAGACATTCCTTTTCCTTTGAAAGCGCTGTGATACTCTCCGGTAAAAATATCAGAAGTGAGTTTTTTGCTCTTGATTTCCAGGTCTCTGACTTTCTTTACTATTTCAGCAGTGGTAAGCATCAAGGAACATTCACTGTTTTTAAAATTTCATCAATGATATTTTCCACGTTCATATTCTCTGCCTCCGCTTCATAGGTTAATCCTATCCTATGCCGCAACACATCTTTACAAATACTTTTAATATCCTCAGGAATTACAAATCCTCTTTTATTTAAAAACGCCTGTACTTTTCCCGCCAATGCCAGGTTGATACTTCCCCGCGGAGAAGCACCATATGAAATCAAGGGTTTTAATTTTTCCAGGTTGTATTGCTCCGGCTTACGGGTGGCAAAAACAATATCGAGAATATATTTTTCAATTTTTTCGTCCATATAAACTTGCCGCACCAGTTCTCTTGCCGTCAATACTTCCTGGATAGATACTACTTGTTTAATGGGGGGTAATGACAGTCCCTGTACATTTTGGCGAAGGATTAGTTGTTCTTCATTCATGGCGGGATAATCAACAACCACTTTCATTATAAAGCGATCCACCTGGGCCTCCGGTAACGGATAAGTACCTTCCTGTTCTAATGGATTTTGTGTTGCCAAAACCAGGAATGGTTCATCTAACTTATAAGTAGTATCACCAATAGTTACTTGTCGTTCCTGCATAGCTTCCAGCAAGGCCGATTGAACTTTTGCCGGGGAGCGGTTGATCTCATCTGCCAGAATGAAATTGGCAAATATGGGGCCTTTACGGATTACAAACTCATTACGCTGCTGATTATAAATCATCGTCCCGATAACATCGGCAGGTAGCAGGTCGGGTGTAAACTGAATCCGGCTGAATTTGGCATGAATAGCCTGTGCCAGGGATTTAATGGTCAAAGTCTTGGCCAGCCCCGGAACACCTTCCAGTAAAACATGACCATTACTTAATAGTCCAATCAGCAACCGATCCAGCATCTGCTGTTGCCCCACTATGACCTGGCTGATCTCAGACTTCAAACGATCTACAAATTTTCCTTCAAAAGAAATACGTTCATTAAGTTGCCTGATATCATCTGCGGTTTTTAGCATATACCTGTTTTAGGGGTCACAAAATACGAACTTGATATTAGCAAATAATTTGCCGAGAAAATAAAGATTGTAAATACCCGTTTTAAAAGGGAGTATTTCTACCGTTCTAAAGCCGGTTTTAAAGAATTAATTTTGTATTTAAACACAAGTCGTATGAAATCCATTTTAAAAATCACCATAATTCTGATTAGTGTTGCATTAGTTTTTCAGGCATGCAAAAAATCTTCGAAATCAAAAACAGAACTACTTACGCAATCTGCCTGGAAGTTTAAAAGTGCTACTGCTAATGGCATGGATGCATCCTTATATTTAGATGAATGCCAGAAAGACAATACGATTACTTTTGTTTCTTCAGGAACCGGCAATGTGGATGAAGGCGCCAGCAAATGCGATCCCGGAGATCCTCAAACAATTCCCTTTAACTGGAATTTTGCCAACAATGAGACCGGTTTACATGCATCTATCCCATTTTTTTCCGGGACAAGCGGTGATTTTTCTATCAAGTCATTAACTGAAACTCAATTAGTGGTTAAATTTCCTTTCACTCCCCCCGTTGGTCCTGCCGTAATAGATATAGAAGCTACTTTCATACATTAAAAAATCAGGATAGATATTTTCCGACAATCGGCATTCTTCTTCCGACTCCAAAGGCTTTGGTACTGACACGAATAATCGGGCAAAACTGATTTCTTTTATATTCGTTTGTATTAACCAATTTCAGTATTCTCGATACCAGCACAGGATCAAATCCGTTGGCCACAATTTCTTTCGGACCTTTTCTTTGTTCGATATACTCATATAAAACCCGGTCCAGTATATCATATACCGGCAATGAATCACTATCCTTTTGATCCGGTCTCAGCTCAGCGGATGGGGCTTTCTTAATAATATTTACCGGGATGATCTCCTCCTTTTTATTAATATACCTGGCTAATGCATACACCTGTGTCTTATACAAATCTCCTAAAACCCCTAATCCACCGGCCATATCACCGTACAAGGTTCCATACCCGGTTGCCAATTCACTTTTATTGGATGTGTTCAGCAAAATATAACCGAATTTATTGGCGATTGCCATTAACAGGTTACCTCTTGTACGGCTTTGAATATTCTCTTCCGCTAAACCAAAAGGAAGATTATTGAAAACGGGATTCAGTTCTATTAAGAAAGATTCATAAATATTTTTGATGGGGATAATATCGAAAGGATTTCCCAGATTATTACAGAGTTTTTCTGCATCTGAAACTGAATGTGAAGTAGAAAACTGAGATGGCATCAGGATAGCTCTGACATTTTCTTTTCCCAATGCATGCACCGCTAATACCTGGGTTAAAGCGCTGTCAATGCCACCGGAAGCACCAAGAATGGCTTTGCTGAATCCCATTTTACGGAAATAATCCCTGATTCCTAAAATAAGAGCCTGGTAAATCTCACTTATATTTTTTTCATCAGACAAATAGTCCAGTGTGTTTACTCCGATACCGGTCTCTTTTGCAGAATAGAAATAATGATCTGCCCCCCTATCCCAATTGTTATCGGAACCTCCAAAGGGAGAGACTTTTAAAGGCTCCGGATTTTGTACTAATTCATCCAATGTGAAAACCTGGTAATCTTCTTCAAAATATTTCATCTCCTTCACCTTATTTCCGTTTTTATCATATACCAGGCTGCCACCGTCAAAGACAATTTCTGTTTGTGCACCCACTGCATTGCAATACAACATCGGTAATTTATACCTGATTGCATGAGCCTTTACAATACTGTTTCGTACAATATCCTGTGCATAATTGTAGGGTGAAGCAGAAATATTGATCATCACATCCGGCTTCATCGGCATCAATTGTTCCATCGGTGTAATACGATACATTGGATTATCACCAAGATTCCAGATATCTTCACAAATAGTGACTGCTAGTTTTTTTCCTTTGAATTCAATTACTTTCCATTCATATGCCGGTTCGAAATACCGGTATTCATCAAATACATCATAATTCGGAAGTAATGTTTTGCGAATTTCTGCTTTGATTTCTTTCTCAAAAAGTAAAAAAGCTGCATTAAAAAGATCTTTTCCTTTTTCATCCTTATTCCGGGAAGGGCTTCCGACTATTACCCCGATTGTATCGGCATGTTGACGTACCTGATCCAGCGACTCGTAACATTTATTAATAAAATCTCTAAACTCAAGAAAGTCACGTGCCGGATACCCCGGGATGCACTGTTCTGAAAAAACAACCAGGTCAGCTCCCTGTTGTTTTGCCCACCCGATGCCTTCAATAATTTTACGGGTATTTTCTTCAAAATTGCCGATATGATAATTCTGTTGTGCTAAAGCGATCTTCATTCAGCAAATGTACTGACAGGCTAAATAAGCTTTTTAAAATTCTGCATCCTGTATCACCCGGCATCTATTACCTTCGCATGCAACATTTTCCAGCTCAAACCGTTTTAAAACGATCATGAAACGAATCCTTGTTTTTTTAACCCTTCTCTTTGTCATCGTCTCCTGCAATAACGAAAACAATGCCCCTGACGTTTCCGGAATCAGCATAAACATTAAACTGGAACGTTTCGACAAAGACTTCTTTTCTATTGACAGCAATAATGTTGAGCCGGGCCTGCAACAAATACATTCCAAATACCCTCAACTAACCGGGATCTTTATACAAAATATCCTGGGACTCGACAGCGCCTCCACATTAGCCGGTGTAAAACATTTTCTTCATCTTAACCAACCCGTTTTCGACTCAGCAGCATCCGTCTTTAAAAACACTTCTCAACTTGAACAGGATTTTAAAACTGCTTACCGGTTTGTAAAGTATTATTTTCCGGATTATAAGCTTCCCGATATTGTAACAATCGTAGGGCCTGTTGATGCGCTGGCAAAACTTGGAAATGAGCTGACTCCTGATTTTATCGGGCCGGATTTTTTAGGAATCAGCCTGCAGTTTTACCTTGGAAAAAACTATTCCCTCTACAGAGAGCCGTTCTTTATTGATAATGTGGCGCCTCAATACCGCAGCCGCCGGTTTAGCAAAGAATATATCGTACCGGATGCTCTAAAACTGATTGTAGATGATTTATTCCCGGATAAAAGCTCCGGAAAATCATTGATAGACCAAATGATTGGAAGAGGAAAACAATGGTGGTTACTGGATAAATTTTTACCCGGAACAGCAGATTCCCTGAAAACAGGCTATACCCAACAACAATTGGATTGGTGTCATCAAAATGAAGGATTGATCTGGAGCACAATCGTTGGCAATGGAGAAATAAATTCCATTAACCCGGCCACTATTCAAAACTATATCGGAGAAAGCCCGTTCACTCAAGGTTTCTCGCAGGAATATTCTCCGGGAAATATCGGGCAATGGATCGGTTGGCAGATTATAAAAAAATTTGCAGAAAAAAATCCGGAAATGAAACCGGGTGAAGTGATGAAAACTGATTCAAAAAAAATTCTGGAGTCAGCAAAGTATAAGCCGAAGTAGAAACCTCCCGACTTCCGGAGAAAAGATTGAACATCCAAACTGCTCCCGATTGTTGAAATTTTTTTTGAAAATCAACTGTTGCGCTTTTGAAAAGCGCTAAAGAAAACACTCCCCGAAAATCGGCTTTGTGTGAAAGGTAAAGTCCATCCTTTGAAGGTCCCGATAACAATCGAGATAGGGAGGCTGCCTTTAATTTCCCTTATAAGGAAAAATCATCTCAAATGCAGGAATACTTACATTAAACAGCTGCTTGCTGTTCAGGTTTTCCATTTGGTAGGTGCCGGACATTCTTCCCATTTCTGTACGCAGGTTGCAGCCGCTGACATATTGATATTGCTCACCGGAATTTAAAGTGGGTTGCACGCCTACCACGCCTTCGCCTTCCACTTCCCGGTTACTACCATTACTATCAAAAATCTTCCAGTGCCTGCGAATTAATTTTACGGGAAAAGGATTATGATTTTCAATTGTGATCCGGTAGGCAAACATAAACTCCGACTGCAGCGGGTTGCTGTAATCCGGCTGGTAGAAAGTCTCAACACTCACTTTTACGCCTTCGGAGATTAAGCTGGTCATAAAATCGCTTTCCGTAAAAATAAAGAAAAACCCTGAACAGTCATCAACCCCTAATTTTGCAACGAAAATGAAAAAGTATGAAAATAGCAGTTGCAAAAGGAGACGGAATCGGCCCGGAAATCATGGATGCCGTATTAAATATTTTTAAGGCGAATAAAGTTCCGCTTGAGTATGAACTGGTTGAAATGGGAAAGTGGGTCTTCGATAAAGGCTTCAGCAATGGTATGACACCCCAGGCTAAACTTTCCATTGAAAACCTGGGCATACTTTTTAAAGGACCGATGGAGACACCAAAGGGAAAGGGCGTGAAAAGTATAAATGTAACTGCCCGCAAGACATGGAACACCTATGCCAATAAAAGAGTTTTTCAAACACTTCATGGTGTGGATACTGTTTTTTCCAAAGCAGGAATTCCTGTTGACATTACAGTAGTTCGTGAAAATATTGAAGACACTTACGGAGGTATTGAGCACATGCTGACTCATGACGTAGCATTGAGCCGCCGTTTCATAACAAGACCGGGAAGCTTGCAGGTAATACGGTATGCCTTTGAAATGGCAAAAAAGAAAAATGCAAGGCGAATCACCTGTGCCCATAAAGCCAACATCATGAAAATATCCGATGGTCTATTCCTGGAATGTTTTTATGAAGTGGCAAAAGATTATCCAGAATTAAAAGCGGATGACGTAATTATTGATGATCTCTGTATGAAGCTCGTCATTCGCCCGGACAATTTTGATGTTATTGTATTAACCAATTTACAAGGAGATATAGTTTCTGATCTCTGTGCCGGTTTAGTGGGGGGATTGGGATTTGCACCTTCGGCAAATATCGGCGATCATATCTGCATATTCGAAGCCGTTCATGGCACTGCACCGGACATCGCCGGGAAAAATATTGCCAATCCCACTGCATTGTTATTGAGTGGTATTGCCATGTTGCGGCATTTAGGATATATGAAAAACGCTGCCGAAATTGAAAATGCGCTGCTCTATACTTTAGAGCAGGGAATTCATACAGGAGATTTCGGAGATAAGAGTAAAGCAGCTTTAAATACAACTCAATTTGCAGAAGCGATCATTAACAATTTTGGAAAAATTCCAGAGCTAGGCGCCAAACCGCTAATGGAAAATATGCCGGCAACTGACACCCATTTCAAGCTGGAAAAAAATCCTTTGATAGTTACGGAAGAAATGGAACAGGAAAAAATTGTCGGTGTTGATTTTTTTATTGAAAGTGTTGAACAACCTGAAAAGATTGCACACAAATGTGAACGGCATGGCGGAGAAAAATTCAAATTAATAAACCTCAGCAACCGGGGTACACAGGTATGGCCTACCGGTTCTGTATATACCAACCTGGTAAATCAATACAATGCCCGTTTTGAAAGTGTAGGTGCAGAACCTTTGCGCCAGCAGGATGTAATAAGCCTTTATATCAGTTTAAGCGGTGACTTCAAAATTTGCTCGCTTGAATTATTAAATATGTGGGGAGATAAAAGAGCTTATAGTCTGGCGCAGGGGCAATGATGAGTTGGGCTTTTCTCTCACGACGAGTCCCGCAGTTAATTTCTAATAGTTTGAAGATAGTTCAAGCGGAGACTCGTCTGCGAAGGAGTAGCAAAATGCCGGAACTATGTAAATGTGCCAGCCCGCCATCAACCCAAAAATTTTGAATTGGGTCTTTGGACACCCATGCTCTTTGAATTCTGCAGATTCGAAAGCTTATTTCATCGCTTTAAGCGATAACATAATGCTGCGAAACAAAATGTTTCGCAGAACGGAGGAGGGTTGGCTGATGAAAGCCGGACCACAGCCCCATCTTGTAAATGAACCATTTATTGTTAACCCTTAATTTAATTCCTATCTTAGAAACCTATTTTGAATGATGAATAAGACATTAACAAACCAAAACCTTTCTTCCATTCGTGACAACCGTGACAGGGGTTCGGTAGGCCAGTTTCTTAAAGACAACATCAAACCCGATTCCGACTTGTCCATCGTTTCTGCATACTTCACCATTTACGCTTACAACCAACTCAAAGGGCAGCTTAATTCAATCAAAGAACTGAAATTTCTTTTTGGTGAACCGACCTTTATTAAATCGCTTGACCCGAGCAAGACCAACAAAAGAGATTTTAAAATTGAAGACGATAAATTAGTCATCCCAATTGAAAGCAGGCTCACCCAAAAAGCCATCGCCAGGGAGTGCTCAGACTGGATTGAACAAAAGGTTCAAATCAAGTCAATGGTGAAGCCCAACTTTCTTCACGGAAAAATGTACCATATCAGCCAGCAAAGCGGAGTGGAAAAAGCAGTTTCAGGAAGTTCAAACTTTACAGTCAATGGGCTTGGGCTTGGCGGCAGCCCGAACATTGAACTGAATATGTTGGTGGATAACGACCGTGATCGTGCAGACCTCAAACAATGGTTTACTGAATTATGGAATGATGATTCCGGCATTGTGGAAGATGTGAAAGCTGAGGTGCTGAAATATTTAGAGCAATTGTATATTGAAAACGAACCCGAGTTTATCTACTTCAAAACGCTCTTTCACATTTTTGAAAATTTTCTTGATGAACAAAAGAAAGGCGGGCTGCTGACATCGCAAACGGGTTTCTTTGAAAGTGAAATCTGGAATATGCTTTACGAGTTTCAGAAAGACGGAGTGAAAGGAGCCATCAACAAAATTCTCAAACACAACGGCTGCATTATAGCAGACAGTGTAGGGCTTGGAAAAACTTTTGAAGCGCTTGCCGTTATTCGCTATTTTGAATTACTGAATTATCGTGTGTTGGTTTTATGCCCTAAAAAATTAGCAGGCAACTGGACCATTTATCAGAGCAGTAAAAACAATAATCTCAATCCGTTCAGAAAAGACAAGTTTAATTATCATGTGTTGTATCATACCGATATGGGAAGGTTGCAGGGTAGTTCAGAAGCCGACAATCACGACTTGTCAAACTTTAATTGGGGTGCGTATGATTTAGTGGTGATTGATGAAAGCCACAATTTTCGTGGTAACCCGATGGATAAGGCCAACGATGATGGAACGATACGAATGAACCGGGCGAAATGGCTGATGGAAAAAATTATTAAAGAAGGGGTGAATACAAAAGTGCTGTTGTTATCTGCTACTCCGGTAAATAACAACTTGCGTGATTTACGAAACCAGTTTCAGCTAATAACAAAAGGGAATAATGATGCACTCTTTGAGGCTACACAGGTGAAAGACATTGCTCTTGCATTAAAAAACGCACAGACACAATTTACACTTTGGGCCGAATCCAGGAAAAGTTCAAAAAATTCAGTAAAACAGTTGATTGAAAAATTAGATTCCTCATTCTTTAAATTACTTGACGAACTTACAATAGCAAGAAGCCGCAAGCATATCAAAAATTTTTACAAAACAGATCAGGAAATCGGTAAATTTCCGGAGAGGGTGAAACCAATTGCCATTTATCCAAACATTGATTTGAAAGACCGTTTCTATACTTATGATGAGCTCAACAAAATAATTCTCCAATACAAATTATCGGTGTTCAATCCATCAGCTTATATTTTGTCGGAAAACAAAAGCAAATACGATGAACAGGCAAAATCAAAAGGTGTTTTAAGTTTCAAGCAAAGTGACCGTGAAAATTTTCTTATCGGGATGATGAAGGTGAATTTCTTGAAAAGATTAGAGAGTTCCATTGAATCGTTTGAGATTTCCATGGACAGAACGATTCAGAAAATAGAACGGCTTGAAAATAAAATCCATGAATTTCAAAAAGGCAAATTAAATACGCAGCAAGAAGAATTAGAAAACTATCAGCCCGATGAAGATGAGCTGGGAGAAAATGCAGACGACCTGGAACAATGGCAGGTAGGTAAGAAGCTGAAATTTGATTTGGCTGACTTGAATTTGGAAGATTGGCTGAATGATTTGGAGAAAGACCGGCAGGCGTTAATCAAATTGCACAATTTTGCCATAGCGGTAACACCCGACAGAGACTCAAAACTCAAAGACCTGAAACAACTGATTGCCGGTAAAGTAAAAAAGCCTTTGAATGCTTCCAACAAAAAAGTAATTGTATTCACTGCTTTTGCCGACACTGCCAATTACCTGTATGACTGCCTAAATGATTGGGTGCAGAATGATTTGAAGCTGAACATTGCTTTGGTAGCAGGCTCCCAATGCAAAACAACTTTTGGCAAAGCGGAATATTCAAACATTCTCACCAACTTCTCTCCTATTTCCAAGAACAGAAGCAAGATCACTAACATGAAACAGGAAGGAGAAATTGACATTTTGATTGCCACTGACTGTATCAGTGAAGGGCAAAACCTGCAGGACTGTGATTACTTAGTCAATTACGACATTCACTGGAACCCTGTACGAATCATTCAACGCTTTGGCCGTATTGACCGCCTTGGAAGCAAGAACGATAAAATTCAGTTGGTGAATTTCTGGCCCACCAAAGATTTGGACAACTATATCAACCTGAAAGAAAGAGTTGAGGCCAGGATGGCATTGGTGGATGTAACGGCTACGGCTGACGATAATGTACTGGCTACTGATAAGATTGAAGAGCTGATTGAAGAAGATTTGAAATACCGTAATCAGCAATTGAAGAAACTGCAAACCGAAGTGCTGGATCTGGAAGACATGAACGAAAGTATTTCACTAACCGATTTTACTTTAGATGATTTCAGGATTGAGCTGATGAGCTTTATGGAAAATAACCGCAAGCGATTGGAAGATGCACCATTCGGTTTGTATGCCGTGGTGCCTTCGCCATCAGGCAAGCACACACAACTCTTGGACATGACACGGTTTGCGGATGCGGAAAAGGAAATAATAAAACCCGGAGTGGTGTATTGCCTCAAACAAAAAGGCGACACAGATGGCAATGAAGAAGTGAACCCGTTGCAGCCGTATTTCCTGGTTTACATTTTTGATAACGGGCAAGTCCGTTTCAATTATACCAACGCAAAACAGGTTTTGGAAATTTACCGCCTTATGTGTGCCGGCAACAAACAGGCTTATGAAACCCTTTGCGATTTGTTTAACGAAGAAACACAACAAGGCGAAAACATGAATCAATACACCGGACTGTTGAAGCAAGCCATTGAAGAAATAAGCCGGGTGTTCAACAAACGCAGCAGTCAAAAAATTACCGGCAACGACAGGGGGGCATTGCTTATTCCCAACCACAAACGCATCAACGAGATAAATAATTTTGAACTTGTCACATGGCTGGTGATTAAATAAAAAACCATTTTGTTGGCATCAACAAAATGGTTTCAAACATTTACAGACAATGAAAAAAGAAACTGAAATAAAAATATTTGAGAGTAAAAAGGTAAGAACCCTTTGGGATGAAGAAAATGAGAAGTGGTATTTATCCATTGTTGATGTTATTGCTATACTCACAGAAAGCCCCAACCCAAGAAAATACTGGAGTGTTCTTAAAACACGGCTTAAAGCAGAGGGAAGTCAGTTGGCTACAAATTGTAGTCAACTGAAAATGCAATCGGCTGATGGCAAATTTTATCTTACCGATGTTGCCGACACCGAGCAATTGTTTCGCCTCATTCAATCAATACCCTCACCAAAGGCAGAACCGTTTAAACTTTGGTTAGCACAAGTGGCTGCTGAAAGATTGGAGGAAATGCAAGACCCTGAACTAACTATTGACAGGGCAATGAAAGAATATCTTCAACTTGGGTATTCGGAAAACTGGATTAACCAGCGGCTGAAAAGTATTGAAGTAAGAAAAGAACTAACTGATGAATGGAAGAAGCGGGGTTACAAGGAAGGATTTCAGTTTGCAACACTCACCGACATTATTACCAAAGCATGGAGTGATAAAACAACAAAGGCATATAAGAAACTGAAAGGATTAAAGAAAGAAAATCTTCGTGACAATATGACCAACACCGAACTCATTTTAAATATGCTTGCAGAAGCATCAACAAAAGATATTTCTGTTGCAATCAATCCGAAAAATTTTGAAGAAAGCAAAAAGGTAGCAAAGCAAGGTGGTGATGTAGCAAAGGTTGCAAGAAAAGAACTGGAATCAAGAACAGGTAAAAAAGTGGTAACCTCAATCAATGCAAAATCTGTTTTGCAATTACCCGGCACTAAGAAGAAGAAAAAATAGTCTGATTCACAGATTAAGCAGATTAAAAGATTGCACTGATTAAAAATGGAAAAAGGAGAATATAAATACGCTGACATAACTCATATAATAATTGGCGCTGCCATGGAAGTGCATAAATTTCCTGGTAATGGTTTTCAGGAAGTGATATACCAAAGAGCACTTGCTTTTGAATTTTATAAAGCAGGATTAGAGTTTCAAAGAGAAATTGAACAAAATATATTCTATAAAGATTTATCTGAACCCATTGGCACAAGAAGAGCTGATTTTGTAGTTGAAGAAAAGGTGCTGGTAGAAATAAAAGCGTTGAGCAAATTAGAAGAGGTGCATTGGGCACAAACTCTTAATTATCTCAAAGCATATAAACTGGAAGTAGGGCTACTCATCAATTTTGGAGCAAAAAGTTTAGAATGGAAAAGATTTGTATTAACATCAAAAGAATAATCAGTGGAATCCAAAAATCAAATAAAATCTGCGATTCAAACATTTTTCTCCGGCAACTTCACTTCAAATGCCTTATCGCTTTTTCAGGCGTTGGGTTATGTTACCGAACGGCAGGCGCCGCTGCATAAAAAAACAAAAGAAGAATTCAGAGACACTTTCGTTTCAACCGATAAACGCTTTGACGAAACCAAAGCAAAATTTACAGAATGGAAATATGTGGATTTGCTTTTCCAACTTTCAAAAGAAGAAGTGCTGAAACATACTTCTTTGTTTGACACCAAGAAAGTTGACAGCACCATAATTGAAACCTATTTGTTTTTTGCCATTGAGTTAAGCAAAGACAGTTATTCAAGAACTGAACTTTCACTCATCACCCGTGAAGTGAACCGCTTGTTCCCCATGCCTGCAATGATTTTATTTAAACATGGAGATACACTTACATTATCTGTCATTAACCGCAGGCTGCACAAGCGGGATGAAAGCAAAGATGTTTTGGAGAAAGTAACGCAGATAAAAGACATCAACATTGCAAACCCACACAGGGCACATATTGAAATCCTGTTTGACCTTTCATTTGATGAACTCAAAGAAAAATTTCAGTTCACAAATTTTGTTGAGTTGCACAACGCCTGGCAGAAAACACTTGACATCAAAGAACTCAACAAAAGATTTTTCAACGAACTGGCAAACTGGTATTTCTGGGCTACAACCAAAGTTGTGTTCCCTGATGATGAAATGGAAGACAAAGAAATCCGCAATGCCACCGGGGTTATCCGACTCATTACACGACTGATGTTCGCCTGGTTTTTGAAAGAGAAAAATTTAGTGCCCGAAGATTTGTTTGATGAAAAGAAATTAAAAGCGCTGCTGAAATACACAGACAAAAACAAAAGCACTTACTACAAAGCCATACTTCAAAATTTATTCTTTGCAACGCTGAACACCGAAATGGGCAAAAGGAAATTCAGAAGTGCAGCCGACAAAACGCAAAGCAACCATTACTTTATTCACAATCTTTTTCGTTATGAAAAGGAATTTGTAAAACCTAAGGAGACACTTGAAAAATACTTTGACCCGATTCCATTTTTGAATGGTGGTTTGTTTGAATGTTTGGATAAGCAGATTGAGATAAGCGGGAAGCTAAAACCTGTTCGTATTGATGGTTTCAGCGACAGGGATGATAATGTATTGAAAGTGCCTGATGAACTTTTCTTTTCCGAAAAAGAAAAAACAGTTGACCTCAGCAAAGTGTATGGCACTCCGAAAAAGAGCAAGGAAAAAGTTCGGGGGCTGATTGACATTCTCAGCAGTTATAAGTTTACGATTGCAGAGAACACACCCATTGAAGAAGAAGTGGCGCTTGACCCTGAGTTGTTGGGAAAAGTTTTTGAAAATCTTTTGGCGAATTACAATCCCGAAACACAAACCACGGCACGGAAACAAACCGGAAGTTTCTACACTCCGAGAGAGATTGTGAATTACATGGTGGATGAAAGTTTATTGGCGTATCTGCAGAGTACCCTGAGAATCCCTGCTCAGGGCTTGGAGAAAAGTGTCCAGACTATTACCCAGGGCTTGGACCCAAAGCAAGATGCTTTGGAAACCTTTTTCAATCCCAACAACGAAATACAAATACATCAGGGGAACCTGCCTCACTGGCAACAGGAAAATGTCTGGTACTTCATTACATTCAGGCTGGCTGATTCTATTCCTGCTGATGTTGCAGAACAAATAAAATCAGAAAGGGAACTATGGCTGAAAAAACACAAAAGCAAAGTACCTGGCAATATAACTGATACCACTAAAAACAGAAGCAGGGATGCTTCTGAAACTTACACAAAAGAAGAGTTAAAAGAGTATTATCGTTTATTCTCGGAACGGGTTGAAACACTTCTTAATGCCGGTAAAGGGAGCTGTGTTTTAAAAGATAAAGCCAATGCTGAAATTGTAGCCAATGCCATGCTGCATTTCAATCATCAACGCTATGAATTGGACGACTGGATTATTATGCCCAATCATGTTCATGTGCTGGTAAAACCCATTGGAGAAAACAAACTCCCTGATATTCTTCATTCCTGGAAATCTTTCACTGCTAATAAGATTAATGAAAAGATTGGAAAAAAGGGGCAACTATGGATGCATGAATCTTATGATCATATTGTACGCAATGAAAAAGCCTTGCAGGCAATAAGAAATTATATAAGGCAAAATCCTGTAAAGGCAGGCCTTAGTGCCGGAAGCTTCTTAGCATCCGGTGAGAGCGAAAGTACCGGAAGCTTCTCAGCTTCCGGAGAGAACAGAAGCAGGGATGCTTCTGATACCATGAGGCTTCGCACCCTGCTTTCTTATTCAGATAACGATTTAAAGTTCTCAAATGCAGAAAAAGAGAAACTCATCCATGCCATTGACAATATAAAAATTATTGACCCGGCCTGTGGCAGCGGCGCTTTCCCTATGGGTATTTTGCACAAGCTGGTTCATATACTGCACAAGCTTGACCCGAAGAATGAATTGTGGGAGCAAAGGCAAATTGAAAAGGCAAGCGCTATTGATGATTTACCCAGCCGTGAAGCCGCCATTGATGCCATTAAAGAAGCATTTGAAAATAATGAATTAGACTACGGCAGAAAACTCTACCTGATTGAAAACTGCATTTACGGAGTGGACATACAACCCATTGCCGTGCAGATTTCAAAACTTCGATTTTTTATCTCACTTATAGTTGACCAGAAAAACAAATACAATTATCAGCAATTACAGCAATCTGTGAAATCAGATAATCTGTGGCAATCAGCGATTCAGACAAATATGGGTGTAAGACCATTGCCCAACCTGGAAACAAAGTTTGTGGCGGCAAACACTTTGATAGCGTTGGAAAAAGAACATGCCAACCTTTTTACCAATCCTGAAATAGAAAAGAAGAAAGAGCAATTGAAAAAAATAAGACATGATTACTTTGAAGCCCGGACACCCAAACGAAAAGCCAATTGCCGGGAAAAAGACAAACAACTAAGAGATGAGTTAGCCCAATTGCTTGTAACCAACCACGACCTGCAACCCGCCACCGCAAAAAAAGTTGCTGAATGGAACCCTTATGACCAGAATGCTTCTGCGAGTTTCTTTGATATGGAGTGGATGTTTGGATTGAAAGAGGGTTTTGATGTGGTAATAGGGAATCCGCCTTATGTAAGTGCTCTGGAATTAAAAAAATTAATTTCAAAATCAGAATATGATTACCTGAAGTCTCATTATTTAACCGCTAAAGGAACGGTTGATTTCTACATTTATTTTTTTGAAAAAGGTGTCAAATTGTGCAAAGAACATGGGATACTTTCATATATCTCTCCCAATAGATATTTATCAGCGAGTTATGGTGAAGCATTGCGAAAGTTCATTTTCGAAAATGCTGTATTGCATTTGCTGGTCGATTATTCAGATGTGAGAGTGTTTGAATCAGCAAGTACATATCCTGTATTATCATTTATTAAGAAGAAGAAATTGAAGAGCTATCGAATTTGTGTTGGCAAATTTGATAATGAAATTCACGACCTGGTCTTCAAGTATGTCACATCCGAAAAGCTTGATTTTACAGAAGGCTATATCTGGGGTTTCTTATTAAATAATAAGATTGGTATAACAGAAAAAGTTTTCAATCAAAGTGTTTCGATTACAAAAGCCTGTTTGATAAATGCTACCTCTACAGCCTCAGAAGCGGATTTATATCATGACTTGATAAATGAAAAATCAGGCTACAAGTTAATTAATACAGGGACGATTGATAGATATGCTAATTTATGGGGTAAAGAATTTCTTACTGATAAGGGGGAAAAATTTAAGAAGCCATTTTTACCGTTTAAAACAAAAGAAATTAGCGAAAATCGTCACCAACTATATTCCTCAGAAAAAATTCTATTTGCAAAAATTGCGATAGAAACAGAAGCGTTTTATGATAGTGAAGGAGAGTATGCGTCTATCAACACGAATTGTTTTCATTCCTTTTCAGATGCTTTTGATGCTAAGTATATTTTATGTTGGGTTAATTCCAAACTCTTTCAATTTATTTTCGAATGCTTTTTTGAAGGATTAAAAATGCAAGGAGGTTATTTATTGTATAGTGCTCCGAATCTTTCAAGTATGGTCATTAAGAAAATTGATAAAGAAAGTCAAATACCATTTATTCGTATTTGTGATTGCATTATCAACCTTAAAAAACAAAACAAAGATTCATCCTTCTTCGAACGCCTCATTGATGCAATGGTTTATGAATTGTATTTACCCGAAGCCATACAAAACGCAAACTGCGAAGTGCTGAAACACTTAAGCAATTTGCCGGAGCTAAGGGAAGGTGAAGACGAAAAGAACCTGAAAGCGATTGAGAAAGTTTACGCAGCATTATCAGACCCAAAGCATCCGGTGAGCATAGCCATGCAAAAAATGCAGGAAGTGGAAGAGGTAAAAATTATAGAAGGCACACATGTATAAAAAACAGGTAACCGATATTGTAAACTTTGTAATTGAAACTGAGCTTGAGCAGTTCAAACAGGATTTTGATTTAGCCCCCATTCCTGTTTCACAAGACCTCAGTTCTCTTTCTATTGAATGGCTATGTTATTACTGCACGGAGAATGTTTCTAAAACTAATTTAACTGCCATAACAAGTTTTGTTGATGAAATAAGGATAAAGGAAAATTACAATGTTCATGGTTGGATGAGAATAGCCGCATTGCAGGGAGCGGCTTATGTTTTAACAGGTGATGAAAATTATCTGATTCCTTTGCTTGAAAATATCGCTTGTATGCAATCGACAACTCGTGTTTTCATGCTTCAAAGTGTTTCGGTAATTGCTCCGTTACTTGATTTTGAAAATGATTATTTGAAGGAAGCGGTTGAATTAAATGTTTATCACAACCATGACTGTGCCGATGAGAGTATTTTACTTCTTCTTTCAACAAATGGGCCAGACGAATTAAAAATGGAATGGCTTAAATATGAACTTGCAGGAAAGCAAACAAATTCCACAGCGCTTTTAAAAGTGTTGCTTGAAAAAAACAGTGTTGTAGATAATGATTTTTACCAAAGCATTTTCAATGAAATCAAAAACCATATTCTGTTCCGAATATTAAAACATTCTTATTCCTTTAACAACCAGACAAGTTTGTTTAGTGATAACAAAAGAGTTTTCCCAAAAACACTAAATTCATTCCAGGACAATCATCCTTTAGACAGAACAAAGTTTGAGTTCAACTTATACCAGGAATGAAAGTCATCACATGCACATGCTCTTCGAATCCCATGCTCTCCATGCTCTTCGAATCTTACAGATTCGAAAGCTTATTCCATCGCTTTAAGCGATAACATAATACTGCAAAACAAAATGTTTCGCAGAACAAAATTCAAGGAGATAAAAATCAGCAAACTTTCCGTCGCTGTTATTTTATCCGGTTATATTTTTTCAGCAAACCGATAACTAAATCCCGGGGAAGCCCATACGCCTTATTGCCATTGATACCTTCCATAGTTTCTGCTGCCACCATTGCATTGATTATCGCTTCTTCAACAGCCTGTACAGTGGCATCAAACAAAGGATTAATTAAATCATTCGGCAGTTCGGTGAGTTGAGTAAAATTATTCCGTTGAAATGCGGTTTGATTCCCGGTGGAAAAAGCGATGAAAATATCTCCGGAACCGTTTTCACCCCGGCCACCGACAATCCCGACACTTATCGGCACCCGGGCTGCAATTCTCTTTAACTGGTGCGGCAATAAGGGAGCATCTGTGGCAACCACTACAATGATGGACCCATCTCCTTCGGATTTAAAGGAGGGAGGAGCTTTCATTTCATAGTTTAAAGTGTCTTTTAATTCTTTGCCTACCGGCACTCCTGCAATTGTAAAATTTCTTTTAGAACCGAAATTGGATTGAACTAATACACCCACCGTATAGCTGGAATCTTTTATTTTCACTACACGGGATGAGGTGCCGGTTCCACCTTTAAAGCCCAGGCACATCATGCCGGTCCCCCCACCCACATTTCCTTCCTGCAGTACTCCACCGGTGGCGCCATCCAATGCCTGGAAAGCATTTTCTTCTTTTACATGAAATCCATAAATATCGTTTAAGAAACCGTCATAGGTTTCGGCTACAACAGGATAGGTGTACCAGAAATTTTCTTTGTACCAACCGGTTTTTACAAACCATTTTAAAACGGCATCCCTGACCACACCGACACTATTGGTATTTGTTATCATGATGGGAGTTTCTAAAAACCCTGATTCCGTGATCCAGGTTGTCCCGGTCATTTCACCGTTACCATTAAGCGAATACCAGTTTGCAAATACCGGGTTGTTATTCTTCCCCCGGGGCAAGATAGCTGTCACCCCGGTTCGCACCGGTCCTTTTCCCCTTACGTTTAAACCCGTTCCGCTTATGATGGTACTATAGCCAACCTCTACTCCTTTTACATCCGTAATGGCATTATATTTTCCTGTCATTCCATTAAAAGGAATTCCCCAGTCTCTTGCCCTTGGTTTCTGGGAATAAGAGATCAAAAAAAATAAAACCGGGATCAGCAAAATGAATTTTTTATTCATAACCTCAATTATTTTAATGACAAACCGGAATAGAATAGTTACTATAAATTTACAGAAGAGAAATTACACAGAAGTATATTAAATTTTGTCTGAGGCTTTCTGTCCCGGCCTTTCATACGAAAAACTAATTCCGGAAAATTACTCTTCTTCGCCTGTATTCTTCAGCATCATTAACAGGTTGTAAGCTCCCCTGATGACAAAAGAACGGTCGTTGAATTTGTCTGCATTAATTATTTCTGTAAACCCGTTTTCAGAATTTCCTGCCTGCACTTCAATCATTTCAAACCGGCTATTTTCCAAAGCAGCAAAAACATATTGCTTATTTTCAAATCGCACAAACGCCTCTTCCGGAAGAGCATTGGTAATGTTTTTCGTCAATTCCACATCTGCATTCATAAACATTCCCGGCAGCAGGGTTTTATCGTATTGCTCAAAATGGCAATGCACTTCAGTTGCATTATCATTTGCAATATTCTTACTGACCAGTATAATTTCACATTCATACCTTTTTTCCGGGTGAGTATTGGTATAGGCAAAGAGTCGCTGCCCGATGGCAAGCTTAGTAATATCTTTTTCAAATACAGTCAGCGTTAAATGAATATCATCCGGGTTTACCAGCTCAAAAAGTACATCACTGGGGTTTACATATTTGCCGATATTAACTTTTACATCTGATACAAACCCGTTAATCGGCGAATAAATATTTATGCTCCTGGAAATATTATCAGCAGTTATCTTATCAGGATTAATGCCAATCAGCTTCAGCTTTTGCTCCAGCGATCTGATCAGAATATATTGCGTCTGGTAAGTAGCTTTGGCCTGTTCGTATACTTTATCGCTGGTAGCTTTACTTTGGTTTAATTCTTTCTGACGGTTGTATTCACTTTCATTGTACTCAAATTGAGCTTTTGCTGTCAGATAATCCTGTTGCAGCTGAATGTATAACGGGTCTTCCATAATCGCCAGAACTTCACCTTTATTAACATGCGTTCCGGGCAACAACTGTGTGGTCTTTAAATATCCGCCCAGGGGTGTGCTGACGGATATCATACTTTGCGGCGGAACATCAATTTTCCCGTTCAGCTTCAGAACGGATGATATGTTTTGACGTTCCATCTTCCCTGTTACAATTCCTGCATTTTTATATTGATCTGCAGTAAGAGTGGCAATATTCTCTTCCGGCTGTGCTTCGTGTTGTGGCTCTATGCCTTTCTTATTTCCACAGTTTACAATTACTACTGCAATTGATATTATTAAAAAAATATTCTTCATGATTTAAAATTTCATTGGTTCAAAAAATAATTTAGTTCAGCTATCGCATGATTCCTGTTAAAAACAGCATCTATGTAGTCACTTTGAATACTGACCGATTGATTGACCAGCATAACCCATTCCAGGTAATTGATTTCACCATTTTGAAAATTCAGGTTAGCAGCCGTAGTTATCGTCTTTGCATTTTGCAAAGCTGAGCTTTCAAAAAACCGGACAGCGTTTTCATATTTCCGGTATTGAACGTATGCAGAACGCCGGGCATTTTCAAAATTCTTAACACCGGATTCATACTCGTTGACAGCAATCTTTTCATTTGTTTTGAATGCGTTTATTCTTGCCTTTTGTCCTTTATTAAAAATCGGGATGCCCAAACCTAATTGTACAGACTGAAAACGGGGTACGCTGTTATATTCTTTATTATCGGCTCCCATACCTTTCATGCCCATAATATTATAACTCAACGTAAGATCCGGGAGCAATTTTGATTGTTCTGTTTTAGTGGCAGCTTCCGCTATTTGTTGCTGCTGTTGCAAAAACTGTAAAGAAGGGTGCGATGCCGGCAATGAAGTGTCTTCAACTGAAACAGGTTTTACAAATCCCGACTCATCAATAGGTACAAATTGAGTATTGCTGTTGAGCAATAATTGAAACTGCAGCTGAAACAATTCCAGGTCCTGTTGCAATTGAGACAATTGCAATGCAATCTGCCCCCGTTGATTTTCGGCTGTTGTTTTTTCAAGAATATTAGTTTCGCCTTTATTGAAACGGAGTGTTGCCTTGTCTAAAAATCCTGCAAACAAAGAATCATGCCGTTGCAATAACTCTTGCTTTTGTTGCAAATGCACCAGGTTATAATACACCTGGGCAACCTGTTTTTTTAAAAGAGTTCCTCTTACATTTTCATTCAATAAACTGCTTTTCCGGATTTCATCCAGCAAATTCATTTCTCTTTTATAAACAACCGGAAAGCTGATGGTCTGAGAGAGGCCGATCTTTGTATCCGTATAAGAACTGTTAATTTGTCCCACTTCACCAAAAACAGTCGTTGCTGGTATGCTAACACCTGATTTGATTAATTGCTTATGATACTCTGTTCGCAGTCGTTCATTTTTTAAAGAAAGATTATTTGCCAGGGCTGTATCAATGGCCTGTTGCAGGGAAATAGGTGTTTGTGCAATGGCTACCTGGGATGAAAAGCCCAACAGCACTAAAATACTGATGCATGCAGCTTTAAATTTTTTATTGCGTGAAATTCCTTTTTGAAACATAATGTATAAAATGGGTAATACGAATAAAGTTAAGAAGGTGGCAATGAGCAAGCCTCCGATAACAACAGTTGCCAAAGGCCGTTGCACTTCGGCACCCTCACCTTTACTAAGCGCCATTGGCAGGAATCCGAGTGAGGCCACAAAAGCTGTCATTAAAACAGGTCGTAACCGGATTTTTGTGCCTTGTATCACTATTCGTTTCAAATCGGTCAATCCTTCTTTTTGCAACCGGTTAAATTCGGCTATTAAGACAATACCATTTAATACGGCAACTCCAAACAATGCAATAAAACCAACCCCGGCACTGATGCTGAAAGGCATGCCCCGAATCGCTAATGCCAGGATACCTCCGATAGCGGATAGTGGAATAGCAGAATAAATCAATAATCCCTGTTTTACAGAATGGAAAGCGAAATACAGTAACAGGAAGATTAACACCAGCGAAACGGGAACCGCAATAGAGAGCCTTTCTTTTGCCGCCACTAAGTTTTCGAAAGCGCCTCCATAAGTAATATAATAACCGGGAGGTAATTTGATCTGTTGCTCAACTTTTTGTTGCAGCTCATGCACCATAGTTTGCACATCTCTTCCTCTTACATTAAAGCCAACAATAATCCTGCGCTGTGAATTCTCCCGTTGTATCTGGTTGGGTCCTTCAACAATTTCAATTCCGGCAATCAGGCTCAACGGAATTTGTGTTCCCTGGGGCGTAGCTATTAGTAGATTCCGGACATCCGATAGCGTTTTTCGCTGATCGCCGGTTAATCTTACTACCAGGTCAAATCTCTTTTCACCTTCATATACTGTTCCGCTGCTGGCTCCTGCAAATGCAGCATTTACAACACGGTTGATTTCAGCAATATTCAATCCGTATTGAGCAATTACAGGCCTGTTATAATTAATAACGATTTGCGGCATTCCGGTTATGGCTTCTACATACAAGCCACTGCTTCCCTTAATAGAACCACAGATAGTCCCCAATTTTGCAGCATAATGGGCAAGTGTGTCCAAATCTTCTCCGAAAATTTTACATACCACATCCTGCCGGGCCCCTGAAATCAATTCATTGAAGCGCATAGCCACCGGGTATTGAAAACCAAAAGTGACACCCGGAACCGCTTTTAATTCTTTCATCATTTTTGATTCCAGTTCTTCGTAGGTTCTGGCAGAAGTCCATTTGTTGCGGTGTTTTAAAATAATCATCATGTCGGATGCATCTAATGCCATTGGATCAGTAGGCACTTCACTGCTGCCGGTTTTGCTGACAATTTTTTCTACTTCCGGAAACTTTGATAATAGAATCCTTGAGCCTTTTGAAACTGCATCTATTGACGTATTCAAATTGCTGCCCGGCAAGACACGGGTATCCACCGCAAAATCTCCTTCGGGCAGTGAGGGTATAAATTCACCTCCCAATTTTGTTAAAATAAAAATTGCTGCTGCAAATAACAGCAGAACTGAAGCAATAATAATTTTGGGAATATTCAATGCTTTTTGCAGAATACTTTGATAAATCCTCTCCAGGCGATTCATTATTTTATCAGAAAAAGTTGGCTTATGGGATAATTTTTTACTTAAAAATATAGTACTCATCATCGGGATATAAGTGAGAGAAAGTAAAAAAGCTCCCAGCAATGCAAAAGCCACTGTTTGAGCCATAGGCTTAAACATTTTTCCTTCAATTCCCTGTAAAGCGAAAATGGGCAAATAAACAACCAAAATGATTATTTGCCCGAATACAGCACTATTCATCATTCGGCTTGCAGAAGTTCTCACTTCCGTATCCATTTCGGATTGCGACAATCTCCTGATTTTATCGAAATGTTTGCTGTGTGTCAGTTTATGCATTACCGCTTCCACTATAATTACCGCACCATCTACAATCAATCCAAAATCCAATGCCCCCAGGCTCATTAAATTTCCGCTGACGCCAAACAGGTTCATCATGATAATTGCAAAAAGCATGGATAAGGGAATCACGGAAGCAACTAATAAACCGGCACGAAGGTTTCCAAGAAATAATACCAAAACAAAGACAACGATCAATGCCCCTTCCAAAAGGTTTTTACTTACTGTACTGATTGCATTATTTACCATTTTAGTCCGGTCCAGGAAAGGATCAATCATGACACCTTCAGGTAAAGTCTTCTGGATTTTAGTAATTTGTTCCTTAATGTTATTTATCACCTTATTACTATTGGCGCCTTTCAGCATCATTACAACCGCTCCTGAAACCTGCTCTTCTCCGTTATAGGTCATTGCGCCGAATCTTGTAGCATTTCCAAAATGCACTTCTGCCACATCACGAACCAGGAGTGGAATACCATTGGGCAGATTCTTTAAAACAATATTTTTAATATCCTCCATACTTCCAACCAATCCTTCACTTCGAATAAATAAAACAGTTGGCCCTTTTTCAATATAGGCACCACCGGTATTCTGATTATTATTTTCCAGGGCTGTAAATACATCATTGATGGTTAGCTTATACGCTAAAAGTTTTTCAGGACTGACTGCTATTTCATATTGTTTCAATAACCCGCCAAAACTGCTCACTTCAGCTACACCTTCCACACCCAGTAGTTGCCTGCGTACAATCCAATCCTGAATCGTTCGCAAATCCATTGCATTATATTTATTTTCATACCCTTTTTTTGGCCGGACTGTATATTGATAAATTTCTCCGAGTCCTGTTGTAACCGGAGCTAATACCGGTGTACCAAAACCTTTTGGTATCAACTCTATAGCTTGTTGCAATCTTTCCGCAACCTGTTGCCGGGCCCAATAAATATCTGTTTGATCACTAAAGACGATTGTGATAACAGATAAACCAAAACGGGAAAAACTTCGCAGCTCAATCAACCCGGGAATATTACTGTTGACCTGTTCAATAGGAAAAGTAATCAGCCTTTCCACATCCGGTGCACCCAGTGCAGGGGCAATGGTAATCACCTGAACCTGGTTATTGGTGATATCCGGAACGGCATCAATAGGCAGACGTTTTACCTCATAACTGCCATAGCCGATAAGAGCAATGACAAAAAGCCCGATGATGAGTTTATTCTTTATGGAAAACTCAATGATTCTATTAAGCATAAAATATTTTGTGTATCAAAAATCATTTAAAACGCAAATAGGTGAAATGAATAAAAGAAACATAGAGCAATGCGCCTAATGCTTCCAAAAACAGAAATGATTAACTGATACGGGGAGGTTGCCAGATGGTATCCAGGTAAGCGCTTGAATAATCCCGGTAGTTGCGGGTAATTTTTTTTATTGCAGATACCTTAGGAAACAAATGTGAAAAGGAAAATGATTTCGGAACGACAGTAATGGCCTGTATTACCGGGCAATCAGATTTAAAGGGTAGGTTTTCATGATCATGATGCCGGCCATCCGGATGATTAATATGATCTGAATAATGTGCAGACAAAAAATCCAACAATAAGGAATTATCCTGTTCAACATGCTCGATATAATGCTGAATCAGTACCGGTAATTTTAATACCTGCCCGAATGCCGTGTTGGCAAGTAGAAAAATAAACAGAAACAATATTGCTGCTATTTTTTTCACGGTATAAAGGTAAAAAATTAAAACAGACTAAACCAGAATTTGCAACTCTTAAATAACCCTTCACAGAAAATATTCTCCGGTTAGCTACACCGCTTTACCTTATTAAAATTATTTTTTACAAGCCATTGCATCACCTTATCTCGTTGATCACCTTGAATAAGGATATCTCCATCTTTTGATGTACCACCTGTACCACAGAATGACTTTAGCTTTTTTTCTAATTCCTTCAGGTCTTCCTCCCTCCCGACAAAACCTTCAATAATGGTCACAACTTTTCCGGCTCTTTGCTTTGTATCGAGCCTGACTTTTAAAGGCTGTTGAGAAGGAGAAATTGTTTCATTTCTCTCCGATTCATGTTCAAAATGAAAATCAGGATCAGTGCTATAAACAAAGCCCCTGCTATCCGGTCTGTTTTTTTTACTCATTTAAACTATAACTGCTTTTAAACTTAAATCCAGGCTTTTTGCCTGGTGAATTAATGCTCCTATGCTTGCATAATCCACACCTGTTTTGGCATACTCAATTATATTATCAAGATTAATACCACCACTGGCTTCTGTTTCAAATTCCCCATTAATAATCTCTAAGGCTTCGATAATTTGGGAAGGAGTAAAATTATCAAGCATTATACGAAAAACCTTTCCTTTTCCGGCTGCTATCACTCTTCTTACATCATTCAGGCTCCTGGTTTCAACTTCTATCTTCAGGCCTGGTTTTTTAGTGTATACGTAGTTTGATGCATTTTCTATAGCTTTTTCAATGCCACCGCAAAAGTCAATATGATTATCTTTTAGCATAATCATGTCATATAACCCATGCCGGTGATTGACTCCTCCCCCTATCCGTACCGCTTCCTTTTCTAATAAACGGAAATTGGGTGTGGTTTTCCGGGTATCCAGAATTTTCGTCTTATAGCCTATTAGTTTGTCAACAAACTGACGGGTCAGCGTGGCAATACCACTCATTCGTTGCATACAATTAAGTACTAACCTTTCACATTCCAGGATAACAGATACGGGGCATTCTATTTCAAATGCCTTTTCTCCTGGTGTCATTTTATCGCCATCCTTTTTAAAAGATAAAAAAGTGCATTCCGGTGTTTTGTATTGAAATATTTTTTGTGCAACCGAAACGCCTGCCAGGATTCCTTCCTGTTTAATTTTTAAGACTGCTTTCCCTTTTGCGCCCGGCGAAATACAGGATATTGTAGAATGATCTCCATCGCCTACATCTTCTTTCAGAGCTTCATCAATCAGATGAAATAGTTGTTGGTCAAAGTTCATAGCAACAAAAATAAAAAAGCCCCGGAAGTATTCTGCCGGAGCTTTCTTTTAAAAATAAATTTTTATTCAATCGGCTGAAACCGGATCTGCTTTAACACCTGTTTGTTTCCTTTCAGTTTCATAAATACAGTAGTCCTGAAGCTTCCTGATTTGGTTTGCAATGTTCCAATACAGTACTGGCCGCTTCCATTATCGCCCTTGTGTTTTACTTCAAAGCTTGTGACACTATTAATATTGAAGAAATCCCGTAAGATTTGAACTGCCTGGGCTTTACTGTAATTATCACTTTTATCCGGTAAAGTCAACTCAACATTATCATCAAAAAATTTAGATAATTCTTCCGCATTCCCGGAACGCAATGCCCCAATAACTCCTTCAATATCATTTTGTGGCGTGAAGGATGAAAGCAGGACTATCGGAATCAAGAAAAGAAAAGTAAATATCTTTTTCATATTTAAAATGATTTTCATAGGGTTATTAATCTAAAAATATGCCATTATTCAAATCGCCTATTTCAATCCACAAAATACTTAAAATCAGTTGTTTTATTAAGATTGCAAGTCAATAGATTATTTGAATGTAGATTTACAGCCGGAAATAAAGGACAAATCCTATCAAATTCATGCATTTTCTTTAAAAATGTATACGTTTCTAACAATTTTAAACAACAATTGATGAATTCCCGAAAAGTTATTTTGCTGATTATGGACGGCTGGGGTTTAGGAAAAGTTGCTTCTTCTGATGCAATCCAAAATGCAAAGACTCCATTTTATAATTCACTTTATTCAAAATACCCTAATACTACACTGACCACCTGTGGTGAATTGGTGGGATTACCTGATGGCCAGATGGGGAATTCTGAAGTTGGACATTTGAATCTTGGTGCAGGAAGAATTGTGTACCAGGAATTACAGCGAATTAACAAAGCAATCAAAGACGGATCTTTTGCAGCGAATCCGCACCTGCTACACTCTATCCGGAATGCAAAAAAAAATCACAAAGCTCTTCATTTATTAGGTCTGGTCAGTAATGGTGGCGTTCATTCCCATATAAACCATCTAAAAGCAATTTTGGATACTTGCAAGAATGAAGGGCTGGAAAATGTTTTTGTGCACGCCTTCACTGATGGTCGTGACTGCGACCCAAAGAGTGGTTTGGGCTTCATTGAAGATCTGCAATCATATATGACCAAAACTGTTGGCAGAATTGCAACAATAAGCGGACGCTATTATGCCATGGACCGTGATAAAAGATGGGAAAGAATAAAATTAGCCTATGAAGTGCTGGTGAATGGCAAAGGAGAAAAAGCGGCTGATGCGATACAGGCAATTCAAAATTCATATCACAATAACATTACAGATGAATTTATAAAACCCACAGTCGTATTAAACGAAGTACAACAACCCTTAGCTACCATCAAAGATGGAGATTATGCAATCTGCTTTAACTTCCGAACTGACCGATGCAGAGAAATTACACAAGTATTGACCCAGACGGATATGCCTGAAACAGAAATGTATAAATTGACGTTTGATTTTACAACGATGACCGAATACGACCACAATTTTAAAAATGTGCATACCATTTTTGAAAACGACGATCTGAAGAATACGCTGGGAGAAGTTCTTCAAAATGCCAATTTGAAACAAATCAGGATTGCAGAGACGGAAAAATACCCTCATGTAACCTTTTTTTTCAGTGGCGGCAGAGAAAAACCATTTGAAGGGGAAAAAAGAATTCTGATCCCGTCACCAAAAGTTGCTACCTATGATCTGAAACCTGAAATGAGTGCTTATGAAGTGACGGATGCTTTGATACCGGAAATAGTAAATAAGACAGCAGATTTTATATGTCTTAATTATGCCAATGCAGATATGGTAGGACATACCGGAATATGGGAAGCTGCTGTAACTGCGGTTGAGACAGTTGATAAATGTGTCAATAAAGTTGTTACTGCAGGACTGGATAACGGGTATACAATCTTTTTAACAGCCGATCATGGAAATGCAGATTTTATGATCAATGCAGATGGCTCTCCAAATACAGCACACACATTAAATAAGGTACCCTTCTTTATTATTGGCAAAGATTGGAAGGGTAATATACGCCCCGGAAAACTCGGGGATATTGCACCCACCATCTTAACCATGATGGGGATTCCAATTCCCGGGGAAATGACCGGAGATATTCTAATTGAAAATGCTTAATTTCATTTCACAAAAATTGAAACAATGATCAAAAAGATTCTGATCGTTTTACTAATTGCATTTATTGCAATTCAATTTTTTCATCCTGCAAAAAATAAAGCGGATGGAGAACAGCCTAATCATATAGGAAACGTATTTGCCATGTCTGAAGATGTAAAATCAATTTTATCAAAAGCCTGCTATGATTGCCATAGTAACAACACCCGGTACCCCTGGTATAGTAATGTTCAGCCGGTAGATTGGTTTCTCAATAAACATATTAAAAAAGGAAAAAGTGAAATCAACTTTGATGAGTTTACCAACAGATCTCTTCGCTTTCAATACCATAAAATGGAAGAGATAGAAGAACAGATTAAAGAAGGTAAAATGCCCCTGAATTCCTATACTTGGTTACATAAAGACGCTAAGCTCACCGATGCAGAAAAAAACACACTCATTGCCTGGAGCCAGGCAAACATGGACAGCCTGAAAGCAAAATATCCAATTGACAGCCTGATAAGGAAAAAACAATAATCTCCGGCTTACTATTCCTATAAGTACATGCTGCAATTACTTTTTCCAAAGATTTTGTGGAAAGCATATGTTTTTCATATTCCTGATATTCATAGCCCCGGAAATTTTTACAAAACGAGGCAGCATTTGTATAATAAAATTGTCTAAATTACAGGCAACCAAACGGTGGTTATGACCGAGGAAGCCATATTACAAGGATGTATAAAAAACGATGCTGCTGCGCAACGTGAATTGTACAACCGTTTCAGTCCAAAAATGCTGGCGGTTTGTTACCGTTTCGCTCATAACCGTGAAGATGCTGAAGATATGCTGCAGGAAGGTTTTATTAAAGTTTTTCTGCAGATTAAGACCTTTGAAAACAGGGGAGCATTTGAAGGATGGATTCGCAGGATAATAGTTCATACCTGTATTAATATCCTGAAAAAAAACAAAAAGTTCAATGAGAATCTGGATATTCTTCATGCTACAAGTATTCAGGTAAGGGAAGAAAGTATCCCTTCCATAATCCAGGCAAAACAAGTAGTGGAGTGCATCCGGTTGTTGCCAATGGGATACCGGACCGTACTTAATTTATATGCGATCGAAGGCTATAGTCACAGAGAAATCGGAGTTATGATGGATATCGAAGAAAGTACAAGCAGGAGCCAATATACCCGGGCAAAAGCAATGTTAGAGGAGATATTGGTTGGAAAGAAAATATTACAAAAACCAAAGCAGAAAATGGATTGGCTTACCGCAGCCAGTTCAAAATAATGTTTTAAAGTACCCTAAATAGTTGACTGGTTATGCAGAGAAGATTTGATAATAATGATTTTGAGCAATTTGTTAAACGAAATGCTGATCAGTACCGAATGTTTCCGTCAGAAAAGGTGTGGAAAAGTATTAATTTTTCACTTCATACCCGGAGAAAATGGTACAGCGTGGGATTTTTCTCATTAATCGTTGCATTAATAGCTCTGACATGGCTAACAACATCTCCACCCGAAGAGAATCAAAAAGTCGTAAGTAATAGTTTTCAATCCCCTGCCAATAATCCGACTAAAGATCATTTACTAGCAGAATCTCACACAAAGAATCAGCCACAAAACCGGCAGCATTATGAAAAGGATAAATTTAGAAATAATCATTATCCCTCAATTCTGTCAGAAAATTTTAATCCATCAGCTGAATTGAAAGCAATTCCCAATCCGGTTTCTGAAAATGTTCACTCTCCTGTTTATAATAATGTGAACAATGAGAAACACAATGAAACTTCAGTTTCGCAGGGTTATTTCATCTCAAATCAAATCATTGATGACAATTACAATCCAACTGAAACACTCTTAAATGCCCACTCCTCAGTTACAAAAACAAAATCACAAAATGACCTATTAACCATTGAAAGTATTTCAAACACATATAAATCACCCATAAAAAACAAGAAAATTAAATGGCAGTTAGTCCTGACGCCGACTATTAGCTACCGGAGACTTACTGAGAATAAATCATTTCTTCATAATATAGCCTTTGCATCCGGCTATGCAAACTATGCATCTCTTTATAACGTAAACAGCATGGTTACACATAAGCCTGACATGGGTTTTCAGCTTGGTGTGTTAGCGGGTTATCCCCTTACCCGGAACCTTAAAATACGTACAGGGATGCAGTTTAATATTAACCGGTATGGAATTAAAGCTTATTCATACCGTAATGAGATTGCTACTATTGCATTTAATAGTAACAGGGGGGATATCGATTCTTTAGCTACAGCTACTCAATACCGGAATTTTAATGGCTATAAATCCAATTGGCTGCAAAACTTTTACTTTTCGGTATCTGCTCCTGTCGGTGCAGAGCTGAATATCGGTGGAATTAATAAAACAAAATTCGGGATAGCTGCCACTATTCAACCAACTTATATTATCAGCGACAAAGCTTTTCTGATTTCTACTGATTACAAAAACTATGTTGAAGTACCCTGGCTGGTACGTAAATGGAATGTAAATACAGGATTGGAAATATTTGCAAATTATTCTATAGGTAAAACACAATGGCAGGTAGGACCTCAATTCCGTTACCAGCTTCTTTCCAGCTTCCAGAATAAATATCCTGTAAAAGAGAATTTATTTGATTTTGGATTTAAAGTGGGCATTATGCTCAATAAGTAATTCTTAAACTTTTTACTGACTGCTTGCTTGGTTTTTATATCCCGGCTATCTTACTGAGATGCCGGGATACTTATTTTTGCAGAACAATTTTCAACTAATTTTATTATATGAAAAAGATTTGGATAGGATTTATTTTACTGTTGTTATTTTCCTGTGTAAGTAAGAAAAAGGAACATGAAGAGTTTTTCCCGGTACTCTCCTTTATTAAGAGCCAGGTGGCAAAAGTTGATACATCATTTTATCCTATAATCAAAATTACCTGGACAGACAGTGTTCATACTGACACCCAGTATGTAAAGCGGGAAGAATTCAGGCAGCTTTCAAAAGATTTCCTGGAAATTCCCGATTTGACTGAGAAAAAATATCAATCAATCTATACAGAAGAGAAATTTTTTGATAAAGGACTCAACCGTATGATTTTTACCTGCAAACCCGGAACGAATGATACAGAAATCATCCAGCGGCAGGAAACACAGATAGCTCCGGATCCGTCGGGAGATAAAGTGAAGAGCTTTTATATTGATCTGAACCGAACAAGCAAGGATAGTTCGGTAGAGAAAAAAATGTTATGGAAGGTAGATGAGAGTTTCCAGGTGGCTACCCTGATACAAAAGCCTGGATTACCACCGGCTACACATATCATGAAAGTAGTTTGGAATGAGAGGTCAGAATAATGACACAGGAAGAATATCACCATATTGCTAAGAGTATTCCCGGGCAACCGGGTATCTACAAATACTTCGATGTTCACAACGAATTACTATATGTCGGGAAGGCTAAAAATTTGCGTAAACGTGTCAACTCCTACTTCATTAAAACATTCGGAAATTTCAAAACTCATGAACTGGTACGCCGTATTGCCCGTATCGAATTCACTATTGTTGATTCGGAGCAAGATGCATTCTTATTGGAGAACTCCCTGATTAAACAATTTCAACCCCGTTTTAATATTAACCTGAAAGATGATAAGTCCTACCCTTATATTGTTATAAAAAACGAGCCATTTCCCAGAATTTTCCTTACCCGCCGTGTTCTAAAAGACGGCTCTGAATATCTCGGCCCATTTACGTCAGTAAAAAAAGTTAAAGAATTACTCGATTTCATTAAATATGCCATTCCTCTTCGTAACTGTACCCTCAATCTGACAGACAGAAATATTCAGAAAAAAAAATTCAAAGTCTGTCTTGAATTTCATTTAGGTAATTGCAAAGGCCCTTGCGAAGGTTTGCAAACTTCAGCTGATTACGCTGAGAACCTCACACTGGTAAAGAACATTCTCCGGGGAAATCTGTCGCCGGTTATCCGGTATTTTAAAAAAGAAATGAAATCCCTTTCAGAGGATTTAAAATTTGAAAAAGCTGAAATCCTGAGAAAAAAGATTGAATTCCTTAAAAATTATCAGTCCCGTTCCATCATAACAGGTGTTCAAAAAACAGATGTGGACGTTTTTTCAATTGTGAAAGAAAAAACAACAGCGTATGTCAATTACCTGATGGTGCGAAATGGCACCATTATTCAAACCCATACCAGCAAAATGGAAATTCATCTGGATGAAAAAGAAGTGGAGATATTGAGCTTTGCTATCCCCCGGATAAGAGAAACCTTTAACAGTGATGCTAAGGAGGTGGTAATTCCTTTTTCGGTTTCTTACCCGGATGAAGAGATTATTATAACTATACCGAAAGGAGGACATAAAAAAAAGCTACTGGAGCTTTCGGAAAAAAATGTCAATTACTTTATTGATGAACTCAAAAATAAAGAACGCCTCAGGCTGGACACTCCCAAAATTAAAACCGGGTTTCTTTTAAAACAGCTACAGGATACTTTAAAGTTACCGGCCATTCCTTCACACATCGAATGCTTTGATAATTCAAATTTCCAGGGTGGTAGTCCGGTGTCTGCAATGGTTTGTTTCAAAAACGGAGAACCCAGTAAATCGGATTACAGGCATTTTAACGTAAAGACAGTAACAGGGATCAATGATTTTGCAACAATGAAAGAGGCGGTTTACAGGCGTTATAAAAGTGTGCTGGAAGAAAATATGCCCTTTCCCCAGTTAGTAATAATTGATGGCGGAAAAGGGCAGCTAAATGCCGCTATTGAGGCTTTTAAGGAGTTAAATGCATCTTCTAAGACTACATTGATAGGGCTGGCAAAAAATGAAGAAGAAATTTTCTTTGCCGGAGATAAGGAATCCCTAAAGCTTCCTTTCGATAATGAGAGCCTGAGACTGGTTCGAAGAATCCGGGACGAAGTACACAGGTTTGGTATCGGCTTTCATAGGAAAAAAAGAAGTGAACACACTTTTAAAAATGAATTAGAAGCTATACCGGGTGTCGGAAAGAACACAGCTGACCTCTTATTAAAAGAGTTCCGGTCTGTTAAGAATATCAAGGTAAAAAGTTTGGAGGAATTGGGAAAAACCGTGGGGAAATCAAAGGGAAAAATTGTCTATGAATACTTTAAAAACAACACCTGATTTTGCTAAAAAAAAATGGGGCCCGGATAGAAATCCAGCCCCGTTTTTAAAATCCAATATCCTATGAAAAACCGAAACGAAAATACGATAATATTCCAAATTACCTAATAGGACTTTTACGATTTTTAAAAAAATTATAACCCTTTTAGAACGAAAACTTTGAACAACAAAAAAGCCCCAAAAAGGGGCTTTATAAAATTACTATAGAAGTTATTCAAACTGTTAATAGGACCACAGATTCTGTTCGTAATCGAATATCTTATTTTTTATATTATCTCCTTCAAGTAAAGCGAGAATAGGGTCTTTTATGACATTGCGGATATTTTTATTAAGCGGGTTATCTATTGTGGATTTCACTACATAACTGCTAAACATCCTGCTTTCAAATAATTCTTCCCAGGTCATCCTGCTTTGACCCATGTTTTTTGGGTTATAGACTTCATATTTTGCCAAAGTCGGTCTTATATCCGGATAGTATACCCAGAATAAGGGTCTTGATCCAATTTCAGTCTTTTTGTCAGCTCCCAACACGGTCTTTAAAGGTGCAATTCCTATAATTCTGCAGAAAAGGCGACTAGCTTCACGATCAAATACCCAATCTTCTTTAATCCTGAATTTGACAATTTCATCAGGATTTATAGTTGGGCATACCACAACGAAACTGTCAATCTTTGTAGGATCCAAAAGATTGTAAACAGCATTGGTATCACATCTGTTATCGCCGCCATTCAGTGCTTTAACGAAATCGGCTGAATCAAGAGGTGTTGTAAACCTGTCGTCATCTGCATTAAAGGCTGTTACTTTACCGGAACGAACTGCCTTAACTAAAATGCTGATAAACCGCTGATCTCCATTATCGTCTTGTGCATTATATCGAAATGGCTGATTCATTTTTTCACGAATATCAATTTCTCTCCAAACTCTTTCGCTGAACAATGCATCATCTTTTCTCAGGTTTTCATAATCCAAGGGTGTTCTTTCATTAAGTCCCTTTTCAAATACGCCATCAGTACGTAATGATTTTTTCACTGTATCATTAAAACCCCCGGTTTGCGGAGCCATTTTTATAGGAATATTTCCATAGGGACTATAATTCGTAGGCTGCTGATTGTTGTTATTAACCTGTGTCGGTTGTTTGGTGGTATCAATGGCTGACTGGTTGCTGGTTTGATTACGTGTCGTTCTCCCACGGCGTTGTGCTTCCGTATGTACCGAAATACCTGCACAAACAACCAATAATACCAACAGCTTCGCAAACTGTACTTTCATATCTGCTATTTTATTTCAAATTAAAAATTAATGGTGTCAACTTCCGGGTTCTTCCATCGGGTCCAACAGCCCTGATGTCATCAATATAAATATAAGATCCCTGGCGTGCTTTATTAATGATACTCCTGGCTTCATTCCATGCCGCACCTGTATTATTTTTTTCTTCTACACCTTCATCAAAACCGGCTCCATCTCCAACAATACGGAAGCTAACTACATTAAATTGAGTTTCATAATAAAAATCTTTAACATAAGCTCTGACCCCTGCCTGTGATTTAAATGCAGCGGCTGTTACATCTCCGCTCTCATTACTTCCTACATATGGAGTCGGATCGGGAATAGAGCGAACACGGAAGCGAACCGGAGTTAACTTACCATCAGGAGTTCTGATACTTATAACACAATCATCAGTTATTTGATTTACCCTTACAGTACGTCTTGCACCACTACCGGAAATAACTGCACCGCCACCGGATGCAGAAACCTGTAGTTGCTCAACTGATCCGCTACCGGAAATAGTAATAGGGTTATCAACCCCTATAAACAACACATTCATCTTATCCAATTGAACAGCTGCATTGGATTGACCAACTGTGTATTCAATTGTTTTATTAATAGACTGTTTTTTTCCATCCTGGTCTGTATATTCAATATGAACCGGAATAGAATGACTGCCTAAAGATGTTCCTTGTATTTCTAATTGAGCAGTTCCATCTGTTCCAACAGGTACATTGCTTCCCCCGATAGAAATCTGTGGCTTAACAGCAGTGCTGAATCCTCCCACACCGGCAGTGATATTGATTTTCTGCCCGGGCAAAATGTAGTTGGCATCTGCTACCGCTATTGCTGCAAAAGCATCCTGCCTCACCACTACTTCGCCTACTTTAGTATGGCAAAAAGCAACTACCTTATTCTCAGATGTCTTTACATCATTTTGAAACTTACTTAAAATTGTGAGTGCAGCGACAGTAGGCACCATATGAAAATAAGCTGTTTCCCATTTCTTATTGCTCTTACTTTGGGTTTTCGGTACTGAAAGATCAATAGGGAGTGTCGTGGCAAACTCAGTTTTAATAGAATCATTAATACCAAGAATATTATTTTTAAAATCTGTAAGCTTTTGCAATAGCACTTTCCCTTCTCCTTTATCTACCATCATTCTCGTTGCAATATCCAGGTTATCCTCTTTATAACTCTGCTCAGGGTTTTTGGGATCACCTCCGGCTTTTATCAGGATATCATCTTTCAATCCCTGAATATATTTATTTAATTCGGATGCATATTGTTCAACCTGCTGTGCTCTTGGGTACCAAATCTTTGCTTTTTCAGCGGTGGAAGGATCATTCAGTTTTTGTTGCAAAGATTGCATTATTGTAGCCGTTGAATTAGTAATAGTTACGTTGGATTTTTCCAACGTATCATTCACCGTTTTGAAGGCATTCAGGATCTCAGATGATACATTCAGTGCCAGCAATGCGGTCAGCACCAGGTACATCATATTGATCATTTTCTGCCGGGGCTCTCTAGGTAAAGCCATGACTTTAGGGTTTTTATTTAATTAATGGTGACTTTCTGAAAATCACGGATACGGATTGTATAATATAAAACGAATCCAATTAGATTTAAGTATTTATGCACGACCCTGCATAGCGCTGAGCATATTACCATAAATCTGGTTAAGACGGCCCAGGTTAGAAGCAAGAGTTGAGATTTGCTCATGTGCTTTTTTAGCATCACCGGCACTACCTTCCATAGCCTGTGAAGCCTGAACCAGGTTGTTGTAAAATTGGTTCATTACCTTCAGGTGGTTATTAGTATCCTGCAATTCCAGTTCATAAATAGTATTTAATGAAGACAGATTTTTGGTTAAAACCTGAACCTGCTCATGAAATTGCTTAGTGCCTTCAGCAGCGGTATTTAAATGTTGAACACTGCTGGCAGCACCCATATAGGCATCTTTCATAGAACCTAATGCTACTGCTGCTTCACGGGTTTTAGCAGTATAATCTCCTGTAGCGGAAATTACATCGCTTATATCAGACATTTTATCAACTGTAGTTCCTAATTTTTTGAAATTATCACCCAGTCTTCCCAGGTTGGCCGGTGTGATATCCGCTTCACGCAGCATATCTTCAAGTTTAGTCAAAGCGGGATTGCCGCTTGAACCGGGAGCAACTAAAGGAGTAACTTCAAATTTGCCGGTACGGGCTTTTTCAACATCAGGATGTTCATTGATGTTTGGAAAATATCTTTGCCAATGTGGTTCTTCCGGCGGTGGTACAAGAAATGCCATTACCAGAAACACAATTACTTCGGAAAGTAATCCCAATGTGATCATTTCATCGGCATTGGGCCAGTGACGGATTTTGAATAATGCACCGAGTATTACAACGGCAGCAAAAAAAGCGAAAATGAAGTTGAGGACAATTTGGCCTCGATGGGTTTTAAAGAATAGCATAATTGGCTCGTTTTATTAGTAATTAAAAAATTTTACTACGTTTCAGTTAGTGGTTGTGTTCATTTGAAGTGAGTTGGTTAACCAGAACTGCTTTTAGACCCGGGTTAACGACGTCCTTTTCCGGGAGAAGCCGGCAGATCAATCACACTGCGGAACCCGATATAAGATTTGGAAGAATCCTGGTATTCGTAGGTACTGGTACCCGTTTGAAGGTAGTATCCTACATCTTTCCAGCTTCCTCCACGAATGATCTTACGTTTCATCAGCGGGGGGTCATCATCTTTTGCATTCCAACGTACATCCGGGTTCATATCATGCTGAAAGTTATTTCGGCCCTCATAATAAATAGAAGAAGTCCATTCTGCCACATTTCCGGACATGCAATACAATCCATAATCATTTGGCCAGTAGGCATCTGCACGGACAGTATAGAAACCTCCATCTTCGGGATAGTTACCACGGCCCGGTTTAAAATTGGCCATTAAACATCCTTTTTTATTTCTGAGGTAATAATTTCCCCAAGGGAACATAGACTCCGAACGACCGCCTCTTGCAGCATATTCCCACTGAGCTTCAGTCGGTAATCTGAAATTTGATTCCTGTGTTTTACCCTTTGAATCAAGATAAGAATTTAGCAGGTGCGTTCTCCATTCACAAAAAGCAGTTGCCATTTTCCAGCTAACACCGACTACGGGATAGTTTCCAAACGCCGGATGAGAAAAATACCGCTTAGTCATCGGCTCATTATAAGAATAAGAAAAATCACGGATCCAGCAGAGTGTATCAGGATAAATCGGAACATCTTTTTTAATTATAAACTTTGACCGGGGTTTTCCGGCATTTTCTCTTTTTGCTGCTTCCTTCAGATCAAATACTTCTGAATGATAAACAAGTTTTGAAGGGTCAATAGCTTTTTTACCATCAATCCTGTCTTCTGGTGATAAAATGAAGTCTGTTTGAGCAAGACTTTCAATTACTTTGGGGTCATTCCATTTCAGTGTCTGCATTTTTTTCCAATCGACATATTCTACACCATCAGCACCGGCTTTGACATAGCCTAACTTACGGGCTGCGATAGAATCACGAACCCAATGTACAAACTGCCTGTACTCATTATTCGTAATCTCTGTGGCATCCATCCAAAATCCGCTAATGGATACTGTGCGATTACGGGCACTGAATTGATAGGCCGGATCTTCATCACTGGGACCCATGTGAAATACACCTTGCGGGATATAAACCATTCCCGGAGGTTTGGGAAGTACATATTTACTGCCAGGAGCTATGCCATGTAACTGCCCGTCATTCGGGAGGACTGAGCCACTGCTACTTTTTTTACCAAAAATTCCGCAGCTTGTAAGCATTAAGACACTTAATGCAGCAAAACAGGCATAGTAAAGGTTTTTCATTTTCATACACTTAAAGGGTATTGGGCAAATATAATATTTTGGGTTCTTCTCTGTCACAACGTTAGGGTTTATTTTTTTAATATCAAATCGTATTTTTCAGAGTAAAAATTCTAACGGGTATTGTATTAGATTTATTGTATTAACTTAAAATTATTTACCTCTACTGAGAGCTGTCTATCAAAGAAATAAGTTCTTTTGCGGTTTTTACGGGAGGTTGGCAGGAAAAATTCCTACACAGGTATATTAAAGTTTCGTCCAAGGAAGATCTGCCAGCTAACGAAGGAAAATCAGAATCCTGGTTTCCGGATGTAATAATTAAGCTGTGAGGGAGATAATATTTTAGTAACTGCCTATGCTGGTCCTTACTATTTCTTCCTGTTATAACAATCTCATTTGTACCCGAAACTATTTCCAGAAAAAGGCAAGACCACAGGCCAAAAGAAACAGGATAACCGGTAATTTCTTTAACCAGGCCGGTTATCATTTTAATACACCTCTGTTTCCACTCTTCTTCTTCAAACAAGATTGATAGTTGATACAGGTTTTGTGTCATCATTGAATTTCCTGATGGAACGGCTCCGTCAAAAATTTCTTTTTTTCTCACTATTATATCTGCCTGGCTCTCCTTTGTATAAAAGAAAAAGGTATTTGTTTCATCAGAAAAATTTTCAATTACATAGGTTGAAAGTCCTTTTGCCCGGATCAGCCATTCATTCTGAGCAGATATTGTTTGCAGGTGAATCAATGCTGAAATCAAAAAGGAATAATCATCAAGAAAAGCCGGTATTTTACCGGATTCGTTTTTCCAGGTATGCCAAAAGTCATCTCTTCCTTCTATTGAAAACTTATCGAATAAAAACTCCATGTTCCGGGTAGCCATCCGGCGAAAATCTTCATTTCCGGTTGCCTCAAATGCCTTACTGCAGGCCATATTCATTAAGGCATTCCAACCCAGAATTATTTTATCATCCGTTTTTGGATGTATTCTTTTATTTCGTTCTTCTAATAATTTTTTACGGCATTTTACCAGCGTATGTTGGAGCTCCCCGGTTTTCAGACCTTTACTTAAAGAAAAATTTTCCATTGACTCCTTTACATGAAGTATATTTTTCCCCTCCCAATTTCCCTGTTGAGTCACATTGTAATATTCACAGAAAATATGTGAATCAATTCCGAGCAGTCCTTTTATTTCATCAAAACTCCATACATAATATTTTCCTTCAACGCCTTCGCTGTCTGCATCCAGTGAAGAATAAAAACCACCCTCAGCAGAACTCAATTCCCTGAGAACGAATTGCAAAGTTTCCTCTATTACTTCCTTATATCGTTGTTTCCGGGTTAATTGAAATGCTTCACTGACTACTACAATAAATAAAGCATTATCATAAAGCATTTTTTCAAAATGCGGAACCAGCCATTTGTCATCTGTAGCATATCTGGCTATTCCTCCGCCTACCTGGTCATAAATGCCTCCATCAATCATTTTGTCAATGCTAAGCAAAGCCTGTTTTAATGCATCTTTATTACCGGAAACATGATGATACCTTAGTAAATAAAGTATTGCATACCATTGCGGAAACTTTGGAGCTTTACCAAAACCACCCCATTCCCTATCAGAAGATTGCAAAATATTTTCAAATAGTTTTTCAGTGTTTTGGCCTTTGAAGACCTGATCCTCCATTTCCGTATTATCAAATCCGAAAATATTCGCCTGTTCTAAATGCTTTGTCAGGTTATCTGCCTGAACATTAACTTCCGTTCTCTTATTTTCAAATGCATTTGCAACAGATAATAGCAAGTCAGACCATGATGGCCGGTTATAAGCAGGTTGAGGAGGGAAATAGGTTCCTCCATAAAAGGGTTTACCCTCAGGAGTTAAAAATACATTCAATGGCCAGCCACCACTGCCGGTCATCGCCTGAACAGCATCCATATAAATCTGATCAAGATCAGGACGCTCTTCCCGATCTATTTTAATATTAATGAAATGATCATTCATAATACGGGCTGTATTTTCATCTTCAAAGCTTTCTTTTTCCATTACATGGCACCAGTGGCAAGATGAATAACCAATACTAATCAAAATGGGTTTGTCTTCTTTACTTGCTTTCTGCAATGCTTCTTCTCCCCAGGGATACCAATCCACAGGATTATGAGCATGCTGCAGAAGATAGGGGCTTGATTCGTTTATAAGCCTGTTCGTGTTCATAGTTATTGTTAACCTGATAACAAAGGTCGCTGAATAAAGTATAAAATACAGAAAGGGTGTCTTACCGGCACCCTTTCTGTAAAAAATGAATTAAAAAAATTTACTTCTTTTTTTTATGAGAATTTAAGAATTGCTCCAGAGCTGACACCATACTGGGTGCCTGAGGTAGCGGCGCTTTGATATCAAGTTTTAAACCGGCTTCTTCAACAGCTTTTGAAGTATTATTTCCGAAAGCCCCGATTACTGTTCCATTCTGCTTAAACTGGGGCATATTATCAAACAGGCTTTTCACACCACTGGGGGTGAAAAAACAAATGATATCATAATTATTTTTCGCAAGTATTTCCTTTACATTATTACTTTCGGAGCGATACATAAACGCAAATGTAAACTCACAACTATTTGCTTTAAGCCAGCCACAGATTTCATTATCCTGCTGATTTTCGGAACAGACATAAAGAAACTTCTCGTTTCCCTTATGTTTATTAATCGCATCGAACATACTTTTATTTGAACCATCTGTTCCAAAAAAGACCTTACGTTTGCGATAAAGAATAAATTTCTGAAGGTACAATGCAACCGCCTCTGTAATACAGAAATACTTTGTATCCTGCGAAACACTGAGTTTCATTTCTTCGCAAATACGGAAAAAATGATCAATTGCATTCCGGCTGGTAAAAATGACAGCAGTATAATTCTGAATTTCAACTTTTTGCTTTCTGAAATCCTTTGCTATTATGGGCTCCAACCGGATAAAAGGGTGAAAATCAAGTTCCACATTAAATTTTCGGGAAAGTTCAAAATAAGGGGACTTGTCGCTATCGGGTCTCGGTTGGCTAATTAAGATTTTTTGAATCACTTTGCTCTGTATATCAGTCTTTTTCGCCTCTTCTTTTACCATAATCTGATTACCTAAAGTTAGCTGCAAAGTTAAGCAGTTCTATTGAAATAGTATAGCAATACTTTATAGAGTACTAATAAAGGTGCTATTTCAAAAGCACACAAGTAAATAAAAAACAGAAACGGGTTGAGTTTGACCTGATTACGAACTGCACTATAGGATAAGATGAGCCTGTACACATACAAAGCACCAATTCCGCACCATGACAGTACCCAGGAAATTTCATTGACAGAACCTTTGGTAAATGAAAGTAGTACGATGAATGGAAGCAGGAAGAGACTGATAATTTTATTGACAATAAAAACTATGAATATGTAAATGTTTGCAATCTCTTCTGAGTTGAAAATCCAACCCGAAATCTTAAGACCGAGGAATTTGACTAAATATATTCCCGAAATTCCGATACAAGAGTACAGAAACATTGTCCAGAAGTCTTCATTCTCTGAATACTTAAAATATGTTAATAATAGTGCAACATATAAAGAGGCCACCACAACAAAAAACACATTAAACAAAATTGAAGGCAGCGGGGATTGCATTAATTGCTCCCTGATTTGTCTTTGTTTTAAAGTGGTATGAAAGAAAAATCGGAAAAGATCATCAACATATTTTTGAAAAGCAATCTTCAATAATGCAAAAGATACTAATAGTATAATCAAAGTATAGAACAGGAATTCTTTTCCAATAAACTTCTTTTGATCTGATATAACTATTTGCGAAGGTGCTGTAATCCCGAAATAAGGATGGCGTTCAACTATTTCCTGATTAAAGTCTCTTTTAAAAAAATCATCGCCAATCGGGGATGACCAATTTTTTGTTCCTTCCGGCCTTTTTGAAACAGAATCTGCGAAGGAACTGGTGCTACTCTGCGAAAATGATACAGAATCCCGGGCATTGGTCATTGTGTCGTAAACAGGAGATGCTGAATCAGGTACAGACTGTGCCAACAATGACTCAGATAGAAATAGAAAAAATAAAATACTGATAAAAAAACGGCTCAAGAAAAAAAGTTATAGTGCAAAAATATTCTAACCATTTGATGCTTTAAAAATAATTCACAAATCCAAAATGAATTTTAGATTGCCGGAGATTTAGTTGTGTATCATTTCTCTTTCCAACAGCCCAGGCCAGGTTGAAAATTCCAGCTCTTGTTTCAAAAACTATACCCAATCCGGTGCCAAAATAAGAATAGTTGACTTTATTGTTCTGACTATTATTTCTACCCCAGCCACCATCTGCCAACACATAAAAATAGGAATTCATACCTGTCAGATAACGATATTCAATTGTGCCAATGCCATATTGGGTTAAATACTGGCTTTCTTCATCAAAGCCTCTTAGTAATTTAAATCCACCGATTTGAAATAATTCATTCCGAAATGTAGTTCCGCTTTGTAATAACCCGATATTCAAAGCTGCTTTCAGGGTACTCTGTTTTCCCATCGGAAAATATTTCTCTGATGTCATTTTAACCCGTAACTGGTATGTTTTCAATTTGACTGTATCATAGAGAGTCCCGAAGTCAAAGGAAGGATTATTGGGATCTTTCAATTTTAGAATATCATTATTTTTTTTAATTTTCCGGGTACCCATTGCAATAACCATTATCAAATGATTGCCTCTTTTCGGGTTCAGGCGGTAATTCGTATTATTGAATTCATAATTAATTCCAGCATTAACACTGCTGATATCGGCGGCATCCGGCAGCCGGTAGTTTTGTAAAATAAAGTTCTTATTAACCCCATTTACAATAGTTTGAAATCTTTGTATGAATAAGGTACCAGTCTGTGTAGATGAAAGAATATACTGAGCACCTAACTGAAAATTGACATTCAGATAACTGCTATCTTTCCGAAACATATCAAAATTGAAATCCAAACCAAATGGAGAATTAAAAATATAAGGATGCTGAAAAAGGATATTGAGTCGTTGAGATTGAATTTGCAATGCCTGAAAATTCAATCCAATAGTCTCACCTCTTCCCAATGCGTTTTTTAAATTCAGGTTGCCTTCGCCGGTTATAAAAAGTTTCTTTTTACTTGAAAGATCGCTGTTGGGTTGAAAGCCAATTATTGCATAAACCTGGCTGCTCTTCTTTTGCCTGAGATACAAGTTCACTACTGATCCTGTAGCTAACATGGAGATGTCAAACGGTCGCTCCTGTTCGAGATAAGGAAGATCTCGCAGTTTTTTATTAATAGCCACTAATTTTTCTTTGCTGTAAAGGCTGCCATTCTGAATATTCAGGTAACGCTGCAAATATTCCCCGGATACCTTTGCATCACCAAAGACCCGGATACTGTCAATTTTATAAGAGGGACCTTGTTCTACTTTCAGTGCAGCTGAGACTTTATCATTATCAATATGTACACTGTCCAGAAAAATTTTTGCAAAAGGATATCCATTATTCTCCAGGTAATCCAGAATTCTCTTTTCAGCCAATTGCAATTGTGTAAAATCTACGGGGTTACTATAAATTGTTCTTTCTTTCCATCCGGCAGCATCCAACAATGTAGGCGGCACACCTTTGGTATCCAACGATACCCATTGATATTTTGTACCCAGAAATATAACTACCCGGGCAAAAGTGCTGTCAAAGTGTATGCTATCCAGTGAAACGGTAAAATATCCCTTTGAATGGAGGTAAGAAGGCAACTGGTTTATATATTCAACACAATCCGATCTTGAATGAAATGAAGTGGTTATTGATAAGCTGGAAATTAAAAAGGCAGAATCTGTGTCAACAGTTTTTAAAAAAAGATGATAATTATTTTGCCCGGTCGCGGAAACGCAAAATAATTGGAAGACAAGAACCGATATTTGCAGTCTTAGTTTTATCATTCGGTTTTCCGCCGAAGGCGGATAATCAGAAATTAAAATTATTTATTAAAATGCAAATCACTTGAACCTGGCTTACCTATATATTTCATTCCCAGAACAGGCATGCCTGCTGCACGTGATTCTTAATTTTATTCAATAATGGCGGGAATTTACATACATATTCCTTTCTGCAAACAGGCTTGTCATTATTGTAATTTTCATTTTAGCACTTCTTTGCGCTATAAAAACGAATTTATCTCTGCAATATTGAAAGAATCAGAGCTGCAAAGAAATTATTTATCGGGGGAACCTGTTTCGTCTATCTATTTTGGAGGAGGTACACCGAGCTTATTAGAACCCGGTGAACTTTTTTCGATTCTCGACAGGCTCTATACTCACTATTCTGTCGCTCCCGATGCAGAAATTACGCTGGAGGCTAACCCTGATGATATAAATGAAAAGAAGTTGGTATCCTGGAAAGAAACAGGTTTTAATCGCCTGAGCATCGGTATTCAAAGCTTTTTTGAAGAAGATTTAAAATGGATGAACAGGGCACATAATGCCCGCCAGGCAATCAACAGCCTGAAATTAGCTCAACGTTACTTTTCAAATATTACAATTGATCTTATATACGGCATCCCCATCTTAACAAATGAAAAATGGAAACAGAATGCAGATACTGCCATTAACCTGTCCATTCCCCATCTCTCCTGTTATGCCCTGACCATAGAAGAAAAAACTCCTTTATTTAAAATGATCCGTGAACATAGAAAGGAAAATATTAATCCGGACAAGCAATCGGAACAATTTTTATTACTCATGGAATGGCTGGATCGGGCAGGATATGAACATTATGAAATTTCCAATTTTGCAAAATCGAACTTTCGCAGCAGGCACAATACTTCTTATTGGCAGGGAAAAAAATATTTGGGATTAGGGCCTTCGGCTCATTCTTACAATGGTCAATCCAGGCAATGGAATATAGCTAACAACAATATTTATATTGAATCTGTAAATAAAGGAACATTATCAATCGAAAAAGAAGTGCTCACTCTTTCTCAAAAAAAGAATGAGTACATTATGACATCACTGCGTACCCTGGAAGGTCTGAATCTTGAAAAAACAGATCCGGAAGAGCGACTCCGTTTACTAGCTGAGAGCAAAAGATATATAGACTCCGGCTTAATAAAATCAGAAAAGAACTGCCTGACACTAACCCGTGAAGGGAAACTCCTTGCCGATGGAATAGCCGCAAACCTGTTTATCTGAAATTATTTTCCACCGCTACTGATCCAGGTAATGATTATATTTAAAGCACAACCCAGCGCAACTAATGAAGTAAGTATAAAATCAAACCACTTGATAGGATGTGGTGGTGTGGAAGGTTGTTGTTTGCTATCCCGGTACTTATTGAACTTTATTACATTCAGCACCATCAGAATAATTGAAGCGACAAGAAAAAGGATCTGAAAAAACTTTATCATGACTGGTAATATTTGACAACCTAAAAATAGGTTTTTTACCGGTGTTTTTGCCAACCCCGGAATTTTTTGTAGGCTTCTGAAGCTACCAGGCAAAGAACCATGATTAAAATGGCCAGGGATCCGAAACCGTTAAATGAGAAAGGCATAGTATTTTAAATTCAAATCTTCACTCATCAGACCAGGCACTGCTCAATGTGTTTAAACCCATCAGATGCTTTAACATTTTCCCAAAGAATTTTATAAACGGTTTCTGCTATTGGTATAGCAGCATTTACTGATTGATTAATATTATAAATACATTTTGAAGCATTGTATCCTTCAGCCACCATATTTAATTCCAACTGGGCAGCTTTTACGGAATATCCTTTGCCAATCATGCTTCCAAAAGTACGATTGCGGCTAAATAAGGAATAACAGGTAACCAGCAAATCTCCCAGATAAACGGAAGCTGCATAGTTAGGCGTCTTACGGTGAGTGTAAGGATCCTCGCCTGAATGCTCACCAACAACAATATGCTTGAACCCGAATTTTTTTAAGAAGCCGGCCATTTCATCTGCCGCATTGGCGATATAAACACTTAAAAAATTATCTCCATAGTCCAACCCATGAGCCATACCGGCGCCCAATGCATAAATATTTTTCAATACGGCAGCGTATTGTACACCTAAAATATCCGGGTTTACAATGGTATTGATGTATTCTGTATTGAAATGAGTTGCGATTTCTGATGCTTTGATTAAATCAATACCTGAAATAGTAAGGTAAGATAACTTTTCAGATGCGACTTCTTCTGCATGGCAGGGTCCTAAAACTGCAAAATAATTTTCCAGCGGAAATTGAAATTGCTGCAATAAAAATTCATTCAGCAATACATTTTTACCGGGCAACAAACCTTTTACAGCTGAAACGACCCTTTTATTTTTCCATATCTCTGCCGGCAAAGTACTAATACTTTGTTCTACATAAGCAGAAGGAATTGCCATAACCAGTATATCTGAATTTTTAATTACAACACCGATATCATCAGTAAGTGATAAAAGACCGGTATTAAAATCAACTGAGCTCAGGTAATGGAGATTATTGCCCCGCTTCTGAAGATTCTGAATAATTTCAGTATTCCGGATCCACCAATTAATGGGATGTTTATTATCCGTAAGAATCTTCGCAAGAGCAGTTGCCCAACTTCCACCTCCTATAATTCCAAATTGAAGGCTCATAATTAAATTCTTAAATAAAATTTCAAAAATTAAAGATAAGAAAGACGATTCAGCATTTTTCCAAAATAAAAAAGAGCCCTGCATCCAGGGCCCTTTTAAAATATTAAAAACTATATTTCTAGTTTTGAAACAATTTATCCTTCGGAACAACTTTCACCTTTGCTCCGTCTTTCAATGTTTTGCTGATGGCAGAATACGGCCCGATAACAACCTCCTCACCTTCCTGAAGGCCACTTGTGATTTCAATATTATTAATATCCTGAATGCCGGTGGTAACCACTGTCTTTTTAACTTTTCCATCTTTTTGAACAACAAATACAACTTCTTCCAGTTCATCAGTAGGAGCCATTGAGTTATCATTCTGCTGGTTGTCATTATTCTCTTTCATCTTATTTTCTTCCTTCTTTTTTTCTTCCAGGTTCTTATCACTACCTTTTACTCTTGCATTCACTGCAGTTATAGGGACCGAAAGAACATTATCGTGCTGGCGGGTTTTAATATCGGCGCTTGCATTCATACCCGGCCTGAAAGGAAAGGTCTTTGAAATTAAATCCTTATAAGAACCGGGGATTAACCGGATACGGACTTCATAATTTGTAACATCATTTGTAGATGCAGCTGCTGCAGTGGCATTGGTGCTGCTGGAAATTTTTGTAACAATACCTTTGAATTTCCTGTTATTATAAGCATCCACTTCAACATCAGCTGAATCACCAATATTTATTTTCACGATATCATTTTCACCTACATCTACACGCACTTCAATCACACTCATATCTGAAACGATCATCATCTCTGTTCCCAATGTAAAGCTGTTACCGGCCACTCTTTCCCCTTTTTTTACTTTCAGCGATGTGATGACACCATCCATAGGGGCTGTTAAAGTGGTACGGCTAAGATTTTTGGCTGCAGAAGTCAGATCTGTTTGAGCGGATTGAGTTCCGGCTTTCAGGCTGACAATATTTTGTTTGGCCGCATTATAGTTTGCCTGGGCAGTTCTTAACGTGGTTTCATATTGTTCCAGCTCCGATTTTGAAATCACCTTTTGATCATATAGTGATTTATTTCTGTCATAAGTCATCTGAGCCTGATCCAGGTTTGCTTTTAGCGCTTTGATTGCTTCTTCACTGTTTGCCACGGTTGCTTCCGACTGATTCACACGGGATGCCGCCATATCCTTTTGCAGTGCATATATATCAGCATAAATCCGGGCCAACACCTGGCCTTTTTTTACAGTATCCCCTTCCTGCACATTAAGTTCCGTGATTTCACCTGATATATCCGGGCTGATTTTAACTTCAGTCTCCGGGTAAATTTTACCGCTGGCAGTTACCGTTTCAATAATAGTTCTTTTGGTTACTTTTTCTGCAGCAACTTTGACACCATCCCCATCGTTGCCACCCATTATCATTTTCCCGGCAATCAGCAATACTATCACAATTCCCAGAACGATCAATATCCATTTGACAGTTTTATTCATATTTCAAAAAAGTTTTAAAGTTTTAATCCCTGTCCTTTATAAAATTCAAGCAGTTTCATTTTAAAAACATAATCATAATGTGAATACAAAGACTGTGATTTTGCAGTAAGTAGATTATTTTGACTGATCAGCAGGTCGTAAGTTGACAGCAGATTCAGATCATATCTCTTTTTTGCAAAATCATATACCTTTTGTGCTGTTTCAACCGCTTTTTTATTAGCATTAAATTTTTGAAAAGCGGCCAGGGCATCATTATAAGCTTTAAAAATATCCTGCTTTAAGGTCCGGCTATTCTGCTCTTTTTGTAATTCTGTTTGTCTTAAGCTTAGCTTAGACCGCTGCCAGCCGGAACGTAAACTTCCTCCATTCAGTATCGGAATATTTAAACTCAAACCGATTGACTGTCTGAAATTCTGATTCAGTTGATTGAAATACCCAATCTTTCCATAGGTGTACACATCAAATGGATTTAACGGATAAACCTGGTAGGGAGTCATACCAACTGTCACAGTCCCGATCGGTGCATTGATTTGGGATTTCGATTTTACCTCATTGGCTTTATCATTAAAAGTAGTACCAAGGCTTCCAAACATAGAAATAGTGGGATACATATTTCCACGAGCCGATTCTACAGATTTTAAAGCTGCTTTAAGATTAAGCTCATCTACTTTTTGCTGTGGTAAGTTTGCCATTGCCAGGTTATAAACCGATTCCGGTTGCAGCTCACCCAAACTTTCTACCGGCACCAAATCTACAGGAACAGAAGCAATGTCAAACGCCACTGCTGCATCAAGATTCAATAAGGCTTTCAACTGAAGTAATAATTCCTGCGCAGAAGTTTGTGCGGTAATCAGGTTTGAACTATCGGTTGATAACTGTGACTCTACCTGGGCAGCATTCAGCTCGGGGATAGCCCCGGCATCCACCTGCTTGCGGGTATTCTCTAATTGTGACTTTGTTTGATTTACCTGAATGGCCGCCAATGTTGCCTGCTCTTTAGCCAATAATACCTGCAGATATCCCACAGCCACATTCAATGCAATATCATCTCTTGCTTTTTGTGCCCCTGCCTGTGTTGCCTGAAAAGTATAATCTTTTGCAGCTATACTATTTTTTTTGGTGAACCAATTAAATAAGTCAATACTCGCCTGCAGTGAATAGCTGTTCGATAAATACCCGGTAGTGATCAGGCTGAAATTTGTGGGATTCTGGTTACGGCCGGAACTGTAACCCAGGTTGCCGCCAAAAGTCAAAAAAGGAAATTGAGAGACTCTGCTTTGTTGAAAGTCCAGCTCAGCAAAACGAACCTGCAGGTCAGCTTGTTTTACTGAAATATTATTCTGCAATGCATAATCCACGCATCTGCGCAGATCCCAATTTTCCTGGGCAAATGTGTGGGAAAAGATCAACAGGCAAAATGACAGTTTAATAAATCGGATCATAGGTCGCAAAAGTAGATTATTTGCTGTGAGAGTTTACCGGATTTTTGATGGTCGGTTTAAAATTCGTTTCTTAAACGACAGTAGCCAAAGCCTGATCCAGGTCGGAAATAAGATATTGCGGGTCTTCCATACCTACATACATCCGTACATAACGGTGTTCCTTATTGCCTGAATCAAAATCATTTGGAGCAATGCCACAGCATTTTGGCACTACAAGACTTTCATGACCACCCCAACTAACCGCCATAAGAATATGCTTCAGCGACTCACAAAAATTAACAATGGATTCTCTCTTTTGAGTTTTAATAATGAGGGTAAGCAAGCCACAGGCTCCCTGCATTTGTTTTTTTGCCAGTTCATATTGGGGAAAAGTTTCATCAAGCGGAAAGAGCACCCCATCAATTTTAGGATGGCCTTTCAGAAAAGCGACTACTTCTCTGGTAGTATGGCTGATACGTTCCAGCCTAGCAGGCAGGGTTCTTAAACCCCGTATTAAAAGCCAGGCATTGAAAGGTTGTAAACCGCTACCTATATTCAAATATTCGCTATCGAATATTTTTTTCATCATTTTTCCGGAACCCGTCAAAACACCTCCAATTACATCACTGTGACCTCCGATATATTTGGTTGCCGTTTGCATGCTCAGGTCAATTCCCATTTCGATGGGTCGTTGATATAAGGGAGTGCAATAGCTGTTATCAATCATTGTAACAATATTTCCTTTTTTTGCAAGGTCGGCTACTGCTTTTATATCCTGTATTGCAAAATCCCAGCTGTTGGGTGACTCCAGATAATATAAAACAGTATTATTCTTTGTTGCCTTTTCCCAGTTTTCAATCCGGCCGCCTTCAATATATGTTGTAGTCACACCAAAACGGGGAAGAATGACATCAAAGGTTCGTTGTGCCCAGGTGTAAGGTGCTTTAACTGAAACAATGTGATCTCCGGATTTCACATTGGCCATTATACCTGCAAAAATTGCAGCAGCCCCGCTGTTCCATACCAGGCAATCTTCAGCGCCGTCCAATGCTGCTAATTTTTTTCTAAGAATATCTATGGTTGGATTCAAACCCCGGGTGTACAAATAACCGCCCATCTCATTTTCCAATGCAGCCGTAAGATCCTCCACTTTCCGGAAAACGAAATTACTGGTTTGCAGTATGGGTGGTGAAACGGCATTGAAATAATGTTCACGATCTTCTCCCAATTCATTTAAAATATAAGAAAGATCCATATCAGGCTTTTTTTGTTTTGAATCGTTGCGCAATAAAATAGAGCAAAAGAAAAACAAGAAATACGGATGTCCCGACAGCAGCGTATCTCCAATTATCAACACCAATCATAATACCGACAAAAATATAAGTAGCTATAAACAACAGGGGCATTAACGGGTATAATTTCATTGAATAAATACCGGTACCATCCAGGTGCCGGGTTTTCTTCCTCAGGATAAAAATCGTAGCTGCTGAAGTTGCCATCCCAATAGAATCCAGGAAAATGGTAAAACTTAAAATCTCATTGAACTTTTTAGCAAAAAATAAAACAATGACACAGATGGCAGCAAAGATAGTGAGGCTTACGGTAAGCACATCTCTTTTTTCATCTTTCTTTTTAAAGGCTGCCGGCAAAATTCCATCCTCACTCATAGCATACATTACCCGGGGATTGCTGAGCAATAATACATTCACATAAGCCAGTACAGCAATAAATAAAAGAACAGAAGCAACAGTGCTGCCGGTGGGCCCAAACATTTTTTCAACAATGATGGCAGCAATACCGGAAGTTTCTTTCAGCTCATTAAAGCCAATAACTTTATAATAGGCAAAGCTGACAGCCAGGTAAAGTGAAACAATGACAACCAGCCCGATAAAAATTCCTTTGGGAATATTTTTCTGAGGGTTTACAATTTCTTCGCCGAAATTAATGGTTTGCTGGTATCCGCCATAGGTGAAACAAGTGGCTTTTAATGCGATGCCAAATGACAATAGGATGGCTCCGAAACTAAGGCTGCTAATATCCACTGAAGGTTGCGGGTTCATATTATATAAATGAGGAAAGAAAAGGGAAGCGATAAGTATTACAACAATCCCGATTTTGATAATCATAAGTATATTCTGAGTACGGGAACTCATTCTTAAGCCTCTCAGGTTAACTCCATAAAAGAGAACAATAGCTGACATGGCAATCAATGCTTTCACAAAATCAGAAGCGCCGTTTTTAAATAGCAAGGGAGTAATGTATTCACTTCCGATCAGTGCCACACCGGAAAGAGAAGCTGCATTAGAGATCAGAATAATGCAATTGATGGCAAATGCAATGGAAGGATGATAAGCATAAGAAAAAATTTTATAATATCCACCTGTGACCGGATAGCGACTTCCTATTTCCGCATAGGTTAATGCTCCGCAAAAAGCCACAATACCTCCAAAAATCCAGGCCAGGAAAAAAATAGATGGAGTTAAAGCTGCCTGTGCTGCATCTTTTGATGTTCTGAAAATTCCCATACCAATCACCAATCCGATTACAATCATCGTCAATGAAAAGAGATTCAGCTTATTCTTCGGTATCATAGTTTGAAGATAGGGAAAAAACAATCTAACTTTGCACCCGAATAAAAACGCATTGATGAATAAAATCTTAACTCTTTTTATATTTCTTTCTCCACTCGTTCTATCAGCACAGGATAATTTTTCAGATTCAACAAAAACATTAGATGAAGTTGTAATAAAAGCTTTTGAACAAAACCGGGAAAAAAGTCTGACCACTACTTCAGTAAAAATCGTCGGGTTTAACAATGCTGATCTTTATAACAAAACTTCTTTAGTCAACGGATTTAATACCGTAGCGGGAGTAAGAATGGAAGAACGTTCTCCCGGAAGTTACCGTATCAATATCCGGGGCAGTTCCTTACGTTCTCCTTTTGGAGTTCGTAATGTGAAAGTATATTGGAATGATATTCCTTTCACGGATGCAGGCGGCAATACCTATTTTAACGGACTTGCTTATAATGATTTTTCTTACCTGGAAATTTTCAAAGGACCTGCCAGTAGTTTATACGGAGCCGGTACCGGTGGATTAATCCTGATGCATACATTAGATCGCTGGCAACCGGGTACCCGTCTTGAATACATAACCGGTAGTTATGGCTTACAGAATGTTTTTGCATCCGCAAGATGGGGGCAGAAAGAAAACAAGAACCAATTCACTTTTGCTCATAATAAAAGTGACGGGTACAGGGAGCAGACAAAAATGCGGAGAGATAATTTTTCATGGGTATCACAATTAAAATCGTCTGACAGGCATTCACTCACCGCTTCCGTTTTATTTACAGATATGTATTATCAAACCCCGGGTGCATTAACGCTTTCGCAATTCCAATCAAATCCCAAAGCAGCCCGGCCTGCTGCCGGCATTTTTCCCGGGGCAGTAGCCGCCAAAGCTGCAATCTATCAGAAAAATATTTTAGCCGGTATTTCCAATGAATATAGCTTGACATCTACCCTAAGAAATACGACTACGCTGTACAGTTCTTTTGCGCAGGTTAAAAATCCGGCTATCCGTAATTATGAAAGAAGAAACGAACCTCAGTATGGCGGCCGCACTACATTTGTGTTAACAAAGAAATCCGGTCAAACAGAATGGCAATGGGTACTGGGAAGTGAATTTCAACAAGGTTTTTTTAATACCCTTGTCTCAGACAACAGAAACGGCAACCCGGATACCATACAAACCAATGATGATATCCGCTTCACTACCTATAATGCCTTTGCCCAACTGGATGTCAACCTGCATGAAAAATGGTTTCTTACAGCAGGAGCAAGTATCAATAAATCAGATGTCGTTTTTAAAAGATTAAATCAATATCCTGTCATCCGGCAAAGCCGTTCTTACAAAAACGAAATGGCACCAAGAATCTCTATCATCAGGAAATTTTCAAACCAACTGTCGGTTACCGGCACTGTATCAAAAGGATTTTCACCACCCAGTATTTCGGAATTATTGCCATCTACAGGAGTGATCAGCACCAATCTTGAAGCTGAACATGGATGGAACTACGAGTTAACTGCCAAATATTATGCTCTTAAAAATAAATTATACTTTGAGCTCACCGGTTTCTATTTTAAACTTTATGATGCATTGGTGCAACGATACGATCCCTCAGGTGCCGATTATTTCGTAAATGCCGGTGACATTAAGGAGCCCGGAGTCGAATTCTCAGCAGATTATAGCATTTATTCGTTCGGGTCCGGTTCATTTATGGATTACCTGATTTTGAGAGCTTCTTACACCTATAATCATTTCAGGTATAGTAAACTTCAAAAAAATTCAACAGATTATTCCGGAAAAAGAATTCCAAGTGTTCCCGATAATTCCCTGTCCTTATTAGTGAATTTTCAACTTAAGAATGGTTTGTACTCAAACCTGAATTATTATTCCGCATCAAAAGTATTTTTGAACGATGAAAACACTGCTAATTCAGATCCTTATCATTTATTAGGTTGCCGGATCGGATGGGGAAACTTACATTCATCCAAACACAAACTGAACTTCTATCTGGGAATTGACAATCTTTTAAATGAAAATTACAGCCTGGGCAATGATATCAACGCTGTAGGTGGAAGATTTTATAATGCTGCGCCGCGACGCAATTTTTATATAGGAGCTGCCTGGCAATGGATAAAACCAAAAAACTAAGTGTTGAAAATTAAATGTTGAAAAATCTTTCTCCTGTTAACTGTCTGCATCTTATTTTTGTAGGGTTCTGGTCCCCGACATATCGGGGTGAAAAGGGAAGTCCGGTGAAATTCCGGCGCTATCCCCGTAGCTGTAATCCTGCCACTTAGTGGTTAAACTTTTTGAATAAACCCGCCACTGTTTGCCAAACGGCAGATGGGAAGGCAGTTCGAAAAGCGGGAAAGCCAGAAGACCTGCCAGATTCAATAACATTTTATTTTGCTTTCGGGTGAAAAGCGGTAATGTAAACGCCGGGGTGGCATTTATATTCATCATCATTTTCCTGGAAGCAGTCACAAAAAATTTTTCATTTATGAAAAAGAAATTTTTTCTTGTGGCTGCTGTACTACTCAGCAGCTCACTTTATGCACAAACCGATTCTTCGGGCAAACTACTGGATGAAGTTATATTGACTTCTAACAAGTATCCTAAAAAACAAAGTCAGACCGGCAAGGTAGTCACCATTATTACTTCTCAACAGCTGGAACAAAGTAAAGGAAGAACTATAGGTGAACTGCTAAATACCATTGCCGGAATTACCATTCCCGGCGTCAACAATGCACCCGGCACAAACCTCACTACAAATATCAGGGGAGGCTCGGCCGGCAATGCGTTGATACTAATTGATGGATTACCATTAAGCGATCCTTCTGTAAACAACAATTATTTTGATCTGAATTACTTTGCCATTGACCAGATTGAAAGAATTGAAATATTAAAAGGCGGGCAATCCACCCTGTATGGTTCGGATGCAGTAACAGGAGTAGTGAATATTATCACCAAAAAAGCAGGTACAAAAAAATTCAATGTAAATGCTAATCTCAGTGCCGGCAGTTATCAGACTTATAAACAATATGCAGGAATCAGCGGGCGAAATGAGAAGATGAACTTTATCCTTAACTATACTCATTTCGGTTCTGCCGGCTTTTCATCTGCCTACGACTCTACCGGAACAAAAAACTTCGATAAAGATGGATTTGATCAGCATGTATTGAGCGGAAGTACCGAATGGATAGCCGGAAAAAAAATTAAAATAAAATTATCCGGCACCTATGGCTATTATAAAACAGACCTGGATGCTTCAGCTTTTACCGACGAAAAAGACTTCACCGTCAAAAATAATAACGGTCAACTGGGTGCAGCTCTTCAATATACCCATTCCGCCGGTAACATACATTTAAATTATTTCTTTAACTACGTGGGCAGGAATTACCTCGACGATTCAATATACCGTGAAAATCCTTATGTTGATTTCATGCACTCTGTATACATTGGCAGAACCCATTTTACAGAATGGTACAATAACTGGAATTTAAATAAATGGGAGCTATTGACAGGAATAGAATACAGGTACAGCAATACGTTTCAAAAATATTTTTCAACCGGTTTATTCGGCCCTTACGAACCCCCGGTTTTAATAGAAGGCATTTCACAGTTCAGTCCTTATGCTTCTGCTGTCTTAAAAAATAAAAAAGGTTTTAACCTCGAGTTAGGCGGACGCTGGAATCACCATTCCATTTACGGCAATAATTTCACTTTTACGTTTAATCCATCACTACTTATCCAGGATAAAACGAAACTGTTTGTGAATCTATATTCTGCTTATAAGATTCCCACACTTTATCAGTTATTTGATCCGTCAGCCGGAAATAAAGCATTGCAGCCTGAAAAAGGAATTATTACTGAAGCGGGAATTGAAATTTTTTCAAACGCTTCATTTCATACAAGAGTAACCGGATTTTATCATGACACTAAAAACTCCATACTTTTTACTTTTAACCCTTTGACCTATGCCAGCCTTTATATCAATGCAGGGAATCAGAAAGAATATGGTGCAGAGGTCGAAGCCACTTATAAAACAAAAAAATGGGAATGGGATGCGAACTATACATATACGAACGGGAGAACCAAATCCGCCTACGATGGAACCGGAGCTCCTCTGCAAAAAGACAGTTCTTATTTTAATCTTTACAGGATTCCCAAAAATGCATTTAATATCCGTGTAGCTTTCCGGCCAGGCAAAAAGTATCTTATAAGTGCCCAACTCCATGCCTCAGGAAAGAGAGAAGAGTTTGTTTACGGCAGTGCGCCGGCACTTTTAAAAGGATATGCCATTGCTTCTGTGTATAATGAATACCAGTTAAGTAATAGATTTAAATTATTCCTGGATTTAAAAAATATCACCAATACAAAATATTTTGATTTTCCGGGCTATAATTCAAAAAGATTTAACTTCACTTTCGGTATAAGTTTCAGCAGCTAAAGATATTTGCGAATGGGAGGCAGAATCTGTCCTCCCATTATCTTTGCCGTAAATTTAAAAACTATGCAAATCAATTTCGGTGAATTGCTGACTGTGACGTTCACTCTCTTTGCCGTCATTGATATAATTGGTTCCGTTCCGATTCTGATTTCTTTAAAACAAAAAATGGGTGGAATCCGGGAGCTGAGAGCTACTTTTATTTCCGGTGCTTTGATGGTACTATTTCTTTTTGCCGGCGAAGCCTTTCTTAACCTGTTGGGGTTGGATGTAAAATCTTTTGCTGTGGGAGGTTCGATAGTGATATTCATTCTTGGGTTGGAAATGGTATTAGGTCTTGAATTTTTCAAAAGTGAAAAGGATTTATCTGCCGCTACTATAGTTCCTATTGCTTTTCCGTTGATAGCCGGTTCGGGTACGCTGACCACTGTAATGTCCCTGAAAGCTAATTATGGACAAACAACAATCCTGGTTGCCATACTTGTAAATCTCATTATTGTTTACATTGTTTTGAAATCATTAAGTTTTATTGCAAGAATGCTGGGTTCAGCCGGTTTAATTGCTGTACGAAAATTTTTTGGTGTAATTTTGCTCGCTATTGCCGTAAAGATCTTTGCCACCAATGCTCATGGATTGATAAAATAAATTGAAATTTTACAACTGAAGTTTTCCTGTTTCTAATTTTGAAATTTTATTTTGACTTTTGAATTGGTCCCGTAGTACAATGGATAGTACGCAAGTCTCCGGAACTTGATATTCCAGTTCGATTCTGGACGGGACTACTAATTTTTCTTTCCCGGTTTAAACCTGATATTTCGGTTCCATGCCCGAATGACTTCAGTCAGGCGGGGATTCTGGACGGGACTACTAATTTTACTTTCCCGGTTTAAAGCTGATATTCCGGTTCCGTGACCGAATGACTTTAGTCAGGCGGGGATTCTGGACGGGACTACTAATTTTTCTTTCCCGGTTTAAACCTGATATTCCGGTTCCGTGACCGAATGACTTCGGTCAGTCAGGCCAGCCCGGCTGATGACAGTCGGACAGGTATTCCGGACGGAACTACCCAGTTTCATTTCTAATGATTTTAAATTCAAAGTCATGATACCTAAGCCCCCCTCCAACTATACTCTTACGGCGGAAAATTCAGTCTATAGGTGTTTAATCTTCAAGAGAAATTCTATCACCGTTTTCAAAAAATTGTTTATCTTTTCTGAATAAAAATTTTATTTATGGCAACTACACCGGCAAAACCATCATCCTTTCTTTTATTTCCCTGGGGCCTGGCATCTATTATCCTATTAATTATTTTGAATTTAACTCTTAACGATGCCTGGTTCAATAAAAACTGGAGCTGGATTGCATTAGTACTCATTATCCCGGCCGGCATTCTTGAAAATTTCAAAGTAGGCTACTCTACTATGCGTATTATGTTTCTAAAAGTTGTTTTCTCATTACTATCTTTTTTATTTGTTGGAATGGCTTTTGGTTCTGCACTTACCAACTATTATAATATAAAATGGGGAGCAGGAGGTGAGATCAAGGCTATCACTCTTCCCTGGTTTGTATTGCTGGCATTGGTAGTTTTATTGTTGATACAAGTGGCACAACTCTTCAGTATGCTGAAAGCCGTCAAAAGAGAATTCATGCAATTGGACCCTGACAATTAAGGCCTTGCATTTCTTTATTCTATTCTTTTCCGGAAGTAAGCGACCCGGGCCAAGTAAGCCTACCCTCTTGCAAGTTGTTCCTTGAGAAGTTTACGGGCAAAATGAATCCTGCTCTTGATGGTACCCAGCGGTTCGTGTAAGATTTCCGCTATCTCCTGGTATCTGTAACCATCAAAATATAAGAGGAAAGGACTTCTGAATATATCCGGAAGATGATCAATTGCTGCCCGGATTTCTTTTATGTGCAAATTGGCTTCGGCCTGGTTGGGTATAGCTATCTGCCTGAGATTTATCAGGTAATCTTCCGGCGTTTTATCAAAAACAATTTTCCGGCGTGATGCCTTCCGGTAATCATTAATAAATATATTCCGCATAATCGTGTAAAGCCATGCCTTGATATTTGTGCCGGAATGATATTTTTCACGATTCATCAGAGCCTTATACAACGTTTCCTGGTATAGATCTTTCGCTGCTTCAGAGTCTTTAGTGAGATTCACTGCAAAAGGTCTTAAAAAATCAGTATTCTCCAATAGTAATTGGTTAAACCCCGACATTCTAATATTCTCTTGTAATTGCGATTTCATCTTATTTCAAATTTACAGAAATAAGATGAGGCTTATATCAACAGGAGTTTACTTTAACCGAAAAACAACAAGAAAAAAAGAAAGGCTGAATCTTTTAAAAATCAGGAGTGGTGCCGGGCGGGAAAATTCGGGCAGAATAATTATAACTGATGGTTAATCAATTTGCAGGAGTCCAGCAATTTTTTTAATCCATCAGTCAATACCGGATTGTGCAGGCTCTGTAATTGCCGGGTGTTGTGAAGATCAGTTCCGGCAAGATTATAATATCCTTTTTTAATGAGATAGTTAGCAAGATCCGTAACAGATTTGCCATAGTAGCCGGTCAATGAAAGAAGATTAACCTGGAATAAACAACCTGCTTCTTTCAGCTCATCATAAAAATTCTTAGCATTTTCGAGATAGATGTAACGTTCGGGGTGAGCCAGTATGGGCTGATAACCCTGCATCTGCATATCAAACAAAACATTTTTGATATTCAGTGACGGGAAGGCCATGGAAAATTCCACCAAAACCATTTTTCCATTGACAGGAAGCAATGCCGCTTTCCGGTTTAATAATTCAGTTACATGATCATCCAGGAAATATTCGGCAGCCGCATTAACTTCTATTTGCATTCCTTCCAGTTGTAAAGCTCTTCTGAGCCGTTCCAGGCCATTCAAAATTATTTCAGGTGTATTCTGATACATATCCCACATGATATGGGGAGTAGTAATTAATTTTTTATAGCCCAGGTCCATTAATCCTTTTATGAGCTCCAGGGAAGCTACCACATCCTGAGCCCCATCATCAATTCCGGGAATAAGATGAGAGTGCATATCGGCACCCAGTACACTGAAGTCAGGCGGTGGGTTTATCTTCTTCTTTTTAAATAACATGCTTCTTCTTTTCTAATAAATCAAAATACAGTGTTTTCATATCACTTACCAATCTCCGGTAGCTGAATCGTTGCATTACAAAATCAGCACCTTTATTTCCAAGCCGGTTTCTTAAATCATCGTCTTCAATGAGCCGGTATAAATTTTCATAAAATTTTTCAATATGATTTGACTCCGATAATAAGGCAGTTTCATTTTCCAAAATAATATCCTGTATCCCGCCAACATTTGTAGAAACTATCGGGTTATTAGCTGCCTGTGCTTCTATCAGGCTCACCGGTGTTCCTTCATTGAGGGAAGTCAGTGCAATAATATCCGATCCGGCATTGATCACATCAATATCTGTGCGCCAGGAAGTAAAAACCAGCGGATGTTCATGGTTAGTATCCGTTTCAACGGTAAACTTTATGCCCAGGTTTGTTGCATAATTTTCCAGTTGAGTTCTGGATTCGCCATCACCAACAATAAAGGCTTTGACTTTTTTACCTGATGTTTTTAATATTTTATGAAATGCTTCAAGGAATAAGGGATGATTTTTTACCGGCACCAGGCGGCCAATAATGGTAATCGCAATTTCGTTCTCCTTCAAGCCAAATTCTTTCCTGAATTTTGTTCTTTTGCAGGAATAGTCCTCTTGAAATTTATCCAGGTCCAATCCCAGTGGTATAACCCTGAATTTTTCGGGTGAAGCTATTTTAAAGTCTTCCGTAAGTTCTCTTTTTTGTTGCTCACTGATTGCAATAATTGCATCAGAGCGCCGGGCAAGATTGCGTTCCGTTTCTATGATCGCCTTGGTTTTCAATTTACCAAAATAGGAATGAAAAACATGACCGTGATAGGTATGTACAATTACCGGCACTTTCATGGAGCTTGCTGCTGATCTTCCAATCATTCCGGGCTTGGCAGCATGTGTATGTACAATATCGGGTTTAAAATCACGGATGATACTTTTTACTTTTCTGAAGGCTTTGTAATCTTTCAAAAAATTAATGGAGCGTTCCATTTCCGGGATATGAAGCGGGTGAATATCCAGGCGGTCAGTAATAAATCCGGCATCCTGTTCATGATCTTCTTTGCCGCCGGCAATCAGTAATGTTTCAAAATCCGGAGCCAGGTATTTAGTAAGGTAAGCCGCATTCAATAACGGCCCGCCAATGGCAATCCGGTTCATGATTCTTAAAATACGAGGCATAAAAACGACAGCATTGAATTATTTATTGAAGTATTTCAAATTTTAGCATTGCTGTACTGCTTATAAGCGGTGGGGACGCCACCCACGGCGGGCTGGCCCCGTTTGGTGTCCCCACCAAACGGCGAAAATTTGAAATGCATCCTTATTTATTCTTTGATAAAATAATTATCGGGGAATAAGTATTTTTGAAAAAATCCTAAAGGTAACAATCAATGGATTCGGATGCACACCTATCAATATTTGATTTTATTCTATTACCCTTCGTGATAGGTATCATTTATGCGTTTGCCTATAAGCTGAGAAATAAGAACTATTCCGGTAACAACCCGCTTAAAAGATATTTTATTCCAGCTCTTTCTGTAAAAATCGCTGGTGCTGTCTTCATTGGATTGATTTACGGATTCTATTATAATGGAGGAGACAGCTATTATTTTTTTAACCAGGCACAGATTGTAAACAGCTCCTTTAACGAATCGGCAGAAAAATGGGTGAACCTTTTATTTCACATTCCGGCACCGAATGACCCTGAGTATTACAGCTATATTTCAAAAATGGAATGGTACCAGGATCCTTCATCCTACGCTGTAATCTCTATTACCGCCTTCCTGAGCGTTTTCACATTAAATACTTATTTACCCACGGCGGTTCTATTCGCTTTCATTTCTTTTAGCGGGGTCTGGGCTCTATTCAGAACTTTTGCTTCATTGTACCCCTCTTTAATACGGCCCATTGCAATTGCCATCCTGTTTATTCCCAGCGTTGTTATTTGGGGATCGGGTATTTTTAAAGATACTCTTTGCCTGTTTGGATTAGGCTGGCTCACCTATGGAACATTCAGAATTTTAGTTCAAAAGGACTTTAGGCCCGGAAATATAATACTCACCATTTTGAGTTTTTTGCTTATTGCACGAATTAAAGTTTATATCCTGCTGGCCTTTACTCCTGCCCTGGTCATGTGGCTTTTCTTTTATTATACACAACGTATAAAAAACAGTGCTCAGAAAATACTGGTCAAATTGATTATTCTTGCAATCCTGGTAGGAGGATTTCTTTTCACTACACTGCAATTAACCAGCGAATTGGGGAGTTATTCACTTGACCGGGTTGTAGAAACAGTGAACGTAACAAGCGGCTGGATTCATTATGCATCCGGTGATGAAGGCTCGGCTTATTCATTGGGTGAAGTCGGGCACTCCTATGGAAGTCTTCTTCTCAAGTTTCCCCTGGCAGTAAACGTAACCTTATTCAGGCCTTATATCTGGGAGTCAAGAAAAGTTCTAGTTTTATTTTCCGCATTGGAAGCCCTCCTATTTTTATTCATTACTTTAAAAATTATTTTTACTCTCGGGGTTGCCAAAATATGGAGGACAATCAGTAAAGATCCCACTATTCAGTTTTGCCTGATATTTTCAATAATATTTGCTTTTGCAGTGGGCATATCCTCTTATAATTTCGGAGCTCTTTCCCGTTATAAAATTCCTTGTCTTCCTTTTTTTGCATTGGCATTAATGCTCATTTATTATAAAAATGTTCCCTTAAGAAAGAACCTGATACCCTTTATAAAATTCAATTAGTTAATACTTATCCTTCTTTCCGGCTCTTTATTATATTTTCAAGATCTTCGGGTGTGTTAAAACTTAGCAAGTCATCGGGAGTAGCTAAAGGATAACCCTGCAGTTTATAACCGGCAGCTGCCAGTAATTTGATAAGATATAAAAAGCCATGTTCACCGGTAGTTTTGCCAAATGCTTCCGGCGAGTTCAACTTCAGCATTTCAAAAACAGGTTTTTTCCGGAATACAAAAAAACCAATATCTCTTTCTCCCCCGGCACTGTCATCATTTCTGTTTTCTCTTGTTTCCTGTAATGATACCACTTTACCGCTTTCTCTTTTAAGAACGGTATAACAATCAGTACAAGGTGAAGTAACTAATGAAAAATCATTCTGATGAAATTCATGGCACTGAATCACATTTCTGATCGTGAAAGCATTCAGATATGGAATATCGGACCAGGTAAGCAACACGGTTTCATCATCAGCAATGAGTGTATCCGCTTTTAACACTGCATCGCCCATTCCTTTGGGTTCATTCTGAAAAACCAACCTGGGCCGGATTTCAAATTCAGCAAATACTTCATCATAAATCTGTTTGTCCTTCTCATTGATAATTACGACCGGGTTGGGATCATATGTATAAAGAGAACGGATGATCCTGACCAGGATGGGCACATCTTCAATCCGGTATAAGCATTTGGGGAAATTTAGCCCGCTGCGGGAACCCCGGCCGGCTGCAGGTATCAGTACACTGTACTTGCTTTTCATATCAAAAACGTTTTATCATTTTCTTCCCATACCCGTCTTTTATTCCATAGAAAAGAAATTTAAGATTTTTACCGCCCAGGTAAGACAGGAAATTTAAAAAACCATTCCTGCGAAGTACACGAAGCAATGCAATGCCAACCGTAAAAAGATCTCGCATCAAACGATGGTCAAAATAAAGTTTATTAAGGATAATTGTATTGCGGATAAAATAATAAACCCGGCTCTTTTCAATATTTCGTTGCGAAACATCCGGATGATAATGCAAGGCATTCAATTGTGTACATACCTTACCGGCTTTTCGCAGCCTGCAGAAATAATCCACTTCATCACCATAAAGAAAGTATTCACGGTTCACATTACCAATCCTTCCGGTAACAGCCGTGCTGATTAACGCACCATTAAACAGGTGTGCAAAACTATATTCAGTTCCTGTTTTTTTAAGTTCAGCTGTTGTCCCGAATTTCCTTTTAAAGGAAAACAAAACGGGGTTCCCTCTTTTATTCAGTTTGGGCATTCCAAATACCAGCTCACCTGGATTATTTTCCTTTACAACAACAGATGAAATGCAAGCGGTTTCTTTCTTAAAGGATGCCAGTAATATTGGCAATGCCTCCTTATCCGGGAAACCGTCATCATCCATCAGCCATACATATTCATAACCACGGGTCTGTGCCTCACTGATCCCTCTCCACCAACCGGCAGAAGATCCGCCGTTTGGCTGCGTAATATGCACAATATTGTTCTCAATAAGATATTGCTCTGTTCCGTCAACAGATGAATTGTTGATAATAAGAATATCAGTAAGACTGCTGAATACAGATATATGCTGAATACAACGTTTCAGCAATTGCAGCCTGTTATAAGTGACTATTACGGTGAGAATTTTTTTCTTTTCCTGCATTTTCAATAAACTCATTAATCAGCATCCGGTAAGTCATACACCGGACAGGTGGACTTATATCTTTTTCAGTGGCCAGGCCGGGATTAACACTGATTACATTAATTCCTGCAGCTCTTGATGCACTGATTCCCGACAACGCATCTTCTATCACCAATGCCTGACTGGGATCAATCCGGTATTTATCCAACAGTACCTGGAATATTTCCGGGTCAGGTTTTGCTTTATTCACATCATCTGATGTGATGATATCCGTTAAATAATCCCGGATTCCCAATGCGTCAATACCGGCTGTGATATTCATTTTAGAACCCGAACTCGCTATAAACAACAATAATTTTTCTGAATAAAGCAAACGGATAAAGTCAAGTGCATCCGGCAGCGGCTGCAGAGCTGTTGTATAACTCTGGTTAGCATACTTACGCTTGAGGCTTACCAGTTGCTTTAATTCATCATTGCTTAGTGAGTGTTTATTATTGCTAAAAATTAAAGCAATGGCATCCTGTGTTGACATACCAAGATAATCCCCATAATTAAATTTTACAGGATATGGTGACAATGCTTTTAAAAAAGCATCTTCATGCAACTTGAAGGTATCAGCAATAGTACCATCAAAGTCAAAAATGACAGCATTGATACCAAAAAATATATTTTGTTTCAATTTGAATTAAGGTAAATGTTTGGCTTTGCAATGATAAGTAACTCGTATCCAGATTTTTCTGTATCTACACACTGTGAACGGCCATCCCATTGTTTTAGCTTTTCAATATTATATGGCCAATCACTGGTTAATAATAAATATGGGTTATTTCTAAACATATTGGATGCAAACTTTACATCAAGGTAGTTGGGATGTAATCTACCCCATGTTACCTTAAATAATGCTGGATTACGTTTTTTGAATTCATTACTTCCATTCGGACAGTATGCCATAAAAACCCCTTCTCGTTTGAGTTTTTCCTTACTTAGCTCAATCATTTCATTTATATTTTGTAAATGTTCTATGACATGTGAGCTATAAAAAATATCATTATTATCCTGGATTTCATTTATCCGGGTAGCAATTCTCACTGCAAGTTTATTGATCCCAAATTCAGCCCTTGGTACCGAAAGTTCAAAGCCTTCTGCATTTATACCGGCTTCTCTCAATTTATATACATTATAACCCCAGCTACATCCATAATCAATCATTTTAATCTCTTCTGGTGCTTTATGAGTAACAGCAAGTATATGAGGCAGAAAATCTCTTAATTCTGCAAAACAATTTTTTTTAAGCAGTTTTAGTTTATCATCGCCGGGTAAATCAGTCATCATTTGAACATCTACTTTATAGTCAGACTGATAAAACTTTTCAAGAAATTCTTTACTATCTTTTGGATGCCGATGCATCAAATTGCAATTTTTACAACGCAAAAGAGTAGTTACAAGATACTTTGTTTGAATTTTTTCAAATTGATTTTCCCCGCAAAATGGACATTGCTTTGGTTGAAAAACATTGATGGTTGATCGCAATAAATAACCTATTTTCGACATTGTTAAAAAGAGCTATTGCTTAAGTTTGGAAAAATCCTTATACACTGAAATTATAAAATCCGCCAGTTTTTTCCCATCATGTTTACCGGGACTAATTTCATCTTCAAAGGCATCCACAATGATACCACAACCAATTTTATCAAGTTCAACAGAATCATATTTTACATAATTTTCCAAGTTGGTTGAAAACCTATTATTAACAAGTGCATAGCTGATGATATCTCTTACTTTTATATTAAACTGGGTACCTATTCTAAGATACCGGATTGCTCCATTAATAAAATCCTGGGCTGTATAACTTGGTGTTTCATAGTCTTCGCCAATATTAGTAATAAAAATCTTTAAAGCTTTTTTATTTGCAACTACAGCATCTGTCAACCCTTTGGTCATATAACTTGGATATAGGGAAGAATGCTGGGTACCTGGTGAATATATAATTATATCAGCATCACGGATACTTCTTTCTACTCTTGGTGTAATACCCACTTGACGGTTCATAATTTCAAAGTATTTTTCTACATCTGATAATGACATCTTTGATAATTTATTCCGGTCAGGATACTCATCCAAAAGGTATATCTTTTTTATGCGAGAATTAGACCGAAGTTCTACTATCTCTGCCTCAGAGTAAAGTATTGTACCATCTTCCCGGATTGCTACAAGTTTTTTATCTTCATTATTGGTTGGCAAAACAGTTCCATTCAACTTAAACAATTTATCTATAAAAATGGTCGTTTCTTCAAAATCACCACCGAAATAAAGATAAGCTCCTGCATAAATCAGGTTCATGATAGAACAATCGGAAAAACTCAACTGTTTACCTTCTGCCGGCTCCACCAGTTTTATCCCATCTATTAAAGTAGAAATACAAACCCGTATGGAGTGTTCAATAGCCTTATCTTCAAAACCGATCCCTTCTAGTTTATCAGTTTTACTATTTACAAATTCTTTGAGGCGTTTAATGATTTCATCATGCACGGAGCCGACAGGATAACGAAAATCATAGAGTTTAAGAATGGCCTTATAGTCGGGTAAATCAAATGGCAGCATTGCTTCCTGAACCTTTCGGATATCTGAAGGTCCCAGCATTTTAAAAAAGCTTCTTAACTCCCCGGTTGATTTTCCGTCATCATAAGCATTTACGATTGATGTGAGGTTAATGCCATCCTTATTCAATAATGCCGGTATCAGGTTTTTGGCTCCCCGGCCTCCGTTAAAGGTTACAATATTTACCATAAGTGAAATTTATCAATTAAATGAGTTAATATCTTTCAGGTAAGTGAATCATAAATTTGTTTATAAGCCGTCACTCCCTTGTCAAGTGAAAAATAGTCCTCTGCCCCGGCACGTATAGCGTCTTTATCAAATATTTCATTCAATAAAGTTGAAACGGCTTTTTTATAAGCTTCTTCGTTTATGTTATTTGCGACAACTCCTGAATGATATTTCTGAACAACCAGGTCAGTATCTCCAATGCCGGCATTACAAACCACGGGAATCCCCATTGCCATAATCTCTCCCTGCTTGGTGGGGCTGCTGCTTATTTTGCTGTAGGTGGGCCGGATAAAAAAAACCGAGTAATCACTCAGCGATAAAACTACCGGCACTTCCTCCCGCTTTGCCGGGCGGATGATAATAGAGTTTCTGCCTATCCCTTTTCGGGCTGCTGCACTTTTAATCCTTTCGTGTTCGTCATACGTAATAAAAAGCAATCTTGCTCCCGGAATGGCTTGATTAAAAATTATAAAAAAATCCAGCATTTCATCCAGCATATACCATGTGCCGATACTGCCGAGATAGCTGATTATTTTATCACTTCCTGTTATGCCCAACTCCTTACGGATTTCATTTTTTTTATTTTCACCTACTGTTGCCGGGTTAAACAATTCAATATCTGCGCAGCAGGGAATAACAGTCAGCGGCAGGTTAATACTTTTCAGATAGTTCCAGGTCTTTAGCTCTTCGGCTCCCCGATGTGTCAGGCAAACGGTATGATCGGCCTGCAATAAAAAAGATTTTTCTTTAGACTTAAAGTAACGGTAAACGGCAGCGTAAACCGGGTTATTCAGCTTCCATGCTCCGGCATCTTTTTTTTCATCCGCCCAGAATCCACGCATATCAAATAAAAAAGGAATATTGAATTTCTTTTTCAATGCAAGTCCCGTTAATGCCGGAATATGTCCCCGGCAATGTACCATATCAAATTTCTTTTCCCGATGTAGCTGCCGTGCTTTTTTGTTTACGTTTCTTACATCCATAATGGTGGATAGTACAGGAGGCGATTTTGTATAAGGAAGCGGGTGCCAGTCAATATTGTTTTCATCAGTTATTTTTTCAATTGTGCTTTTTCCACTTTCAAACCGGTGCTTCTTTTCACAACTGATCAGCGTGAAAGTATAACCTGATTTTGAAAGTCCGCATAAATAAGGTAATACCTGCGACTGGCCCAGGGGGTCAGTCATACCATCATAGGATATATACAGGATTCTTTTCAAAATCAGCTAAACCATTTTTTATACCAGAGCTGAAACATCAGCAAGTACCAAACCTTCAGATATTTTTCCCGGTGACCATTAAAAAAATCTCCAACTATTTTTTCAACTTCTTCTTCCTTAAAAAGATTATGTAAACGCAAAGCAGATTTGCCCAAGTTTTCCATTACCAGTTCTTTCAACTCATTGATCAGCCAGGATTCAACAGGAATGGCAAAGCCCATTTTTGGCCGTTCCATCATTTCCTTCGGCAGGTATTTATGTACAATTTGCTTCAGGATATATTTCTTCTGCCCTTTATGGTATTTAAATTCAGATGGAAGTTGTGCTGCCCATTGAATGATATGCTGATCCAGGAAAGGTTCCCGTCCTTCCAGGCTGATACTCATGGCAGCCCTATCCACTTTTTGTAAAATATCATCAGCCATATAAGTCTGATAGTCTATTGCCATCATAAAAGACAACGGGTCATAAAATTCTTTTTTCAGTTCATTGCTTGTATGCAAAGTATCCAGTTCCTGCACCGGCGCTGCCATTAACCGGCTAATGTCCTTTTCCGAAAAGACAAGATTCAGGTTTTTAAGCAACTCTGCCGTTGAAGGATTATTCAATAAATTTTTCAGCTTATCATAGCGGCTATGGAAATTAGGTCTTTTGCTCAGTATCGGGATTCGTTTTGAAGGAACTTTTCCCATGGTTGCTGCAGCCAGCTTGCGAAATGGTTTGGGTATAGCTTGTAATTTCTTTGCATAACGGGAAATATAATCGTAGCGGTTATAGCCGGCAAACACTTCATCACCTGCATCTGCAGAAAGTGCAACGGTAACTTTTTTCCGTGCCAACCTGCTGACCAAAATTGTGGGGATGGCGCTGCTGTCAGCAAAAGGCTCATCATAATAATAAGGCAGATCGGGAATTATATCCAATGCCTCTTTATGTGAGCAGTAATATTCTGTATGATCGGTACCCAGCCTTGCTGCAATTTCTTTTGCAAAGGGAGCTTCATTCAGCTTATCATCGGTGGTGCCAATGGTAAATGTTCTGATTTTCTCAGTACTGTTCTTCTGCAATAAGGATGTAACGCAACTGCTGTCATATCCACCGCTAAGAAATACACCTACCGGCACATCAGCCACCATACGATATTGAAAAGATTCCTGTAAAATCCGCTCCGTTTCTTCGATAGCTTCCGGTAACTCAATTTTCAGCTTAGGTTTATTGTAATAATCATAAACATCCCAGTATTGTGATAAGAAAATTTGTTGGGTCTTAAAATCCAAACTAAGTAAATGCCCGGCCGGTAATTTATGCGTATCATTGAAGATGCAGTGAGGCGCTGATACATATCCGTATTGTAAAAATGAAGCTACCGCATCCGTATTAATACCTTTTCCGAAAGCCGGGTGTTGCATCAATGCTTTTAACTCCGAGCCGAAAATGAATTGCCCGTTTTTAAAATAATAATAAAAAGGTTTAACTCCTGCCCGGTCACGGATACATATCAGTTCATTAGATTTTTCATCAAACAGAACAATGGCAAACATCCCCTGCCATTGGTCAACGGCTTTTTCCTTCCATTGGCGCCATGCATGTAAAATGACCTCACTGTCGGAATGGGTCTTAAACTCATGCCCCAGTTTGATCAGATCTTCCCGGATTTCATTATAGTTATAGATCTCACCATTAAAAACCATGTGCAGCCCATCATAATGCATGGGCTGATTAGCTGCATCACTTAAATCAATAATAGAAAGACGGCGATGTCCTAACCCTAGCTGGCAACCTACATGAGTTTCAAAATATTCTCCCTGCCCGTCAGGTCCACGATGCTGCAGTGTTTCCGTCATTCTTTTCAGAATTGCCTGCGAACTTTTATTGGTAAAATCTACAAATCCTGATATGCCACACATTCTATCCTGGTTTGTTAGAAAAAAAAATCTTTGATTTATTCTGAAATATAAAGCTCCTCCAGTTGAGAGACAAAGGATTCAGCGGAATACTTCTCCAACACCTGATCGTAGCTTTTAAGATCAACAGCTTGCTTTTCATTAAATATTTTTCTGATCTGCCCTGCTAATTCCTGAGGGTTATAAGGATTAAAAAATGAAGCTGACATGGGGGCAATTTCCCGAAAAGCAGGAATGTCTGAAATTAAGAGTGGTAAACGGGCACAAACAGCTTCCAGAACAACGAGACCGAATGTTTCTGAAATGGAAGCTGACAGAAAAAGATCGTATTGACTCATTCTCTTTCCCGCTCCATCTACGGGGCCCAGAAATATTATATTATCCAGGTTATGCTCTTTGACTTTGTCACGAAAGTACCCGACCCTGTTTCCACCACCAAAAATTTCAAGACGTACAGGCAGATCTTTTAATTCTGAAAATGCCCGGATAACCGTTCCATAATTCTTCTCCGTATTACAGTTGCCAACAGCTATGATTTTGAAAATATTATTTTTTTCGGCCTGGCGTTGCGGTAATTCCCGGCTGCAGGAAATAAAGTTCGGAATCACCGTTACCTTTTTACCGGGGAAATTTTTTTTCAACACTTCGCCCATATAACCGGATACGGCAATACGATGCAGCCTTTTATGTCCAAATGTTTTATCCATCAGAATCATTGCTTTCACCTTTCTTCGTTTCTTCATAGTATCATAATCTGCAAAATGGTAATGATTAAAAAGCTTAAGACCGGAGGGAGTGGCAAATCTGGAAATCAAATTTGTCCAGTACGAATGCGAGTGAACAATATCAACCTTTTTTTCATTGACAATCTGTTGCAGCAATTTTTTAATTTTCCAAAAGGCTTTCCTGTAATGCAGATCCAGTTGGATATACTCATAACCATTTCCGTGAAAACGATTCGGGCCGGTTAATGCAACCACCAGGTGTTCATAGTTATGCAACATTGGGATATAGCTCATCAATAGCGTCTCCGCACCGCCGAAATTCAGCGAGTCATTTAAATGCAATATTTTCATTTGAAGGGGTTTGGTTTTTTATAGGGTTTATGAAAAATATTTACGGTAAATATTATAAATGAAATTCAGTTTCTTTTCATCATTGGGATATTCATTGTAGTATTTGCCCGGCAATTCAACAATTTTATTCAATTCTTCTTTTGAAATGCTTAATTTTTTGGCTATATATTCCTTATCCTTTTCGATATCGCTTTCATTATAGATTGGCTCTTTTAATATCTCCAAAGCCTGTTCACGACTGACATCACCGGCACAGATCTGGCTGGAAAGGGTCGCTTTTCTGTAATCCAGGTCAAATTTCCTTGGCAACATATAGGATTGAATGAATTTTGTAAACCTTGATTCATAATGCTTGCCGCCATAATACTTCCATCCCAGGTCTTTTTCCAGCACACTCATTGCATCCATTTTATTATAGTCTATATAATTAAGAAGATATAAAACCCGGATACCTTTAATGAATTTATAATAGATTTCAGTCAGGTAACCGAAATTCGGAAACAGTTTCACTTTCCGTGTTCCGAACTTTTTTACTATGCTATTAAAGTACTTTGTATCCCGGGCATTATAATGCCAGAACTTCGGCAAAATGCCTTCAGTTGCATAATTACATCCACTGATAATAAATTTAATTTTATTTTCAGCAGCAATCCTATGCAATGCACCCTGTATTGCAATATCTGTCGGAGTTTCAGCTTCAACGACGGATGCTTTTAAAAAAGCAAGTTGGATATCTTTAAACTCTTCCCAGTCGAGGACGTAACTTTCATATTCCAGGCCCAGAACCCTGCACACATTCCGGATATTGAGATTGGCATCATCGGAGTTCCAACCATTATCCATGTGAACCAGTAACACCCTGACACCGGATTTTTTCAGAAGATAGGCAGCATAGGAGCTATCCACTCCACCGCTTATACCCAGCAATGCATCATACTTCCTGCCTTTTCCTTTTTTCTTGATTCGTTGAATAAGACTCTCATAGTGCTCAGTACCTGCTTTACCCATTTCTCTAATTTCACGACGCCGGGCAATAAAGCCGGTGCAGTGATTACAGATACCCTTCTCATCAAACTGTATTTCGGGATCTGTAGTGTCCATTACACAGCGAACGCATTGCTGATAGTCACGTTGAATCATAATATTCAGAACCTGATTTCTTTTTTATCAGGATAATTAATTAAAACACCTTTATTCGGACCATAATATACAAACAGGCTGCCGGCAGCTAACCCGGTGGCATGAGCTTCCTTATAAGCTTTTTTCAGATCACTTACAGTACCGGCGCCTCCCAGGGCCACCACCGGTATATTTACCCTTTCAGTTATTTTTTTTATAAGCTCCAAATCATAACCCTCCATGCTGCCATCCTGTTCTATGGATTGAATTACTATTTCACCGGCCCCGTTTTTTTCCATCAGCAATGCAAATTCCAGCGGATCCAAACCTGAAGCTTTTGTTCCATTAACTGACCAGACCTGCTCTTTGCCAAATAATTTTTTCTTTACATCAATACATACGGCTATCGTAGAAGAACCGAATTCTTCCGAAGCAGTTCTGATAAAGTCGGGATCGGAAACAGCATGACTGCCGATAATTACTTTTTCGGCACCTGCTGAAATAATATCCCGGATCTGGTTGATTCCGGTAATTCCGCCACCAACACAAAAAGGCATATTGGCTTCTTCACCTATACTCCTGACCAGGTCAAGTGAAATACATCTTTTATTTTTTGTTGTTGATATGTCCAGGAAAACAAGCTCATCTGCCCCGAGTTCATTAAATATTCTCACAGCATTAATGGGATCGCCGATATAACGATACTCTTTAAATCTTTTCGACTTAACAAGATGATCGTTGTTAAGAAGCAAAACCGGAATGATACGGGGGCGAAACAAGATTATAAGTCTATAAAATTCTTCAAAAGTTGGAGCCCGGTCTTATGGCTTTTCTCCGGGTGAAACTGAACCCCAAAGAGATGATCCTTTTCAATAGCAGAAACAAATTCATATTCAAACTCTGTTTTGCATAATGCATCGCCTTCGTCTGCGACAGTGTAATGATATGAATGAACAAAATAGAATTCACTGCCATCGCTGATACCTTGCATTAACCTGCTTTCCTTACATGTTTTAACCGTATTCCACCCGGTTTGGGGAACCTTGAATTTTTTCATATCCTGAATTCTGAACCTGACAACCTTACCTTTAATCCACCCAAAGCCATTGGCATCTCCTTCTTCGCTACTATCAGCCATCAGCTGCATACCAAGGCAAATGCCTAATATTGGTTTCTTTTTGAACAAGACCCACTCATTCAAAGATTCAAACAAACCGGGAGTTTCCAGGTTTTGAATTGCTTTTTTAAAATGACCAACCCCCGGCAAAATAATCTTATCAACCCCTTGAATATCTCGGGGCTTCTCTATAACCAGGGGAGCCGTATTTAACATAGTCAACTTCCGGAAGACACTATGGAGATTACCCATTCCGTAATTAACGATCCCTATTACTAATGCCATCTGTCCTTGTTTATTAACTGCTGGGGTTTCTTAACTCGTAAAAGTAAAATTAACTCAACCGGAAGTTTTAAGGATTGCTTTAAAATCAAACCAAGGTAGTTGAATCAATTTATTTGATTGCCATATAACAACAAGCATGACAACGAAGAATGAAATACAGGTTGCATAAACTGCGCCAATAGCACCAAATCGTAATATCAATAAATAATTTAAACCGATATTGAGTATTACATTTACGATAGCAAGGTACCCGAGAACTTTTGTTTTCTTATAATAAAAAATAAACCCTGTGAAAATAATATACACCCCCCAAAAGAAATAACTGAGCCCCGTCCAGAATACATATCGTACGCCTTCTGCATACGATGGATCTACCATATATTTAAAAAATAAAGGCGCCAGGATTGTCAGGCATAATAACGTTAATAATAAACCAACAATAATAATATAGGACGTTCTGACGAGCTGGATTTCTTTTTCTTTTGAAATATCAGCTAGTCTTTCAAAAATGTAAGGTGAAATAAAATTTGAGACCGCTGTTACAAATAAAAGAATCAGCATCCCGACCTGGTAACCGATATTATAAATACCGGCTTCATCAATGGAAACCATTTTGGTTATAAATACCCTGTCTGAATAGTTTATAACAAATTTGCCGATAACATGTAATATCAAAGGAAGTCCGAAACTTAATGCTGCCAGCCTGTATTTTTTTTTTATCTTTCTTGTAAGCAGCCCCAGCTTATTAAAATAAGCAAAAGATGCAATGAATAAAACAGCTGACGCAATAACCCAGGCCAGTAATCTTCCTTCCCATCCGTAATCTAAAACCGTTATAAAATAAATCGTCAGTGAAACTTCAATGGCTAACTTAACTAAAACAAAAAACGTGTAGGTACCGGGTTTCTGTTCAATGATATTAAAGCCAATTAATGTTTCATAGTAAATTGTAAGGACAGCCAAAAGTGTTGAAAGAGGTATCCAATAAGATTGAGCAGTTGGTATTTCCAGGAAAACTGCAATGGGATGGGCCAGCAGGATGGTCAGCAGGAGAATGAATATGAAAGGAAGTACCGGTATCAGTTGTACCGTAGAAAATACAGAAGCAAATTCTTTCCGGTCTTTGTTCCGAAGTTTATAATACTCCACATTGGCATAACCTGCTACCGATAAGCCGACCAGCGGGATAAGAATAGTCACAAAACTATTCACCATGGATAATACACCGTATTCCCATGTGTGGAGAAAATGTGTGAGGTAGGGCATCAGGAAAAAATTGACACCTGCGCCTATAAAGCCGACTAATGTATATATGGAGAATTGCCTGAGTGACTTCACCTGGTAGAAAATCTTTTAATCATTTAAAAGCTTCTTTTTGCTGCTTATTCGTAGTGCATACCAACTATAAGGTTTTAATAACATTCAAGACTCTCTCATTTGCCTTGCCATCAAATGGAAAATTGAAAGCTTTTAAATATTTATCGTAAGCCTCCTTATTTGAAATTGCCAGGTTATTTACAAACCAAAATTGAGATCTTGAATCCAGATCTGCAGGAGACAATGAATAATGACACAAACCCGTATCTGCAAAGTTATTTCCAATAATTCTCGGAGAGGGATGCCACCCCAGTAAGACCACATTTTTTCTGGCACAAAGAAAACCATTTATTAATGAAGAGCTAAACCCAAGAATTAATTTACTTGATAAAAACATTCCTGTAAAATCACCTTCCCGGATAATCTTTATGTATTCACCTTCTATATGCCATTCATCCCAAATTTCCTTATTAGACCTGGGGTGCAACTTGACATATAGCTTCCTTTTACTTTTATTGGCAAAATCTTTTAAAGTAAGAGCAATATTTTTATGATGTTCTTTTGTCCAGCCAAACAAACCTTCTTCCAAATACGGATGATCAATATACAAGATGTGGTGCCCGGGTTCAATACTATTTGAATAATACTTATCAAACATCGGTACACCGGTAAAGCAAGCCTTTTCCTCTGTTATCCCGGTATATACCTGGAACTGCTCAAAATTGGGTTTGTTAAAAACAATAGCTTTATAGGGTTGCCTTTCCTGAAAAATACAATTAGCTAAAGCTTTATTGGGAGTTTGAAATAACATATTGACCGGCAATCTCAAATATTTCCAAAAAGAATTTAAGGAATTAGTATTAAAAACTGCAGAATAGTAAAACAGTTTTGACCGGATTAATCTGCCAAACGATCTGCGAATCCTGGTTAATAAATATTTGGATTTCTTTTTTAAAAAAAAATGAGGCTCATTAGCTCTTTCAATTGCGGTTTTCTTATCTCCGGCTGCGCCATGCTCAAGATAAAACGTTTTGACACCAACCCTGTTCGACTTAACCAATAATGCAATTTGCCGTTGATCAATTATTTCAAAAAAAACGATTCGGTCTGGACGAATTTTCTTTAAAAGAACACCCGGGGTTAAGTAAGAATTCCAATCATGAATTTCATTAAAAAAATGATTATTCCTTATCCACCCGGGAATATCTTTCTTTCCTTCATGCCACAAAAGAATATAGGTATCAGATGCATCTTTCCTGAGATAATCATACCAATCCTTCCTTTCAGGTTCAACAATAAACAATATTCTCATTATACATTAACACGATTATTCAGTATTCCATATTCAATAATATCCTGATAAACTCCATCCTTAAACAATGCTTCTTTTCTCACTCCTTCTCTATTCATACCAAGTTTCTCTGCCAGCTTCTGCATACCTGTATTGGCTGATGAAGTGCCACAATAAATCCGGTGTAAATTTAAAGTTTCAAATCCATGCCGCATTAACAACTGACCCGCTTCCGGCATGACACCCTTTCCCCAATAGTCTTTCTCCCCCAGCAAAAAAGCAATTTCTGCATTTCGGTCTATCCAGTTAATATTTTGTAAGCTGATATTACCAATATGTTTGTTTGAATCCAATTCAATCACTGCAAGCACTAAAGCTGAATTTGACTTTTGGACAGCCTCCACATATTCAAAAAGTTTCTCGGGAGTCATTGGGAACCGGCCATGTGAATTATATTGTACTATTTCCTGATCATTCAGCCAATTCCGGTAATTACCTTCAACATCTTTTTTATTCAATACCCTGAGACTAATAGTTTTTCCTTTTAAAAAGATACTTTTATCAAGAGTCATAACAAAGATTTTAACCTGGCAGCAATATTTTCCGGGGTAACCACCTCCCCGATATTCATTCCCGAAAATGGATCATCAAATTCCCGGGTTATCAAAAAACGAAATACCTTTTTTTCAAATAACAAGGCTTCAATTAAAATACTTGAAAAAAATCCGATAACCGCCGATGAAAAATAAAGCAATGTATTCAAATTGACTTCCGGGGAAACGGTTTTCATTTTTCCGTCAATTATTTTCCCGATAACCTCCATTCTCTGATTGGGATGCGGATTGAACACAAAATACAAATCTTCAATCCCCTCTATACAACCAACCAGTTTTTCGGTTGCCTCAAGTTCATCAAACCCAAAATTCTTTTTTCCTTCTACATTTGAAAGCGGATCGGGTCCATATACAACCAGTTTTCTATCCAGGTCTTTCAACCCAAACTGCTCATACAATTCCTTTTTGGTAATAATCGGTTTCCAGTTCTTCAGGAATTCATGATAGGGATTCCCTATAATTTGGATTTTTGATTCCGGTATTCCATTTTCAACAGCTATTTTTTTTGCCTTTTCATCAATTAATAAAATTCCTTCGGGAAAAACTTCCTGCTCCCCCTTCAAAAACCTTTCCCGGATTTTTGTCCAATGATCCACAAAACTCAGGGTTGGAATTTTTTGTTGATTTGCTTCTGCTATATAATCCAGTTCAATTGAAGATGTATATGAAGTGCCGGTTAAAATAAAATCGGGTTGAAAAGAAGAGATGACTTCTTCTGGAGAGCCATTCGATTGCGAGATTGCAATTGAAAAATCATTAAAAAAAGAATATTCCCTGTTGGTGACTACCTGGTAGGCATCCAGATGATTCTTTAAACTTTCGACAACTGCCAAAACCGGTTTTGCACCACCGGGATCACTGAAAACAAATAAACCTTTTCCTTTCAAATCCGGTAAACTCACTTCAGCTCATTAATGTTTTCAAATATTTTTTCAATGGCCTTTACTACATCCGTCATATCGCTTATTGTCATTCCGGGGCGCATATACTCATGTGTAAAGAGTATTTCAAAGTGCATTGTTTCCGTTACAGGGCAAATACCTTTTTCATAACTGACATCACCATTATACAGGGCAGGATTAAATGCCCAGGCTGCTTTCTGTTGATAAATCGGTTGCAGGTAGAGAGGTTTTACATATCCTGCCCCTAGCAATGGCGCCGTTTCTCTTAATACAGCTGATGGAATTTCTGCCTTTAATGCATCTACAAATTTATTCCTTTCAATACCTGCAATTTCTTTATTGAACTTTACAGGATAAACATAATAAGTATTTACTGAGCCGTCTGCTAACTTCGGCAATGTTTCAAATGCCGGGAATGAAGAAAATTTTTCATTAAAAAAATCAACATTTTCCAATCTTCGTTCAAGTAGTGAAGGCAATTTTTTCAATTGCTCAATTCCAATGGCACACTCCATCTCTGTCATCCGGTAGTTATACCCGATCAGGTTGGTAAGATCTGTTAATTCTCTCGGTCCTGTTACATTCTCTGCATGGTTCCGTATCATCTGGCAGCGATCTGCTAAACTTGAATTATTGGTTGTGATTACACCGCCTTCACCGGTATGAATGTGTTTGTGATAATTCAGGCTGAAAACTCCCAAATCCCCGATACTGCCGACATACTTACCCTTATATTTCCCCATCGGCGCCTGTGCACAATCTTCAATTACAAATAAATTATGCTTCTTTGCGATAGACATGATGCTATCCATATCTGCCGGGTGTCCAAAAATGTGAACAACTAAAATAGCTTTAGTCCGGGGAGTGATTCTTGCTTCAATACTTACGGGGTCCATACAAAAAGTACCCGGATGAATATCTGCAAAAACAGGAATACCACCATATACCAGTGGAGCAATAGCGCTTGCCGACATGCTGTATGGCGATACAATTACTTCATCACCGGGCTGAATACCGATAGCGCCTATTGCCGTAAATAAACCGGAAGTATTTGAGTTGACAGTTATCGCATACTTTACTCCAAATGCCTTACTCCAGTTTTCTTCAAATGCCCTTACCGTAGGTCCACCTAAAAAATCATGCGTCCAGGCACCAAGGTATTGTGAAAGATTTCCTGAATCCAGCACTTTCATTACCGCCCTTTTTTCTTCCTCACCAATAGTATTATAGGCAGGAAACAATTTAGTACGAACAGGAGTGCCTCCGTTGATAGCCAGTTTCTTTAACATGTTCAGTTCTTATTTTGAAATTACCGGCAGCAGATTCACCATTCGCCTGTTGAGTTCAGCTGCCTGTATAAAATTATCAGCGTTGCTGTTCTTCTTTAATAAATATTTTGCTACTTCGACAACCGGTAACATATATTCTTTTAGAATCCCGGTTTGCCTCAGCTTTTTGTTTTCAGAAAGCGGAGCAATCTTTTTTGATGCTGCATAATAGCGTATCTCATCACCACTATGACAGATTACAATTTTCTGTTTTTGAAAAAATAGCTCAATTTCAAAAACAGGGTAGGCTGCGTTCGTTACACCTGTAATGCTAACAGGTATATCATAATAATTACAGGTTGCCGTTATTGTCGGGTCATAATCAAATGCATCAAAAACGGCAGATTGCACATGGAATTTTTCAAACAAAACAGGCCTATCGAATAAAAACTCCAGCAGGTCAAATGCGTGACCGCCATTATTGAGAAATCCCCGCTGGTATTTCACGGCTATTGCCCTACAGGAGTCATTTTTTAAGATTGCCGATATTCTTTTTTTTAAAACTGAATATTCCGGCTGAAACCTGCGGATATAATTTACCAATACTTTGCTCTTTGAATGCCCATGCAACTGAAGCAAAATATTCAGTTCATCAACTGATGCTGCTACCGGCTTCTCACAAATAATTACCGGAACATTTTGCGTCATCAGTCCTTGCAGGTAATCAAAATGAGTCGGTGTGGGAGTAGTGATACTGACAATATCAAACTTAGCGTAATCAAAATCGTCTGTAATTTTAACAGACGATACTTTGTATTGTTTTGAAATTTTTTCCAGTATTTTATTATCTGTGTCTGCAATCACGAAATCAATCCCTTTTGTACGGGAAAAAGCTTTTGCGTGAGTCCACACTTTTTTAGGGTCATTCAAATCATATAATGCCCCGATATTCCCGCAACCGATTATTAACGCTTTTATTACCAAGTCCTATTTATTCTGAAGAAATGAATATTTTATTTCAGCAATTTTCCAGTCATCTTCATTGTCAATATCCTGCACTTCCGATTCAGGGACCTCAATAGCATAAGTTGCAGTTGTTACAAGACTTTTGGATGCGAGAAATTTTTCTGTATCAAAAAAGTAAAACTGCCCGCAATCATGAAATGAAGCCGGTAGATCCTGTGAACGCCTCAAAGCATTCTCCGGCCAGTTATAAGCCAGTTTGCCTTCATCCATTTTAAAAGAACGCCAGATGGGAAAACTAAAACGGGTAACGGGTATAACAGAATCGGCCTTGTTTTTTAGCAGTAAATCAAATGCTCGTATTAGTTTTTCTGATGTAACAAATGGCGCAGTAGGATAGATACAGCAACCGTATTGAAACTCTTCGCCGGCTTCCTTGAATTGATTCAATACTTCGATCAATACTTCCGCCGTTGTTGCAAAATCATTTGATGTAGCGGCCGAACGAAGAAAAGGAATTTCGGCACCCGCCTGTCTTGCCACTTCTGCAATCTCATTATCATCAGTTGATACCATTATTGTATCGAATATGCCGGAAGCTTTTGCTGCTTCAATGGAATAGCAGATGATGGGCTTACCTGAAAAGCTCTTTATATTTTTTCGGGGAATACGTTTACTGCCACCCCTTGCTGTAATTATTGCTACTGATTTTTTCATTTAGTCCATGGTAAACTTAAATGGAGTCCCTTTTGACATATTATGTTTTGCTTTTGTACCAAGAATTTGCTCATAATATTTCGGATGTAACCCATCGCCAGGCCGAATAATTCTAATATTTTCCTCGGTTAAAGTTTCACCTGCCTTTATATCTTTTACAACATAGATTGAACGTTTAAATACCAGGCTTTTCTTTTCCGTATCTTGAATACCGTATTTAATCGTTCCTAGTGACTGCCATGCTCTTTCAGTTTCTATCACCAAAGATTTCAATTCATGAGGCTCTAACGAAAAGGCAGAATCAACTCCACCTTCTGCTCTGCTAAGGCAAAAATGTTTTTCAATAACTGTTGCCCCCAACGTTACAGCAGCACATGGAACACCTATACCCATGGTGTGATCGCTTAAACCTACTTCACAATTAAATAACTCTCGTAAATGCGGAATGGTACGAACGTTAGAGTTGATTGGAGTAGAAGGATAATTACTGGTGCATTTTAGCAAAACCAAATCTTTGCAACCATTTTGTCTCAATACCTCCACAGCTTCTGCCAAGTTAGCTAAATCGCTGGCACCAGTGGACATAATCACTGATTTGCCCGTATGAGCCACTTTTTTCAGAAGAGGAAAATGGTTATTCTCAAACGAAGCTATTTTGTAAACTGGCGAATTTAGTTTTTCTAAAAAATCTACTGCAGTATCATCAAAAGGTGTAGAAAAGCAAATAATTCCTTTATCTTTTGCATATTTAAACATGGCTTCATGCCACTCCCAAGGGGTATATGCTTCTTGATAAAGTTCATATAAATTCCTATTTGCCCATAATGAATTTGGGTCTTTAATGTCAAATAAGCCCCCTCTATGATTGATAGTTATTGTATCTGCGGTGTATGTTTGGAGTTTTATTGCATCAGCTCCACATTCAGCCGCTACTTCAATTATCTTCAAGGCTCTATCTAATGACTGATTATGATTTCCACTCATTTCAGCAATTATGAATGGCTTATTGGACAACCCAATTATCTTGTTATCAATTTTTAATTCTCCCATATTAATACTTTTCCCTCTTTGAATGAAACAGGTATTTCTGTTTTGTAGTTTGTTAACTTAATTGCTCCATTCGACGTTTTAACGATAATACCTTCCGAATTAATCTTTAATATTTTCCCATTTTCCTCTAAGTAACTAAAGCCATAATCTGAAAATTCAATTTCATTAACGATTACTTTTTGTCCATCGTAATATGTAAATGCTCCTGGATAAGGATTAGCCTGAGCTCTTATCCAATTTCTAATTCTTTCTTTTTGCCAGTTCCAGTTAATATTTCCATCCTCTGGTGTCCTTTTTCCAAAATAGGTTGCCCTTGTATGATCCTGCTCTATGAATATAATTTTATTTTCACGTATCTCTAATAAGATTTCCTGAACAATTTCCGGATACAATTTATTATACTTTTGTAATATCGAATCTCCAGTATCAGACTGTTCAATTTTTACAACAACTTGTTTAATAACGGGTCCATTATCTACCTCAGCAGTCATTAAATGAGCTGAAATTCCTGTTTCAGATTCTCCATTGATAATTGCCCAAACATGAGGAGTCCTGCCTCGGTATTTTGGCAACAGTGATCCATGTAGATTAATCGCAAAACAGGACGCAGCATCCAGTAATTCCTGCTCTACTATAAATAAATAATTTACAGATAGTAGTATTTCGCATGATAGTGAAGAAATTATTTGTTTAGCATTAGCTGTTCGGGGATTCCCTGAAAAAAAGGATAATTTATTATTACAACAATAATCTATTATTCCCTTTGAAGCTTTATCCGTAAAAACAAATATTATTTGTTCTTTCGAATGTATTTGTTTTAAAACGACCAATCCCAGATTTCCGCTACACAATAAAATTATGTTCATTCAGTATAACATTTTGAATCCTTTCCTGGCTTTTGCCGTCGAAGACTTTGCGTTGATTCACCAAGACTGATTGTATCAAACCATCATCACTCACCCTAAATTTATCCAAAGGAAAAGCCAATGTCTCGTTTATTAAATAGTTATAAATATTAATTTGATTATCGGCTATTACATACAAGTACAATTCACCTCCAATACTTAAGTATTCATAGGATACAGTACTCGGTGAACAAATGGCAATAGCACACTTCATCATAAGTCTTTTCATCGAACTTGCATCCAAATTTTCATAGTGTTTTATATCATTCCTAGAACTTATAAATTCCCTTAGGTTTTCAATATATGAATAGGCACTCCCAGTAACAACATTTAATTTGAGTGATTTATTAGAGTTAGCAATTTTTCCCAATACCTTAATCAGATCATTATTAGGATCTGATCCACCTAGTGAAACAAATACATTATCGACTTGGCGGTCAGATATGCTTGGCTTATTCCAAAATTCAGACCTGACAATGGCATACTTTGGCCCTAAGCACAGGTTTGTATAACTATCTATTTCATAAGTAGAAGAAAGTATTCCTCCAGCATGGTTAATTACAACATCAGCTATAAACTTATACCTATTAATATCATCAATACATATTATTCGTACACCGCTGTTCTTTATTCGCATCTGATAAGATGTTTCAAAAGAATACCCATCAAGTATAATAATATCATCTGGTCTGAGAATATTGGCAATATCGCTTGCCTCATTGTATAATTCTTTTTCCTTCAATATTATCAGTGAGGAAAAGCATTTATCGAGAAGTAATCTGATAGAATCTGATGGATTTCGGATAATGAATATTTTCTCAGAATTGGAAGGAAGCATTTCGGAAATTGCTATACAGCGATAGATATGCCCCAACCCAATGCTGTTGTTCCCATCAGCTCTGAAAAAGATTCTCATTACCTAGGATTTTAAGCTATTGTTTATCTAGCAGGAAAATTGAATCCTGATTTTCGTTTGATATGTATTTTACCAGAAATTCTTTTTTCAATACAAGACCAGGAAAATTTACCTGATATATTTTAGCAAAGTCTGCCTTCCACATAAACCCTGTATTTTCCCGGTAGTTCAATTCCTTTATGGTTTTGTTATAATACTCCCAACCCATGATATATTTTTTGCTGCAACGGTAGATTTCTTTCATGAAACCAGAATGATCATTGGGGGAGATATGAATAAGTACCCCATTGGTACAAACCAGGTCAAAAAAACCATCCCTGAACGGTAGATCAAACCCGGAGCCCTGGATAATATTGAGCCTCTGGTATTTTTTCTTGCTCTTTTCAACTGCATAAGGCTGAAGCTCTATCCCATATAGGTTTTCAAATCCCATTCGCTGAAAACCTCTTAGCTGGGCACCGTAATTACAACCTACTTCAAGTATTTTTATATCCCTTGGCATTTCCTGAAGTACTTTATCATTTATTTCGAGTTTGGTCATGCCCCATGTATCAAGATAAATTTTATCCCACCCGGCATCATCTTCCCAGTCATTCCTGTCTGTGTATTCTTTTCCGAAATCTCCTTCCCAGAATTTTTCATGATTCGTTGTACTCATAAATTTTTATTTAAACTGCATAATACAATCAATTACATATTCCTGCTCATCCTCAGTTAGTGCCGGATACATCGGCAGGCTTAAACATCTATCATAGTATGATTCTGCATTGGGGAAATCTCCTCTCTTATATCCAAACTGCCGATAGTAGGGCATCAGGTGTACCGGTATATAATGTACCTGCGTAAAAATATTTTTAGTGCGGAGATAGTCATACAATTCTTTTCGTTTGCTACTCTGTATCACATATAAATGAAAGGCATGCCCTTCTTTATAAAATGGTGTGAGTACATCTGCATTTTTCAATTCCCTGTCATAAACTTCTGCGATTTGTTTTCTTCTTTTAAGCCCGGCATCCGCTTTTTTCAATTGCGATATTCCCAGTGAGGCCAGCATGTCCGGCATCCGGTAATTATAGCCCAGTTCCTGCAGTTCCATATACCAGCCGCCATGGTTCTCCTGCATTTCCTGCGGATCTTTGGTTAATCCATGCGTTCTTAATTTCGAAAGCCGCTTATAAATCTTTTCATCGTTGGTGGTGATCATCCCGCCCTCACCACAGGCAATATGTTTCACCGGGTGAAAAGAAAATATAGCCTGTGAAGCAAATGCTCCATTGCCGCATTTCTGCTGTGTTCCTTTTGAGTCAGTAAAGTATCCTCCGGGTGCATGACAGGCATCTTCCAATATCCAGGCTCCGTATTTATCTGTAATTTTTTTTAATTCTTCCAGGTCAACTGCCTGTCCTGCAAAATCAACAGGCACAACTCCACTTATATTTTTTTCTTTCCTGAAAAGATCTTCTACCCGGTTCAGATCAAGAGTATAAGTCTTGGGGTCTATATCAGCAAACAGTACTTCCGCCCCACAGTATCGGACACAGTTGGCCGAAGCTGAAAAGGTAATCGGGGTAGTAATTACTTTCTGTCCCGGCGATACATTGAAAGCCATGGAAGCCAGGTGCAAGGCAGCTGTTCCATTGGCAACAGCCACAGCATATTTGCTCCCTATATAATTTGCAAATGCCGTTTCAAACTCCTCAATTTTGGGCCCCTGTGTTAAAAAATCTGATTGCAGGGTTTCCACTACAGCAGCAATATCTTCTTCAGTAATGGATTGTTTACCGTAAGGTATGGGTTTGCTCATTGATTTAAAATCATCAGGCATTGAAATCAGCATTTACATGTTCTTTGATCAGGGAACGGATCTCTTCTACAGTTAGCCATTCCGCATTCTGACCCGAATTATAATTGAATCCTTCGTTCACTTTTTTCGCATTAAAATGTTTGATGAACTCATCGAGCTTCCAGGCCGGATGTTGCGGAAGGATGACATAGTAATTGCCAAGGTCATAGGTGGTAAATGAATCCGAACTTGTAATCATTTCCTCATGCACTTTTTCACCCGGGCGAATTCCGACAATTTCTTTTTTACATTCCGGGCCTATGGCTTCTGCCACATCAGTAATTTTATAGGAAGGAATTTTTGGCACATATAATTCACCACCCCAGGCATGTTCCAGGGCATGTAACACCATGTCCACTCCCTCTTTCAATGAAATATTAAAACGGGTCATATTTGGGTCAGTGATGGGTAAGACCCCTTCATTTCTTTTCTTCATAAAAAAAGGAATCACCGAGCCGTTTGAACCCATTACATTTCCATACCGGACTACCGAAAAATTGATTTCCTTATTACCCCGGATATTATTTGCTGCAATAAAAAGTTTGTCGGAAGTGAGCTTGGTGGCGCCATACAAATTAATAGGAGCACAGGCTTTATCGGTGGACAATGCCACAACTTTTTTTACTGCCGTTTCTAAAGAAGCCTGTATAACATTTTCTGCACCCCCGATATTTGTTTTTATACATTCATCGGGATTATATTCGGCTATATGTACATGCTTCATAGCGGCAGCATGAATGACAAAATCAATTCCATTTAAAGCCCTTTTCAGGCGTTTATAATCCCTCACATCACCGATAAAAAAACGGATCATTGGATATTTTTTTTCAGGATATTCCTGGGCCATCTGGAATTGTTTCTGTTCATCCCTTGAATAAATAACCAGCCTTCCAATATCCGGCCACCTGTTAAGAATGGTCTTTGTAAATTCTTTCCCGAAAGAACCGGTACCACCGGTAATTAAAACGCTTTTATTATTTAAATCCAAACTCATGTTCAATCATTTTATGTTAACATTAATTAAATAAGGTTTAAAAAAATTCTTTTATATTCAACTACTCTTAATTTCAAATCATCTCTAATAAAAATCATTAATGAGAAGAAGTACACGAATAACATTACTAGGTTTTCTCTTCCTTACTGCTCTGGATGTTCTCCCTTCTTTTGCCCGCACGAAGCTCCCGTTCACCATCTCCTATCCTGAAAGATTTCCAACCGAAGTGATATCAAATCTACAAACCCTGTTAGTAAAGATCACTAATAAAGATTGGGCCACCCTAGAAAACCAACCTATTGAATATGGTTTTTATTTGCTACTGGATGAAAAGGGTCCGTACAAAACAGGCGAAAGTTGCCGGATCATCAGCAAAGATTCGAAACTTATAAAATTTCTATCTCCCACTATCAACGGGTTAATCTTTGGTGTGTACCGCTACCTGCGTGACCTGGGTTGCAAATTTTACCTGCCCGACCCGTTATACACCATCATTCCCGAAAAAATAAACTTGTTTAAAAAAACAGACGGGATGATAACGCCACACCTGCGCATCCGAAACTTTTTCGGCACCGGAGGTTTCGGTAGCGGCAGAACCGATCCTGATATGTCTGTAAAAAAAGACTGGCAACTCTGGCAATGGCAAAATGGGTTTGGTTCCGAATTTCAACTCGACGGCCATGTTGGCGAAACCTTTAACCTTGATAATGCTGCCACTCTTGAAAAACATCCGGGCTGGACAGCAACTCCAATTTTAGAAAAAGGTAAAGTCAATGTTTCAACCAAGTTGAATTATTTTGATAAAGAGGCTGTTGATTTTTTTACTGATTGGGTACTCCGCAAATACACAAATAAAAACTTTACCCCTCCGCCCGTATTTATCCGGGACATGGTATCCATTGATCCTGCTGATGGCGGGGGTTTCAAAACAGGCAATGCTGTTATCAACGGCACCAAAATTAATTCCATCAGCGACCAGGTTTTTTTCAGCGCTAATGTAGCCGCCGAAAAATTAGATAAGTTATTTCCCAACCATCCGAATATCGGGGTAAACCTTTATGCTTATAGCAATCATGCCGACATTCCTAATTTCCAACTGAATCCAAGGGTCTTTGTTCAGATCATACCTTACCAGTTTCAAAACATTGCCTTCGGGCCTGCCTTTATTAACCGCTGGGCAGGGAAAGTGAAGCGGTTTGGCTTATACGATTATTTTAAATATCCTGACAGTTATTACGACCTGCCGGGTGGCTATTCAATAGAACAACTGATGATTCGTGCCTTGCAAGCAGCCCGTGCCGGATCGGAAGGCACTACTTATGAAAGTTCCTATTCCAAATTTGCTACTGCCATTCCCTTATGGGTGCTGATCCGTTTTATGGCCGACGGAAAAACCAATTGGAAGAGTCTTTACCGCCAACTCATCAAAGATCTGTATGGCAAATCTTCTGTGCCAATTATGAAAATGTTTCAACTGTTTTATGAATCCCCGGATTTTTCAAATGCAGATTTGAAACCGGCAAAACAATACCTGCAAGAAGCCGAAGCAACCAAACCCTCTTCTCTTATATCCCAAAGGCTTTATGAACTGCAACTTTATTTGACTTACGTAAAATTGGAATTAGACTCAAAAAATACCCAGAACGGTGATTTGGAACAACGCCTGCTCCCGGTATATAAAATGGCGTGGACATTATACGAATCAACAATCATTGACAGCTACAGGATCATGCAATTGATTTCCTACAGTTTTCTCAACGCAAAAGGCTTTGATGCTGCCACTACAAAAAAATATGAAAATTTACACCTGTTATTATTTCCAGATACTGATAATAAAGATGCAATGTGGAAACAACCTGCTTCGGAGGCCATGTATTCTTCTAAAGAATTAAATCAACTTAATAAAAAACAATCAGAAGTGACAAAAGGAAGTAATACATCTTTCGCTCTTTCACCGTTACCTGCCGCTACGATCATTCAAATATCAAAATCCAACTTTAACCCCGTAAATCAGTTTCGCATCCGGGGCGGAAGTGCAACCAGGGGTTATGTTACATTTTATGCCGAAAAAAAATCAACAATAAAAATTGACTATACGCTTTCCAACCCTGATTCAGAACCTTCTGTCAGTATCTCCGGAACCGATGAAACTTATCAAAATATCATTGATAAAGTTTTAAAAGATAAATCAGGCAGTTATCAACTCAGTATTCCCAAAGGTGTAACTTACCTGTTTGTTAATGCAACCCATAACACGGTTTATCATTTTAATTTTCATCTTACGAATACCTGGGCCTATTTCA
>JAFDYJ010000029.1 GCA_018267515.1 Bacteroidota bacterium | reverse complement strand
TTATTAATTGATAATTGTTAATTATTGATGAGCGACAGGTTTAAAGATTTGCGGATAATATATATGGGCACTCCAGATTTTGCGGTTGCTTCATTGGAAGTGTTGTTAAAAGCAAAGTATAATATAGTTGCAGTTGTAACCTCTCCCGATAAACCTGCAGGAAGGGGAATGAAATTGCAGGAAAGCCCCGTAAAAAAATTTGCAGTACGGCATCATATCAAAGTTTTACAACCGGAGAAATTACAAAATCCTGCATTCCTCACTGAACTTAAATCATTGAATGCCGATTTGCAAATTGTAGTTGCATTCAGGATGTTACCCGAAGTCGTTTGGAATATGCCGCCGTTGGGAACCATAAATGTTCATGCTTCGCTGTTACCACAATACCGTGGAGCAGCGCCAATCAATTGGGCAATAATAAACGGAGAAAAAGAAACCGGCATTACTACTTTCAAACTGCAACATGAAATTGATACGGGAGATATTTTATTGCAGGAAAAAATTGAGATTGATAAAAACGAAACAGCAGGTGAATTGCATGACAATCTGAAAGAACTGGGTGCTGGGGTTTTGTTGAGCACAGTAGAAGGATTAGCGAAAAGTACTTTACAGGCAAGACCACAGTCAACAGTCAATGGCCTCCAGTCACCTCTTGATAGTGAGCAATCTGCTCCTATTCGTACTGCTCCAAAAATTTTTACAAAAACCTGTAAAATTGACTGGAATAAAAGTGCTTCTGAAATTTACAACCTCATTCGTGGACTTTCGCCTTACCCTACTGCATTTACTGAATTAGGAGATAAGACAATCAAGATTTTCAAAAGCGAAATTGAAATGATACGGCCCGCAACAAGGATTGGGCATTGGGAATCAGATAAGAAATCTTACTTAAAATTTGCCTGTGCCGATGGTTATATTCATTTAAAAGATGTTCAGATGGAAGGAAAGAAAAGAATGAATATTGAAGATTTTCTCAGGGGATATAGATTTTAAAAAAGACATCCGGCACAGGGCTCAAATTTTTTATAATATTAAATTTAAAAAGACGCTCAGAAGAAAAACATATTTTCTGAAATTCTGTGTGGGCCAGCATTTGATAACCTGACATTAATAAGATTGGGCTATAGCAGTTTAGCTTCTCGCAGGAGGTTTGAGCAAAATGACCGCAATCCATTAAATCATTGCTTAGATTGCCTTTTGCCAAAAGGTTTTTCCATATCGCTTATTTCTGCCTACGCTTCTGGTACCCGAGGTACTTCCTCTACCCACTGTTGCTGAATGAACCGGAGTATGCATGGAAGTAATGTCGAAAGGATGACCTTTAATTGCAGGAATATCTTTTCGGATGAGTTTCTGGATATCCTTCAGAAATATTTTTTCACTCCAATCACAAAATGAAATTGCGGTTCCGTTTGCACCCGCCCTTCCGGTCCTTCCGATACGATGCACATAGGTTTCAGGAATATTCGGCAATTCATAATTGACAACATATTTCAGCTCATCAATATCAATTCCTCTTGCTGCGATATCAGTAGCTACCAACACCCTTGTTTTTTTATTTTTAAAATTTGCAAGCGCTGCCTGCCTTACATTCTGAGTTTTATTGCCATGAATAGCTTCGGAGCGAATGCCTGCTTTGTTCAGGTTTTTTGCCAACCGGTCAGCGCTATGTTTCATTTGGGTAAATACTAAAACTGTTTCGATAGTTTTATCATTCAATAAATGAACCAGTAAGGATTGTTTATTTTGTTTCTCAACAAAATACAGCAATTGTTGTACGGTATCAACTGTTGAAGAAACAGGGCTTACCTGTACTTTCACGGGATCATTTAATAAAATACCAGCCAGTTGTTGAATTTCTGCGGGCATAGTGGCAGAGAAAAAAAGTGTTTGCTTTTTTACAGGTAGCCTGGCAATGATCCGTTTTACGTCATGCACAAAACCCATATCAAGCATCCTGTCGGCTTCGTCCAAAACAAAGAACTGGATTTCGTTAAGCGAAACAATACGTTGCTGCATCAAATCCAGCAACCGGCCGGGGGTTGCTACCAATATATCGGCACCCTGCCGGATACCCTGTACCTGGTTGTATTGAGACACTCCTCCAAAAATAACCTGATGCTTTAAGTTGAGGTACCGTCCATAAGCCCGGATACTTTCACCGATTTGAATCGCTAATTCCCGTGTAGGTGTTAGAATGAGTGTCCTTGAACGATGCTGTCTCTGCAAAGATGTTGTTTGCTGATGCATCATTTGCAAGATTGGGATTACAAAAGCGGCTGTTTTGCCTGTGCCGGTTTGGGCACAGCCCAACAGGTCTCTTTTGTTTAAAATAACAGGAATAGATTTTTCCTGAATGGGAGTAGGATTCGTATATCCTTCATGACTCAACGCCTTTAGTACCGGCTCAATGAGCTGTAAATTGTTAAATGACACGTATAAATTATTTAATTAAAAAAAGTGGTAAGGCTATCAAAAAAATTGAATGATACTTTACCTGCCTTACGTTAAGCCATCAGATTATTTGGGTGGATTGATTCAACACAAATGGAGAGAGCAATAACATTAAGAACCGCAAAGCTACAGCTTTTTTCCCGTAACTGCTAATTAATGACAATCGGGTTATTCAAAAAACCTGGCTGAGCCTTTCAGGATATTCAATGTCAAACAAATTGCGGAAGATAACCGCCAGGACTTTTTTGATTTTATCAGTCACAAAAGAAATATTCAAACAGAAAATAACATGTATTTTTGCTATTGCATTTAGAGCTTGATCGCTTTTGTAATTGAATCCTGTTTGTAGTTTCAGATACTTTTTCTTTTGCATCTGCATTCTTCTCAAAATTTGTTATCTCAAATATTTTTTATGGCCCCGGATAAAATTGAAGAATGTGTTGAACAAAATAAAAGAAAAGAGTTCCCTCTTCATATTCATTTTAAAGAAAGGGGCACGGTTCCAGGTCTTTTTATACAAGGAGTGGATTATAAAGAATTGAAATCTAAAAATCTATGGCGTATTGTAAGCGGAATTTTCCCGGAAGAATGGAAGCAGACAAAGAACCAGAGCCTGGCCCGTATTTTCATTGGATTGGGGATTACCCACATACCTGATATTTACTAATCAAATCTTTTCAAAACCTGCTAACTCATACATCATAAAATTTACAACTGAAGCCAGAGTTTTCTTTAAATGAACTTTTCTTTTTTTAAATTAAAATAGTCTTGTGTATGTTACGTACCGTTATTACGGGAACCGGTTCTTATATCCCGCCTTTTATCCAATCAAACAGCGACTTCGCAAAACATCTTTTTTATTCTGAAGAACATATACCATTAGATAAATCTCCCAGCGAGATTATTCAGAAATTCAAGCAGATTACAGGAATTGAAGAAAGACGTTATACAACCGGTGAATTGAATACATCAGATATCGGGGCTATTGCAGCAAAGATGGCGTTGAAAAGCAGCTCCGTAGATCCGGAGCAGATTGATCAATTGATTGTAGCACATAATTTCGGCAATGTGATCAAATCCACAATACAAACCGATGCAGTCCCTTCCTTAGCAAGCCGTATCAAACATGCTTTGAGAATTCAAAATCCTAATTGTGTGGCGTATGATATTCTTTTCGGTTGCCCCGGATGGTTACAGGGATTGATACAAGCGGATGCTTTTTTCAAAGCCGGTATTGCTAATAAAGCTTTGATCATTGGAACTGAAACACTTTCAAGAGTTATTGACATTTACGACCGTGACAGTATGATCTTCAGCGATGGCGCCGGGGCCTGTGTAGCAGAGTATAAAGAATCCAACGAAACCGGCCCGGGCATTTTAGGAATGACAACACAAACTTATTCTACAGAAGAACTGGAATATATCAATATGGGTATGGCATTTAAACCCGGCAGCGATCCCGGTATCCGGTTTTTAAAAATGAAAGGAAGAAAAGTTTATGAATTTGCGATGAAATATGTTCCTGCCGCCATGAAAGAATGTTTGGAAAAAAGCAATGTATCTATTGAGCAAATTAAGAAGATTTTCATCCACCAGGCAAATGAAAAAATGGACCAGGGTATTATTAAAAGATTATATCAGCTGTACGGTATCACTGAGTACCCTGAAAATATTATGCCGATGAGTATTCACTGGCTGGGTAATAGTTCTGTTGCAACAATACCAACATTATTCGATTTGGTTCTTAATAATCAAGTGGACCCACATGAGTTAAATCCCGGTGATATTATTCTTTTTGCTTCGGTTGGCGCAGGAATGAATATCAACGCAGTCTGTTACAGGTGCTGAAGAATTTTCATTATCAGACTCCCTTAGCTCAGCATCTTTACATTTACCGCATAAGGGCCACGTTGCCCCATTTCAATTTCAAAGCTTACTGTATCATTTTCTTTTACTTCCCCGGGCAAATTATTTGAATGAACGAATATACTTTGCTGTGATTGCTGATCTTTAATAAATCCAAATCCTTTCTCATAATTGAAAAATGTAATCTTCCCTTTGTGTGTAAGCTCTTCCGGTGTCTGTGGAATGCTTTCCGGAACCCCGATTTGAATGTCTTCTAATTTGATTTCAATTTTTTTCCTCGGGTCCGGAGGTGTGGAAGAAATATTTCCATTCTCATCTATGTAAGCCATCATCTCATCCAGGCTTTTTCCTTTTTTAGCATTCTCTTTCCGCTCTTTCATTTTATCCGCCTTATCCATTTTGGCCTTTTGTTTTTTCTTTTCTCTGTCTTTTTTATTCCATGATTCACCCATATAATTTTCGTTTTAGATTAATTGAATGCCGCCAAATCTATTAATACAAAAAGGGGGAAATAAAAAAAAGCTTTTTGTCGTGCGGAATTTTGGTGAAGGTAGCTTATCTATCCTGAAGTAGGTAATATATAAAATGTGAATACTTACCTTTAATAGGACAATTAGTTATGAAAAAAGGGAATTTGCTGGTACTTTCAAAATTAGCCTCGCCTTTTTAGCTTCTTCACCAGAAGGCATTTCAACAAAGCCGAAACCATAGGAATCCCCTGTTTCACTATCGGTAATTACTTTGCAGAAGACACTGATCCGTATTCAGAAAAAAGTAAAAGAAGAAAAATTGAAATGTACACATGCTATGTTTCCCCACCAGAGAGATTTAGAGAAGTTGGATTTTACAACCCCAGCTTCTCCAGCAATTCTTTCGGCAAAGCAGCTTTAGGAAGCACTATACTAATTGTATTGATGGCAAAATACGCTTCGGATACATTGATATAACCATCATACGGACCCACTTTTCCCCATGAATTTTTAACAATAAAAAAAGTCTTACCGTTTTTTGATTTTTCAATTCCGGTAAGGTGCATAAGGTGATCATCCTGCGTGGTAAGGTTTTCATAAAGCTCCTGGCGAATTGTATCATTGTAGGGCGACTCTTGTAAGTCGGGATTGATTTCTTCTTTGGAATAGATCCTTTTATTATCAAGGTTTAGTGCCAGGCCGATATCCTGTCGAAACCCCTTGTTACTCACATCGGCATCCCAGGAAACAGAATACCCTTTATCAATGGCAGATTTTACCACATCAATAAATTCATTCAATGGAAGATTGTAAAAGGAGCCATTGGCAAAATTATCCGGCACCTGCAGAATGAATTGTTTATAATAAGGTTGATGTGTGAATGAAGTCAGGCTGACATAATCATCAGAATTAAACTGCAATACTTCTTTTGAAAAAGCCAATGGCGTGTATTCTTTTCCTTCATATTTAAATGTGGCAGGAACCGGCCCCAGGTTGTCATTTAAGATTTTGACATAGCCATTCAGCCAATCAACGGCAATCGGTTGTTTACTCAACACAGAATCAAGATATTTTTTTAACCGGGAAAACATTTTTTGATGATTATACGATTTCTGTCCATTCAATAAGCCGGTATAAACTTCCTGTGGAACTGCCCCATATGTTGCCACTGCACGAATCTCATCATGTCCTAAGCCGCCTTCGCCAAACTGAGCTTTACCCATCCTCAAAATATAGTTTTTTGCTTTTTCTATATAAATATTCCGCACGGTAAACATTTCGCTCAGGTCAATCGAACTTTTTTCCTTCCGGATAACATCGCTTTCCAGTAACGAAGTAGTGGAAAAGCACCAACAGGTGCCGGTCATAGCCTGGTCTTTTACAGAAGTAGCTTCAACCTTCTTTACATCAAAAAATGGCGGAGGCAGAAAGCTAACGGCAGGACTCAGTTGTGCAGTAGAAACAAGAGCAAAACTAAAAAATAAAATAGCAGCTAATACTTTTTTCATTGTAACAGGTTAAAAATTAATAATTTACTTTCACAATAAATTTATCTGAATCAGAAATCTGAAGTTCTGAAAGAGCTGCATCACTGATACGAAGATCTAATCCTTTATTCTGGCGAATCCCTTTCATAGCTCCTAATACTTTTGCATAAATTGTTTTATTGTTGGATGGATTTGTCACTTTAACTACAGTGCCGGGATCCACTCCATCCATGAGAGCATAAAACTTTGCATCCTTCCATCCACTCGCTGTTTTAAATATACCGGAAGTTACCGTTACCTCTTTCGACGCAGGATATACTTTGAGTTGTTGCTCAAAATTGTTTTTAAAATAACCCGGACCGGAATTTATTGACGGCTCCGTTTTTACAACCTCTTTTGCTTCTTCTTTACCGGGTTTATCTTTTTGTTCAACCACGTTTTCTACCTTTTTTGCATTTTCATTAGCAATTGTAACAGGGTTTTCAGTTACTACTTCAGGCTTTTGTATGGTCTCCGCAGAAGTTGTCACCCCCGGTTTCGCTACAATCACAATATGATTAGCTTTAGCCAATTCGCCGGAAGTAAGAAATCCAACTATTAATTTTCTCTTATTTCCTGCATTTTCAGCATCAAGCTCATTCCACATTTTCAAATTCCCGATTGAAACTTTATTATTCACATTGCTGATTTTAGCAAGGCTTTCATTTTCTTCTGCTGTTGCAAATACAGGCATGCCTTCACTTACAGCCTGGGAAAAATTTGAGTCAGTTAATGGCACTCGTATCACTTGCCCGATACTCAACCCCTTTGCCATATCCAATGAATTAAATGAAGCTAAATTTTTGGGAGATACATTAAACATTCTTCCGATAGAATAAAAATTTTCTTTGGGAGCAATTTTGTGTTCCACATAAAGCCCCTTTTCTCCCGACTTCAATAACAATGTCCCGGATTGAGCCATTAAAAAGTTTATGGTAAATGCTTGCAATAACAAAAACAGGAATATCCTTTTCATAAGAAACCAATTAGACAGCAAAGATGAACAATTTTCGGCAGCCGGAATCATACGCTTTCTTTCAAAATTCTTAATTCTTTTGGATAATAATTATTGATCCGGTTTGCCAATATATTTATCCAGCCAAGATTATGACCTTCAAACTGCACCAAATGCCAGCCTTTTCCCGGTGTTTGAATTTTTATTTCCTTTTTCTTCAAATAATCTATCGCTGTATCATAGCTAACCCTAACTGATGGAATTGAACCGCAAATTAAATTGCTCATCGCTAAAGCATGATGAGGTATCAACTTGTCACGTATGATTTCTCCAACAGCAACTCCGGCATATTGTATCCTGAGATTATCATAAAGAAAAATAATATCTTCTTCAAAATTTCCGGGGATCGCATAAATCATTTCATTTCGCAGGAAATATTGCATTCTTTTTTCTCCAATCCATGTTTCAATGATTGCAGCCTCCTTTTTATTCACTAAAGTCAGTTTATTTTTCGCTTTTACCAGAAAAAAATCTTCCCCGTCTTTTTTCTGAAAGCAAGCCAGGAAAAAACCTTCCCCCTTCAATTTGTCTGGCCAAAAACGGTAACCATAAGAAGACCCGGCAATTTTCCAGTCACTGCTAATTTGTATTTTGAAATTTGAAATTTGAAATTGTTCCTCCATCCATTTACAAATATCTTCATCTTCTTCTTTCGAATAGGAGCAGGTACTATAAATCAGCACTCCGTTCTTCTTCAATGACGGAAGTACATCGGCAATAATCCGCTGCTGGCGCAGGCTGCAAAGCTTTACATTATTTTCACTCCATTCATCTATTGCCTCCGGATCCCGGCGAAATAAACCACTGCCACTGCAGGGAGCATCAACAACAATAACATCAAAATAATTTTTAAGCCGGGAAAAGTCTTTTGGATCATTGTTAGTTACAATTACGTTCGTACAACCCCATTTGATAATATTATCTTTTAATACCGGCACTCTTGATTGAATCACTTCATTACTTACCAGCAAGCTGTCTTTTGAAATCAAAGACTGGATATGAGTGGATTTACCACCCGGAGCAGCACAGAGATCTAAAACTTTTAATGGTATTGAAAGACCTACTGTTTGTTTCAATGCCTGCTCCAGGAACATACTACTGGCTTCCTGCACATAATAACAGCCGGCATGAAACAAGGGATCAAAAGTGAAAGATGGACGTTCTTTCAGATAATAGCCATATTGAGTCCATGGAATCTTGTTGTCTATAATGAATGGTGAATTGTGAATAGCTCCATCCATTGACCATTGAATATTGTCTATTGACCGTTTTCCGGGATTCATTCTCACCGAAGTTACCTGTTCCGATGAAGCATGAGTTTTTTCAAACACTTCTTTATCGAAACCTTCAACTCCTTTTAAAGACGATAATAATTTTTCAGGCAGCACCATTCAAACTTAAAAATTATTCCATTATAAAGTAATATCAACTTCCGTTGTGAGTGATCATAAGCTCCTCCTCCCATCCCGATAGCTATCGGGATGGAAAGGCTTCTTCTATTTCAACAAAGCAATAGCAGCATTCACCTGCCCGGTATAGGCTTCAAGCCTTTGAGCAACAATTTCAATATTACCTTGCGCTTCTGTCCAGTTGCGCTGTTCAATCGCTTCACGGATTCCCGGTAATGTTTTTACACCATAACCGGTGTAATATCCCGGTGCATAAATTTCATGTTTGTACCAGCTGCGACGGGGTAACCCTTCGGGGTTAATCAAACTCCTTTCCGCCTTATATAAAATATCATTCAGTTGATTCACTTTGTCCGTAGAAAGTTGTGTTGCTTTACCGTACAATTTTTGAAATTCTGCACTCGCATTTTTTAATTGCACCATCGCATTTTCAAGATTGCTGAAATTCAGAAAAGGCACTAACCCTTTCACAGAGGGAGGAACATATGTTTTAGCGGGATCATTTGCGATTACAAATAATTTTTCATTAATCATCTTATTCTCTACTTCGGTCTGGCTCCTGCTATTATCCAGCAAAGCCTGAACTTCATTTACATAATCATTTACAGTTTTGTAAAAGCTATTGAAATTAAACGGAAGCACATCAGCATTTGCCATACGCATAGTTATTCTACCTGCTGTTTTAGTCAATGCTTCTCCATAATGAAAACCCGGGTCTTTGAATTTGACAAACAGGTCATAACTGTCATAGGCTGAATGATATTCTCCACCCTGATTTTCTCCCCCGAAACCAATATCCATGGAAGCAATTCCCAGATGTTGAAGAAAGGAAGAATAATCCGAGCCGGCACCTAATGCACCTAACCTGATATTTTTATTTCCAAGCATCTTCATCCGGGTTGCAGCATCGGCTCTTACCATCATTCTTGCATAATGTCTTTCTTTTATGGTAACGTTTGTTTGCGGATCCATAACATCATTCGCAATCTCATTAAAGAAAGGCTCCAGTGTATGCGAGCCCGAAGCACCTATAAAGCCACGGCCGTTTCCATCGCTGTTGATATAGATAACTGCTTTTTGTTTTAATTCCTGCTGATGATCTTCCACCCATTCTGTAGAACCCAGCAATGCAGGTTCTTCACCATCCCATGCACAAAAAACAATTGTTCTTTTTGGTTTGTATCCTTTTTTTACCAATTCTGAAATAGCTCTTGCTTCTTCCATCTCTGCTACCATTCCGCTGAGAGGATCGGCAGCACCGTTTACCCATCCGTCATGATGATTGCCACGAATAATCCATTCATCCGGTAACTCACTTCCGGGTAATTTTGCAATCACATTATATAATTGCTTTTGATCCCAGTTAAATTCTAATTTCAAATGTACTTTCTCTACACTGGGACCTACATGGTATGTAATCGGCAATCCACCTCTCCAGGATGGAGGTACAAGCTGCCCTTTCAATAATTCTAATAAAGGTTGTGCGTCTGCATAAGATATCGGGAGCACCGGAATTTTCATAATCGTCATTGCGTCTTTTCTATCTAAACGTTTTGCATCTTTTGTTGCTCCTACATCCGGCGTCAATGGATCACCGGGATACACCGGCATATCCATCACCGAACCTCTTTGCACTCCATCCTTTGGTTTGAATGCGCCTTCGGGATACGTATCGCCCTGCACATATCCATCATCTGCCGGATCGGAATAAATAATACAACCAATAGCACCATGTTCCGCAGCCACTTTCGGTTTGATGCCTCTCCATGAACCGCCATATTTTGCAATTACAATTTTACCTTTTACATCCACCCCCATTCTTGCCAGTTCTTCATAATCTGCCGGAACGCCACGATTTACAAAAACCAATTCTGCTGATACATCACCATCGGCAGAATAAGCGTTATAACCCGGCAACTGCTCAGCAGTTTGCTCTGTGGTTTTATCCCCGGCTACCGGCGGCTCCTGCAATTTTGGTTTATAATTTTTATTTCCCACTATCTCCAGCTTTCTTGTTTTCGGAGTGGGAAACAAAGGATAATAAGAAACAATTTCAGTCTGATAGCCCCAACTGCGAAAAAGGTTTGCCATGTATTCTGCATTGGCTTTATCCTGCGGACTGCCCACATGATGCGGATGAGAAGAAAGAAATTTCATCCATTCATCCTGGTTAGACGCTTTGATGGATGCATCAAATTGTTTTTCCCAATTTAATTGCCTGGCTGCATTGGCTTCGGTAAAACCCATTATTTTTTCCTGTGCCTGCATTGATACCACTAAAAATGAAACTGCAAGAGCTAAAACTATTTTTTTCATGTTCGTTGTTTTTAGTTTATGATGTCGGCTGCATTCCTACTATTATTTTTGGTTGCGTCGCACACTTCGTCGTCAGGTAATTCTATTCAGCAATTTCAGGAACAGGTTTTAAATTTACGAGGTTTAGAATTACTGATACATACCAATAAACATTTATATCTAACTCATATTTGATATTCCGAAAAAAGAGAATTTTAACTATCCCCCGCTGGCGGGGGAAGGGTTTCAACTTTAAACCCCTTTCAATTTGGGGTGGATTAAGCTTATTGACTTATTTTATTTTCAATCCAATCTTCAAGATAGTGACAAACCGCTTCGATATGGTTTAGAACATCTTCATCTCTCAGACGAAGAACAGTGAACCCCGCTGATTCCAAAACCTTCTGCCGGATCTCGTCTTTTTTAATTGCCTCCTCAGCATGATGTGTAATCCCATCCACTTCTATTACCAGCATCAGTTCTTTACATATGAAATCAGCAATATAATTTAAGACAGGTCTTTGTCGCCGGAACTGAAACCCTTTTAGCTGTCCTGCTTTAAGTACATATTTCCACAAACAAGCTTCCGCCTTTGTCATCTGCTTTCGAAGCTTATTTGCATATGGTTGCAGCGATTTGTTGTAAAAAAGATTTTGCTCCTTATTCATCCTGTAATGAAGATACTCAATTAGCAATGGAATTGTCCACCCCTTTTTGAAGAAATCTGTAATGCGTGGTACTTCCCCCGCCAGCGGGGGACAATCAACATTCCTAACATTGTAAAGCGTAAATCTGACACTCCCACAAAATTATCAAGCTGCCATACATTGTAGAAACGACGCCATAAATTCTTTATCCCACCAATCAAATCCTGCAATACTCTCTTATCATTCCAAACAACACGGAAGTCTTTTCTGAAAGAATCAATCATATTCAATGTCCAGAGAATCGGAGCTCAAAATTCTTTTTTAAGCATTGTTTTCACTGCTCTTTTTAAAGGTTGTAAATCTTTTTCAACAATTTGCCACACAGCCGAAAATTTTATATTAAAATACTCATGGGCAATCATATTCCTGAACGCTTTCACTTTATACCAGGGATAATCGTATTTATCCAACAATTTGCTTTCTACATGTATAATGGATTCGCCGATAATGATAAACTGCATCATTACAGCATCATGCAACATATCATTTTCACAAAAACTTTCTAACGTTTCATTCCGGGTAAACCGTTCAATATCTGAAATAGCTTTTTCAATCTGCAACAAACGTTGATGGCTATCCTTATGGCTGTCTTTCATAAATAAGTTTTAAATCAGCCTTAAGATGCTCTAAAATGTACGGCTTGAATGAATCTACAAAACCAACATCCACTTTCCTTTTTATACTTTTTTCCAAACGGTGCTGCACTTCCGCTAAATCAAAATAGTTGAAAATTTTGTCTGTTTGCAAGGCAATGTCCACATCGCTTCCCGGTCTATCTTCTTCCCTTGCAAACGAACCATATATCCATGCCTTTTTTACCTGTGGAATTTTCTTTATTTCTTTTTGTATTTGCTTTACTATTTCTTTTCTGTCCGATTTCTTAAAAAGGGTATAAGCAACTTTTTCTTCTGCTGCCTGCAACGCATGCAGTGCAGTATCTTCATCCTGCAATTCATAAACTAATTTGTCGCTGAGCCATGCCACCAGTAAGTCGTTTTTCTTTACTTTGAAATAACCTGCAAGTTTGATTACTTGTTCCCTTGTCGGTTTTCTCTGCCCTCTTTCTATCTTACTGAGTATCGCCTGGTCAATTTTAAGAAATGCAGCAACCGTCCGCAAAGGGAGTTCATTCTCCTCCCGCAGTTTCCGTATGATTTCGCCGAGTCGCTCCATTTCAAAAAATATTTTTTTGACAGATTTTGTCAAATATAAATTTTGTCTCAGTAATTAACAAAGGAATTTTGTTTTTTATTCAACCGACAATCACTGTACTCAATTATCACTGCAATCTTCCACCCCTTTTTGAAGAAACCTGCGATGCCAAATACTTCCCCCGCCAGCGGGGGACGAAGAACATTCCCAACATTGTAATGCGTAAATCTGACACACCCATAAAATTATTATGGCTTATCCTTTATTGCAGTAAGGATACTACAAATTCTTTATCTCCCCAATCAAATCCTGCAATACTTTCTTTGCATCGCCAAAGAGCATGGAGGTTTTTTTCTGAAAGAATAAATCATTCTCAATGCCGGCATATCCCGGCTTCATACTTCTTTTATTTACGATCACATGCTTGGCTAATTCCACATCTAATATAGGCATTCCATAAATGGGTGATGCCGGATCTGTCTTTGCTGCAGGATTCACTACATCATTGGCACCAAGAATCAATACCACATCCGTTGTTGGAAATTGTTCATTGGCGTCATCCATTTCCAAAAGTTTTTCATAGCTCACATCGGCTTCTGCCAGCAATACATTCATGTGCCCCGGCATACGTCCTGCCACCGGATGAATCGCATATTTTACATCCACTCCCCTTTCCACCAATAATTTTTCCAAATCATGGCAGGCATGTTGTGCCTGTGCCACTGCCAATCCATATCCCGGAACGATCATTACTTTATTCGCATATGCCATCAGGACTGCAGCATCGCTCAAAGCAATTTCTTTATAAGCACCTTGCTGTTTTTTGCCCTGCGTTCCTGCCTTACCTCCACCACCAAAAGAACCAATCAGCACATTGGATAAGGAACGGTTCATTGCCTTGCACATTAAAATTGTAAGCAGTGTTCCAGCAGCGCCAACAAGAATTCCCCCGGTCAACATTACCTTATTATCATATAAAAATCCACCGCAGGCTGCAGCGACACCTGTAAATGAATTCAGCAATGAAATTACTACCGGCATATCGGCTCCCCCGATGGGCATAACAAAAAAGATTCCGTATAAAAGTGCAAGAAAAAAAACAGCATAAAAAATCAAATGCCCTTTCAAAGTAAATACAACACTGTTACCATCAAAACGGAAAAGACCGTCCACTTTTACAAACAACCAAATTGCCAAAATAAAAACCCCGGCTAAAATGATGAGGTTGAGAAGGTGTTGGCCTTTAAATGAAATATCTTTTATGGTTCCGTTGAGCTTACCCCAGGCTATCATACTTCCTGCAAAAGAAACCGAACCAATTATCAGTCCCAATAAAATAATCAGCAGCTCTCCCTGGGAAACGGTGGCAGATAAAAAGCTGGAAGGTGGTAAAGAATGAACAGTGGGATGGCTCACCATCCTGTTAAATTCTGTTATTGAAATCAATGCTGCACAGGCGCCACCCATACCATTGAACATACTCACCATTTCCGGCATTGCCGTCATCTTCACTTTTTTGGCGGCCAGTACACCTATAATTCCTCCGATAAAAATTCCGGCAAAAATCCAAATATGATTATGCAGTCCCTTACCTTCTTCATCTTTATATAAAAAAATGGTTCCGATAATTGCAATGGTCATTCCGAAAGCAGCCAACAGATTTCCTCTCCTTGCCCGCTGAGGATGCGCCAGCATTTTTAAGCCTATGATAAAAGTAACGGCACCGATAAGATAAATGAATGTAAGTATGTTTAATTCCATATATAAAAAATCCTCCCTGAATCCCTCCGAAGAAGGTACTTCTCCACCCACAGCTCTGGGGGCTGTAAGTGAACTTTATTAAATATTATTTCCAAAGAACAAAAAAAATCTTCAATTACCCGGATTCCTACCAATATCCTCCTTGGTAGATTTAGAGGGTTTCTTCTTGCTGAACATTTCCAGCATCCTGTCAGTCACAACAAATCCACCTACCACATTTAAAGTCCCCAATATCACTGCCAGGAATCCGAGTATCAGGGCGAGATAATTATCCTGCTCTGCTTTTCCCATCACAATTATGGCTCCTATAATCACTACTCCGTGAATGGCATTGGCGCCACTCATTAATGGAGTATGGAGTACACTCGGCACCCTGCCGATAACTTCGATACCCACAAAAATCATCAGGATGACTATATATATCATTTCCTGGTGCGTCGTAATCCAACTTAGTACAGTATTCATAAATATTTATTCAATATCAACAATCAGGATTTGATTCCCGGGGGAATAAACTATTTTTCTAAATCCATTCAGGATTCAATGGCTTTAATCTTATCATGCACCAATTCTCCATTATGAGCTATGCAGCTCCCTTTTACCAAATCATCTTCCCAATTCAGGCTCAATTGTCCTTCTTTAGTAATAATCAGGTTCATGAAATTCAAAATATTTTTTCCATACATTTTGCTGGCATCCGATGGCATGGTTGCCTGCAAATTTGAATTGCCCACAATGGTAACACCCTTATAGGTCACTGTTTCATTGTTTTTAGTAACAGGTGTATTACCTCCCGTAGCAGCGGCAATATCAATAATCACTGAGCCATTGCGCATTCTGTTCAACATCTCTTCTGTAATCAGGATAGGCGCTTTTTTCCCATGTATTTGCGCAGTAGTAATCACAATATCAGCTTTGGCAATACTTTCAGCAATTTTTGCTTTTTGTCTTTTCATGAAATCTTCTGTTTGCTCTACAGCATAGCCACCGGCTTTGCTGGCATCGGCCGCACCTTCCACTTCAATAAATTTTGCACCGAGACTCATTACTTCATCCTTTACTGCAGGACGGGTATCAAAAACTTCGATCACTGCACCAAGGCGCCGGGCTGTGGCAATTGCTTGCAAACCGGCGACTCCGGCTCCCAATATCAAAACTTTTGCAGGAGCAATAGTTCCCGCTGCAGTCATAAACATTGGAAAATATCTTGAGTAGATGCTTGCCGCTAAAATGGCTGCTTTATATCCTGCAATATTTGCCTGCGAACTTAATACATCCATCACCTGTGCACGGGTTGTTCGTGGCAACATATCCAATGAAAAAACAGTTATACCCAGGTTTGCCCATTGTTGCATCAATGATTGATTAAATAAAGGCTGATAAACACCGATGAGGATTTTTGATTTCAGCTTTTCAATTTCGCTGTCCGCCGGAGGATGAATGCTTAAAATTATGTCGGAAGATTGCAGCACTTCGCTGCGGCTCTTAATTACAGCTTTAACTTTTTCATATTCATCATTATTCCAAAAAGCTTTTACTCCTGCATCTTTTTCTATTTGTACTGAGATGCCCTTTTTAGTGAGTGCAGCAACGGTTTCGGGGATTAAAGAGACTCTTGTTTCAAAGTCGGGTTCTTTCAATAAGCCTATCGTCATGTACCTTATATAAATTGGCCGGAAAGGTATTGATTTTTTTGCCAGCAGCCAGTATCAATTGCATGATGTTAATAAACTTCTTTCAGCTTTTTCTTATATAAAATTATTGCAGTATAACAGGGCCAATAAAAGATTTGGGAAACAACATGTAATCCATTATAAAGAAATTTCAGAAGCGAATACTGAAATGCTGCTTTTCCAGAATTTCATTTCTGAAAAATAAAGCACCCATAAAAAAAAGGTCAATACTCAGACGGACTTCTGTATGTTTTCTGCAATATTCCCAGGCTTCTTCCATTTCAGCGCTCCAGTGAATATCATCCAAAATGAGAACTGAAGAACTGTGGCTATGGGATAGAATAGAAGTAAAATATTTTATGGTGGGTTCTTTACGATGATTGCCATCAATAAATGCAAAATCAATGGAAGGCAAAGTAGCAAGTAATGGCTCCAGGGTATCATTAAAATCTCCCACTACCAGCCGGATATTCTTCAGATTCAAAGAGTCAAAATTTTTCTTCGCTTGCCCGGCAATTGCATCTGAACCTTCGAGAGATATAACATTTGCAGTTGGATTTGCAAGCGACAGATAAGATGTTGTGACGCCCAATGAAGTTCCTAATTCTAAAATTGTTTGTGGCTGATATTGTTTCACCATTCGGAATAGTAATTGCCCGAATTTTCCGGGTTTTACCGAATGGGATGCAATGGAAGATATTGAACGTTCTTTTGTATTATTTGCAGCCGATCCGGCGCCAAGATCTTTAATACTGAGAATGGTAGGGTCTGACAACAACGTCTTTCTTAACGATTCCATCTTTTTGTAATCTGCATATTTCGTTTTATCATTCAGAATTTTTGTAATGAACTGAAAAACAAATGGCGAGTGAATCCCATGACCACGGCTATTGGATGCCTTGTTGTAATACTTAATAAACTTTAACGCTGATTGAAAGCGGGAGTACATGTAGTAAATGTAGAATTTAAAAAGTAAAATGTAAAAATTGCCGTGCTTTTGTATTACATTTTACATCCCTGGTTTTACGTTTTAATTATTCCTCTTCTCCCATACCTGGAATGAATAGCCATATACGTTTTTCTCATCCGCTGAATGATCAATGTTACTGATCAATCGCCAGTCTCTTTTATCCATTTCAGGAAAATAAGTATCTCCCGGGAATTCTGCATTAATGCGGGTGAAATAAATTCTTTTAGCCATTTCGAATGTCATTTTAAAAATCTCTCCTCCTCCAATAATAAAAACTTCTTTTGCATCAGTTTCAATTGCAGAAGATAGTGCTTCCTCCAACGACTTAACAACGATCACAGCACCTGGATCTGCTCCTAAGTTCAGGGAATCCGGTTGCCGGGTGATTACAATATTCTTTCGGCCGGGCAACGCTTTTCCCAGAGATTGAAATGTTTTTCGCCCCATAATCAAAGGCATTCCCCAGGTGACATTTTTAAAATGTTTTAAATCAGCCGGCAAATGCCAGGGCAACTTACCTTCATAGCCAATGACATTGTTATTTGATGCAGCAACTATTAATGAAATGATCATGAAATATAAAATGTTAAGCTTTCAAAATTAAAAATCAATTAATATCATGATGCAATAATAAATAGATTGAATGCCCTATTTGAAACTTATGTAACTATGAACCTATGTGGTAAAATCTTAATCACATAGACACAATAGGAACATAGAAGATACACATAGTACAGAACATTTAATTCTTACACAGCAACCGGTGCCTTAATAGCCGGATGACACTGATAATTTTCCAAACCGAAATCTTCGAACTGAAAATCAAAAATATTTTTTACCAATGGGTTTAGCTTCATTATAGGTAACGGATAGGGAGTACGGCTTAATTGCAAATCCACCTGCTCCCTGTGATTGTTATAAATATGAACATCTCCAAATGTATGAATGAACTCTCCCGGCTCCAGGTCACAAACTTGTGCCACCATCATCGTAAGCAATGCATATGATGCAATATTAAAGGGGACTCCAAGAAATACATCGGCAGAACGTTGATATAATTGGCAGGAAAGCCTCCTCTTTTCTCCTCCAATAGAGGGGGAAACATAAAACTGGAACAACACATGACAAGGCAGTAATGCCATTTGAGAAAGTTCGCCTACATTCCATGCACTCACAATCAACCTGCGACTATCCGGATTTTTTTTGATCTGGCTGATCACATCAGTGATTTGATCTATCGTTGTACCATCAGCTCCAGTCCAACTTCTCCATTGCTTTCCGTAAACAGGCCCCAGTTCGCCGTTTTCATTTGCCCATTCATCCCATATACTGACTCCATGCTCTTTGAGGTATTTAATATTTGTTTCTCCTTTCAAAAACCAAAGCAATTCATAAATGATACTTTTCAAATGCAGCTTTTTTGTGGTTACCAATGGGAATCCTTTTTGCAGATCAAACCGCATCTGGTAGCCAAAACAACTTTTCGTTCCGGTGCCGGTACGATCCGCTTTTTCAACTCCATTTTCCAAAATATGCTGAAGCAAAGAGAGGTATTGTTGCATGGGCGCAAGTTAAAACAAAGGGATGAGCCCTGAAATTCAGGATTGGAGTTGTGGGAAATCTGTGGAATGATTTTAAATATTCCGGAACCTGACAGTAGTCATTCAATAATATCCTTATAAACAATAATCTTGTAGTATGAAAGATACAAGAAGATTCTATAAGGAGCTCGGCAATCTCTTTTATGCAATTGCTGCAACAGACAATAACATTAGTCTTCAGGAAAGAAAAAAGCTGGATGAAGAAATCCAGTTTGCCTGGCGGCATTTTGATGACAGCAGGGATCGTTTCGGAACTGACCGGGCATTCCTCATCGAGTTTGAATTTGAAGCTATGGAGGATGAAATGGCTACTGCCGCTGATAGCTTCCGTTCATTTGAAGATTATTTTAATGAAACAGGCAGCGAGATTGATGACATCACCCGTAAACGTATATTTAACAGCGCCAAACACATTGCTGAAAGTACCCGGAAAATAAATATATCCGAGCATCACTTCCTCAACAGGTTAAAAAAACTATTAAACCTATAACTCTAATTATTTGTTCCTTCTTTCCAACTCATTTTTTATTAATCCCAATTCCCTCCCCGTCTGTCCTTTTACTGAAGTATTTTCCTGTGCACGGCGCATGAGGTAAGGAATGACATCCTTTATAGGGCCAAAAGGGAGATATTTACTAACCGAACAACCGGCATGTGCCAGGTTGAAGGTAATATTATCGCTCATGCCGTATAACTGGCTGAAGTGAACATGGGAATGATCCAGGGGCAAACCTTTCTGCTGCAATAGCTGAGTAGTATATAAATTGCTGTATTCATTATGAGAAGCAACAATGACAGCAATACGGTCAATATGATCAATACAAAACTTAACAGCTTCATTAAAATCTTTATCGGTAGACTCTTTGTCCACATGAATGGGAGAAGGGTAGTTCATTTTTTTAGCCCTTTTCCGTTCTTTTTCCATGTAAGCACCCCGAACGAGCTTGATACCAAAAATAAATCCTCTTTCAGCCGAAGCTTCATAGCAATCTTTTAAAAAAGGAAGCCGGTCATTGCGGTAATGTTGAGTCGTATTATATATGACGGGCCGTTGTTTGTTAAAGGTATCCATCATTAAAAGAATCAGGGCATCAACAGGTTCCTGTATCCATGTTTCTTCGGCATCAATGAGAACACCGATTTTTGTTTCAGCTGCTGCTTCACAAACCCGCATCATACGATGGCGGATCAAGTGCCACTCTTCTTTTTCACCGGCAGAAAGTTCTTCCAGGGCACCAAGGAGACGCTTCATTAATGATCCCTCTTGTTTTTTCATAAGAGCATTAATGTTTGCCAGCAAACCAAACCGGGCAAACCCGGTTACTTTTACACTCATGAAGGGAATATTGTCCTGGGTAGCTGCATATCTGATTACCCGGATGAATTGTTCACAGGCGCTTTCAAAATTAGCCTCGCCTTCTTTTCCTTCCACTCCATAATCCAAAATCACTTTGACATTATATTCACCCAGTTTCTTAGAAACAGCTGAAGTTTGTTCCATAGACTCCCCTCCAACAAATTGCGCAAAAATGGTTCGGCGAATCATTCCCTTTACCGGCAATCCGACTTTTATGACCCAGGGAGTTAGCCGGACAGCTACTTTGACCAGCAGGGGACTTCTCATCAGGGAAAACAGAAACCGGGCTTTTTTTAATTGTTTGTCGCTTTTATAAGCAAAAGCAAGCTTCGTATTATCAAATGAAATAGCAGAATTGGTAGTCATGAATGCAATCGTTTTGATGTCTTGTGTGAAACAAGTGATGCAAAGGTAAAAGATTGAAATTAATGAAGTCTCCCGTTTGTAAAATTCCGAATATGATTTTCCTCAGCCGTTTTTCCCCTTTTAAATCCCTTTATCTTTGGAAAAATTTGAATATGGAAAACAGAAAATCCGGAGACAGCCTGACGATAATGACTGAGATTGTATTACCCAATGATACCAACACATTTGGAAACCTGATGGGAGGCCGTTTGATGTACTGGATGGATATTGCTGCGGCAATTGCAGCTCATAAGCATTGTCATACACCTGTGGTTACCGCTTCCGTAGATAATATTTCATTTGAAAATCCAATCCGTCTGGGTAACGTAGTTCATATTGAAGCTACTGTTTCAAGAGCTTTTAACACCTCTATGGAAATATATATTAAAGTGTGGGGCGAAGACCTGATTCAGCAATACAAGTATAAAAGTAATGAAGCATATTACACATTCGTTGCAATTGATCCTGCGGGTAAGCCCAAGGTGGTACCTCAGCTAAAACCCGAAACCGAGGCTGAAAAAAAATTATTTGACGGAGCCTTAAGAAGAAGACAACTGCGGCTGATCCTGGGGGGAAAACTAAAACCGGATGAAGCTACTGAACTGAAAGCTCTCTTTGTAAAAGAATAATCCGACACGCTGAATCAGGAGGGAGATTTTTGTGAGGCCCAATGATGTTTTCCCATCATCATAAATTTCTTGCTTTGCTCAATTGAATCCATTATCTGTTCCAGGATTTTATCCGACGGAGCATCATAATCTATTTTTAAAGGTTCTTTGAAGGTGACAGTAAGTAAAGAACCCTTCTTTTTAAAACGCAACCCTTTTTTATTAAAGGCTCTCCAGAATCCGCTGATCACAACCGGAATAACAATGGGTTTATTTTGTTTGATGATAAAAGCGGTTCCTTTTCTTCCCGGCGCAAAAGGTTTGGTGGTTCCCTGAGGAAAAGTGATCACCCAATTTTTTTCAAGAGCCCGCTGAATTTTCCGGGTATCTGAAGGATTTAATGTCTTTCGCACTTCGGTTGCTTCATTTCTCCAGGTTCGTTTTACCGTCAATGCACCTGCCAGTGTAAACAAGCGGCTGATCCAGCTTCCTTTCATTGTTTCTTCAGCAGCTACATAATTGACACGGGTAAAAGGGTTCAACAGATAATAGGGCACACCCAGGCGATTTTTCTTTCTCCATTTTACTGCAGAAAAAATATGCAGGAAAGTAATAACATCGGCAAAATAAGTTTGATGATTGCTGACGAATAAAACATTTTGCCGGGGAAGTTTCCCGAGTTGTTCGGCCCCTTTAATTTTTAATTTATTAACCATGGCCAAACCCGGATACGATGCACTGCCAACGATGAGATAAACTATCTTTCGGACGAGACTGAAATTCCGTAATCGTTCACCTATGGAACTCATCAGCAATCAGGTTTTTTACGAACAATAAAAATGTAATTTAAAACAATCCAACGAAAATTATAGAAGGCTAAATGGAATCACAATTAAAAAAGAGAAAGACCTTTTCTTAATAAAAGACTTCAATAGAGCACCTGGCCTTTGCGAAAATTCTTCATTAATACCTATCCCATTTTATTTCTGAATAACATTCTAATAACATGGTTAATCGTAAAATTACATCCGAAACCATAAAAACAAATAGTAATCTCGTAGCTTGAAAATTTGAACATATAATAATCGGGTTTCATTTATTTTTGTCAGTTATGGCCAAACTATTAAACCAAAAATCCGGAAGGTTATTAATTGCATTCAATATCCTGACTGCAATCATTTTGGCAGCAGTATTAATAAAAGAAAATTATCCATCAAGAATTTACAATAAGTTTTTAAACAATAATAAATACCAGGAACCGGCTGAACCGGAATGTCAATATCCATTATCTCAATACGACTTTCATTACCGCAGGGATACAGATACCCCTAACATAATTATGCTGGGCAACTCTCTGATCAGGAATGGTAATTGGGACAGTTTACTTAACAGGAAAGATGTGATTAACAGAGGGATTTCAGGTGATAATTTAAAATGCATTTGTGAAAGATTGGCCTACTTAAAAAACAGCACAGCAAAAATTATTTTTATTGAACACGGCATAAACGACATCCCGGAAAACAACATAAATACTTTATTTAACTACTACCGGCAAATTGTTGACTATTGGCATAAAGAGAATAAAATTCCCGTAATAAATCTCCTGTTTTATATTTCACCAAAAGCAGGTGAAGCATATCCATCAAGAACCGACTATGCATCAATCAACAAAACAATCAAAGGCCTGAATGACAAACTAAGGCATTATGCTATCGATACCAAAACAGATTTCATTGATTTAAATCCACAAATAAGTAACGAAGCAACACTTGAACTTAAAGCCCGGTACACAACCAATGGAGTTCATTTAACAAATGAAGCCTATAAAATATGGGCTGCAGAAATTAATAAAATTCTGGCCCGGCACGGAATCTAATTTCAACCAGTACGCATCCTCATACAAATAAAAAAAGCCCACTTCACATGGGCTTTTAAAAGTTGTATTAGAACTAAAACTATTCCGATTTGGGTTCTTCACCTGCTTCTCCACTTTCCATTTTCTTCTTCAGATCCGCTAAAATACCGAGATCGCCGAGTGTAGCTTTTTCAATTTTATTCTGCACACTCTTTACCGCTTTCCGGGTTTTATCTGCTTCCACACGAGCTTCTTTTTTAGCAGCATCTTTTTCATCTACCTTAGTTTGTTCCCAAACACGGGAGTGAGAAAGAACAATCCTTTTTTCATTACGATCAAACTCGATCACCATAAATGAAGCTGTTTCATCTGCTACAATGCTCTTGCCATCTTCTTTTGCAAGATGACGATTAGGGGCAAATCCTTCCAAACCGTATGGCAATTGCACTATGGCTCCCTTATCATCTCTACGGCTTACCGTTCCTTCATGTATGGTGCCAATTGCAAAAGTATCCTGCAATGTATTCCAGGGATCTTCTTCTAATTGCTTATGACCTAACTGAAGTTTACGATTTTCCTTATCTATTCCGAGAATTACGATGTCAATATTCTGTCCCACTTTTGTATAATCGCCGGGATGATTGAAGCGCTTTAACCAACTGAGATCACTGATATGAATCATACCGCCAATGCCTGAAACCAACTCAACAAATACCCCATAATTGGTGATATTTTTTACC
>JAFDYJ010000028.1:29213-98995 GCA_018267515.1 Bacteroidota bacterium | reverse complement strand
ACCGGGCTGCGCCACCACCCGAAATTTTTAAACACCGGGCTGCAAAACTAAGTGATAAAATCACAATCCTGAAATCAAAAACAACCTTTATCTTCGCCCTTTAATGAACCTACTCATTAAACAAGCAAGAATCGTTGATCCCTCCTCTCCTGTCAACGGGCAAGCCCTCGATATTCATATTGAAAATGGCATCATTAAAAAAATTGGGAAAAACATTTCGGTTGAGGTTGAAAAGGAAATTCAAATAAAAGGTATTCATGTCTCCCCCGGATGGATGGATGTTTTCGCACATTTTGGGGACCCGGGTTATGAATTCAAGGAAACATTAGAAAGCGGCGCTAATGCCGCTGCTGCCGGGGGCTATACCGATGTGATGATAATTCCCAATACCAAGCCGGCAATAGACAATAAAGGACAGATAGAATATATTATTCAAAAAAGCAAAAAACTACCCGTTACTGTTCATCCCATTGCTGCTATTTCAAAAAATATAGAGGGAAAAGAACTGGCAGAAATGTATGATATGAAAGCCAGCGGTGCAGTTGCTTTCAGCGATGGTATTCACAGTGTGCAATCCGCCGGGCTTTTGCTGAAAGCATTGCAATATGTAAAAGCCTTTGGCGGTACCGTAATCCAGTTGCCCGATGATAAAAGTATCAATCCGCACGGACTGATGAATGAAGGGATTGTTTCCACACAATTAGGATTACCTGGAAAACCTGCCATGGCAGAAGAGCTGATAACTTCAAGAGATATTTCACTGGCAGAATATGCAGAATCTAAAATACATATTACCGGGATCAGCACTCAAAATTCTGTTGATTTCATTCGCAACGCCAAAAAGAAAAAATTGTCTGTCAGTTGCTCGGTTACGCCTTATCATGTTTTCTTTTCCGATGAAGTGCTGGAAAGCTATAACACCCATTTAAAAGTAAATCCTCCAATAAGAAACAAAAAAGACAGAGACGCTTTGAAAAGAGCTGTTATGGATGGAACAATTGATTGTATTGCTTCACACCATCTCCCGCATGAATACGATAGTAAAATACTGGAATTTGAATATGCCAAATACGGTATGATCGGGTTAGAAACAGCTTATTCTGTTCTCAACACCTGTTTGAAAGGAATACCACAACAACGATTGGTGGAAATGCTTTCCCTGAATCCCAGGAAAATATTCGGGCTGGAGGTTCTAACTATTAAACAAGGTAAAAAAGCAAGCCTCACCCTTTTTTCTCCCGATGCAAAATGGGAAGTAAAAACAGAAGAACTCCACTCCCGGTCTAAAAACTCGCCATTTATTGGCAAAGAACTCAAAGGGAAAGTAATTGGGATAATTAACAAAGACCGGGTAATTTTGAACGCTTAAATAAACTTTTATGGAACAGAAAAAACCTATCAGCCATTTAGTTGCCGGATTAATCATTGCTGCCATCCTGGTCATCTTTTCTTTGATTATTTATTTCTCAGGTTTGCAAAATTCAGCGGTTAACTGGTTGCAGTATGCCATTATCATTGCAGGACTGATCCTATTTATTAATCTCTATGGCAAATCAATGAATAACCAGGCAAGCTTTGGAAATCTCTTTTCTTATGGCTTCAAAACAACCGCTTTCCTGGCACTTATAGTCATTGCATTTTTTGTAATATTTTTTCTTGCTTTCCCTGATATAAAAGAAAAGGGACTGGAAATGGCTCGCCAGAAAATGGAAGAACAGGGAAAACTAACACAGGACCAGATTGACCAGGGAATGGCAATGGCCCGTAAAATGTTTTGGGTGTTTACCATTGGCGGTATCATGTTAGTTTATGCAATTGTAGGCGCCATTGGTTCTTTAATCGGTGCTGCCGTAACAAAAAAACAACCTGCAACACCCTTTGGTCCACCAACCGTTTAATTATGGACTTGTCCATCGTCATACCATTATTAGATGAAGCCGAGTCATTGCCGGAACTATCCGTATGGATTGAAAAGGTGATGAAGGAAAATCGTTTTAGTTATGAAATCATTTTTGTAGATGATGGCAGCAGTGATGATTCCTGGGAGGTAATTGAAAAATTAAGTGCTGCTAATCCAAATATCAAAGGCATACGCTTTCAACGTAATTACGGAAAATCTGCAGGCCTGAATGAAGGTTTTCGGGCTGCATCAGGTGAAGTAGTCATCACTATGGATGCTGATTTACAAGACAGCCCGGATGAAATTCCTGAACTCAGAAAAATGATTTTAGAAAACGGTTATGATGTAGTCAGCGGATGGAAAAAGAAACGGTACGATAATACAATTACAAAAAATATCCCCTCCAAATTCTTCAACTGGGTGACCCGCCGCATGTCCAAAATAAAATTGCATGATTTTAATTGCGGACTAAAAGCTTACCGGAACAAAGTGGTAAAAAGTATTGAAGTGTATGGAGAAATGCATCGCTACATTCCTGTATTGGCAAAATGGTCCGGTTTTAAAAAAATCGGGGAAAAAGTAGTTGAGCACAGGGCAAGAAAATACGGGAAATCAAAATTCGGATGGAGAAGATTTGTGAACGGATTCCTGGATCTGATGTCAATTACATTTGTTGGAAAATTTTCAAAACGCCCCATGCACTTCTTTGGATTATGGGGTACTATTTTTTTCCTGCTGGGTCTTGGTATTTCGCTTTTTCTCATCATTTCAAAAATTATTGATTTCAATTACGGGCTAACCAACAAGCCGGGATTTTATCTTGCGTTAACTGCACTTATCATAGGCATGCAACTATTCCTCGCCGGATTTTTAGGAGAATTAATCAGCCGCAACGCACCGGGAAGGAATGCTTATATGATTGAAAAAAAACTGGGAATTTGATTATTTTTGTACAATTGGAAAAGGAAAAAAATATTTCTACGCCCAAAACCATAAAAAATAATAATACAGCTCTTCATAAGTTATACTTAAATGGCCTGCATGGACTGAAAAACAATAAGTATTGAAGACCTGATTATAGCTTCTACTGCTTTTCATTTGGAATTACCGCTTGCTACCTTAAACATCAAACATTTTAAAAATATTAATGGATTAAATTTCCTTTAGATTGAAGCAAAAAATCATCATCATCGGACCTGCTTATCCCTTACGGGGTGGTTTAGCCACTTTTAATCAAAGGTTGGCCACAGAATTCATTCGCAATGACTATGATTGTTCCATTTATTCCTTTTCATTACAATATCCTTCATTTTTATTCCCTGGAAAAACACAATACAGCAATGAGCCGGCACCGGGAGGAATCAAAATATTTTCCGTAATCAATTCCATCAATCCTTTTAATTGGATCAGGATAGGTAATCGTTTGAGAAAAGAGAAACCTGATATAATCGTAGTGAGATACTGGCTTCCTTTCATGGGCCCGGCATTGGGAACTTTATTAAGAAGAGTCAGAAAAAACCGGCACACAAAGATCATTTGTATTGCAGATAATGTCATCCCTCACGAGAAAAGAATAGGTGATAAGTCTTTTACCCGGTATTTTTTAAAATCCTGCGATGCATTTATCACTATGAGTGAAAAAGTGATGACCGATCTGAGAATATTTCAGAAAGAGAAACCGGCCAGCCTGGTGTCACATCCTTTGTACGACAACTTTGGCGAAATCATTTCTAAGGAAGAAGCGAGGAAGAAATTAAATATTAATAATGAAGAATTAATTATTCTTTTCTTCGGATTTATCAGAAAATATAAAGGCCTGGATTTACTGCTAAATGCAATGGCAAATGAAAGAATTAAAAAGGCAGGAATAAAACTGTTGATTGCCGGAGAGTTTTATGAAGACAAGAAACCCTATTTCGAACTAATTGAAAAGCTTGGAATAAAAGAACAATTGATCCTACATACGGATTTTATTCCTGACAGCGAAGTGAAATATTATTTCTGTGCTGCTGATGCCGTGATACAACCTTACCGTAATGCCACCCAAAGTGGTGTCACTCCTCTTGCTTATCATTTTGAAAAGCCAATGATTGTTACCAATGTTGGCGGCTTACCTACCCTGGTTCCCGATGGAAAAGCAGGATTAGTGACTGAGCCGGACAGCACTTCTATTTCAAATGCTATTTTGAAATTATTTAGCATGGACTTCGCCATATTCCTTTCTCCAATGCGGGAAATAAAGAAAAAACTCTCCTGGGATACGCTACTTAAGAAAATTGAAGAGTTATCCAGGCTATAATGAAGTTCTACTAACAAATCATTTTACAATAACAACACTGCCACCTAAATCAGGAATGGGCACATACCCGACATTATTTTCCGAACAAAAATCTTCAACTCCTTTCCTTGCACCCTTATACCCGTCGTTATTAAAATCGTGAACAAAAATATAGCCCCCCTTTACCATCTTTGGAAAAAAGAACTGTAACCCTTTAAGAACCGGCTCATATAAATCCGTGTCAATACTAACAAAAGCAAAAATATCATCAATGGCACCAGCTGAGTCAGGAAAAAATCCCTGTACTACTTTACACTTTTCAGGATAGGGCATGAGTGAAAGAACTTTCTTAACTGAGGTGTTGGAAAAATCCTGGCCTACTTCAGAAAATCCGTGGTTAACATCTGATATCTTGTCTCTTTCATCAAAGCCTAAAAAAGTATCAAACAGATAGAGAGTTCGGTCAGGGAAATATTGGTTTATATACCGTGCAAATTTTCCTTTATACACTCCCAACTCGGCTACATTTCCTTTGACTTTTTTAAAATTAATTTCATGACTTATCAGCTCCAAAGAAGACAAACGGATATAATCAAGATAATTTTTATCAATTGTTCTTTTTCTCTCCAGGTATTCAAGTGAACTGGTTAAGTAAAAGTTCCTTTTTTTTAGCCACCCGCCAAATAAAAAAACAATCCCCTGAACTATACTTTTAAGCATGATTTTGAAAATAAAATTAAAGTAGCAATAAGACCTGGAAGATCTTTGTCAAATTTATTCTAAAGAGAATAAAAATTCCAGAATATCTTTGGGGCCAGAAGAATTAAAAATGATTTACAGAAGCAAAGCTCCGTTACGTATTGGGTTAGCAGGCGGCGGAACAGACGTCAGTCCGTACAGCGATCTGTATGGTGGCGCTATATTAAATGCAACAGTATCTCTTTACGCCAATGCCACTATTGAACCTTTGGAAGAAAGAAATATTATCCTGGAGGCTATTGACCGTAATGAAACCGAGCAATATGAATGGAATTCCAATTTACCGGTCAATGGGAAACTTGATTTGCTGAAAGGTGTTTACAACCGGGTACAAAAGGATTATGGAATACCTGATCTCAAAGGGTTCCGTCTTTCCACCTATGTAGATGCACCTGCCGGCTCGGGATTAGGGACTTCATCTACATTGGTTGTAGCCATTATCGGGGCATTTGCAGAAATGCTGCGTTTGCCATTGGGAGAATATGATATGGCGCATTATGCTTATGAAATTGAAAGAAGGGATCTGCAACTGGCCGGGGGAAAACAAGATCAATATGCCGCAACATTCGGCGGAGTGAACTTTATGGAGTTTTATGCAGATGAAAAAGTGATCGTAAACCCGTTGCGCATCCGCCAGCAATATTTATTTGAACTGGAGAACAACCTCTTGCTCTATTACACTTCCACCAGCCGGGAGTCGGCAGATATAATTAAAAAGCAAAGCAAAAACGTCAGCGAGAAAAAAGACCGTCCCATTGAAGCCATGCACCAGCTGAAACAACAGGCCCAGATGATGAAAGAAGCATTATTGAAAGGAAAACTGAACGAGATGGGTGAAATTCTTGATTTCGGATTTCGCCAAAAAAGAGAAATGGCAGATGGCATCAGTAATACCTTGATGGATGAAATTTATGATACTGCAAAAAAATCAGGAGCAACCGGAGGGAAAATATCCGGTGCCGGTGGTGGCGGCTTTATGATTTTCTATTGCCCGGGAAATTCAAAATATAAAGTCATTAAAAGTTTAGAGAAATTTGGTGGACGACACAGACGATATAAGTTTGTAGAGCATGGGTTGACGACATGGACGATATAGATACGAATGAAGAATTATAAATTATGAAGGAAAATTTATGAGTAAAATAAAAGATATTATCTCAAGCTCCATAAAAGTAAAGCAACAGGTTTTGGATTCTGATGAACTACATTCAGTGATTTCAAAAACTGTTGATCTAATTGTGGCTGCATTTAAAAACGGTAAAAGAGTTTATTTCTGTGGAAATGGAGGAAGTGCGGCAGATGCACAACATTTAGCTGCAGAATTTTCCGGAAGGTTTTATACGGACAGAAAAGCATTACCGGCAGAAGCACTGCATTGCAATACATCTTACTTAACTGCCGTAGCAAATGATTATAGTTTTGACGTTATTTATTCCCGCATGATTGATGGCATTGGAGAAGCAGGAGATGTTTTAATCGGGCTTTCCACATCCGGCAATTCAAAAAATATTTTAAATGCATTTGAAACGGCCCATTCAAAAAAAATTACAACAGTTGGTTTTACCGGAGCAAGCGGGGGCAAGATAAAATCAACAAGTGATTACCTGATTAACATACCCTCCACTGATACGCCAAGAATACAGGAGAGTCATATCATGATAGGTCACATTATTTGTCAGTTGGTGGAAGAAAGATATTTCGCCCCCAACCCATAAAGGGGATGCTTATTGATATAAAGTACGTGATTAAAGAATTCTCAAATACAAACGATTTTTCTAAATCCGTCACTCGGGGGAGTGGGAGGACTGCAATCATTCTTGCAGGAGGATTAGGAACCCGACTTCGTGAAACCGTTCCCGATCTTCCCAAATGCATGGCGCCAGTTAACGGACTGCCTTTCCTAACTTATGTTATCCGTCACCTGCTCAGCCAGGGTATTGAAAAATTTATTTTCTCCTTAGGCTATAAGCATGACATCATTGAAGAATTTTTGAATACTCAATTCCCGACTATAAATTTCCAATGTGTTATCGAAAATGAACCCTTAGGAACCGGTGGCGCCATCCGTCTTGCCTGCAAAAATGCTAATGAAGAAAATGTGTTAGTTGTAAATGGCGATACGTTATTTAAAATAAATGTAACCGGTTTTTTTAAAACTCATAAATCCCATTCAGCCGTTTGCAGCATTGCATTGAAGCCAATGAACAATTTTGATCGTTACGGAGTTGTTGAAATCAATAACAAGGATGTAGTTATAAACTTTAAAGAAAAACAACACTATTCTTCGGGGCTTATTAATGGAGGTGTGTATTTGCTGAATGTTCCCGCTTTTATGAAAATAGATTTTCCGGTTAAATTCTCTTTTGAAAAAGATTTCCTGGAAAAGAATTTCAATAGCGGAAACATCCGGGGTTTTATTCAGGATAATTACTTTATTGATATTGGTATCCCTGAAGATTACAGGAGAGCTCAAACAGAATTAAAATATTATCCTCCCGATTTAAAAGCTATTGACAAAAACTGGACTTTGTTTATTGACCGTGATGGCGTCATCAATCATGAAAAGAAGGATGACTATATCCGAAACTGGCAGGAATTTCATTTTTATGATGGCGCTAAGGAATCGCTTTCTATTTTATCAGCAATATTCGGAAAGATTATCGTGGTCAGCAATCAAAGAGGAGTTGGCCGTGGCTTAATGTCCGAATCCGACCTGGCATCTATCCACCAAAATATGATTCGGGAAATTGAAACTGCCGGTGGCCGGGTAGATAAAATATATTATTGCAGCAGCACAGACATGAAAAATCCCTGCCGGAAACCTAATCCGGGCATGGCACTATCGGCAAAAACTGATTTCCCCGGTATTGACATTTCGAAATCGGTGATGGTAGGAAACAATTCGAGCGACATGCTTTTTGGTCGCAATTCAGGATCCTTTACCGTTTTCCTACGTACAACAAAGCCCGAACATCCCTTACCCCATCCTAATATTGACTTAGCTTTCGATTCCTTACCTGATTTTGCAAAAGCGCTTACTGCTGTTCAATAAGTTTTGCAACTGCAACAAAATTTTATGCTCCCTTTTATCGTTTTAAGCTAATCCGCTGGTACCGGAATTACATTTTTATTTAGAAAACCATTTCCTGAGACTTCTGTTAAAATTTTATCTTTGGCGATTAAATTCAATTTAACCCGGTGAAACAATTCTTACTTTCGATTATCATTTTCTCCAGCCTGGCCTCCTTTTGTTGTATTGCTACTAATGCTCAAAAAATAAGCCCGGCAGATTTAACAAAGTTGCAACTGAAAGAAGATACCCTAAAACAATTAGCCAAAAACCTAATCGTGGATAGCACAACTGCCGACAGGATGAGATCGGATAGTTTATTTATAAGAACCCTGGTGCGTACTCTCGAAATTAAAAATTCGTTCTATTATCCTTTTGATTCCGTTTTAGGAATTTCAAAACTATATGCGCCGGATACCACATTCCGAATTTTTACATGGTCGCTGTCATTAGATGATCTCGGTTACTATTACCGCCAGCGTGGCGCCATTCAATTTCCGGCTGCAGATGGTTCTCTTAAATTAATACCGCTACGGGATTTTTCTGAATTTACAACCAACCCGATGGATTCAATCCGGAATAAAGACAACTGGATCGGTGCCGTTTATTATAATATGGTGAAAACTGAATACAAAGGGAAAAACTATTATACGCTGTTCGGTTACGATAACAACAGTGCTATGAGTAACAAGAAATGGATAGAGGTTTTAACGTTTACAGATAAGAGAACGCCTGTTTTTGGCGGGCCTTATTTTGTCTTCGACAGGGACAGTATTCCCCGCCCTACTCAATTTCGCTTTAGCATTGAATATAAAAAAGACGCAAGCACATTGGTTAATTACATTAAAGATCTCGATATAATATTGGTGGACCACCTGATCTCTGAAACTAACGAACCCGAAAATAAATGGACCTATGTTCCCGACGGGGATAATGAAGGTTTTAAATGGTTAAACGGGAAATGGGTGCATCTTGATAAAGTCTTTACTCAAAAATTAAAAGACGGTCAGTTTCCGTTAGATCAACCGTTCTTCGACGAAAAAGGAAAGTCTGAAGAAAAGAAACCGAAAGGAAGTCCTGTGAAAAATAAAAGACAGGATTAAAATGCCTGCCGTTATCAACTACTAAACTGAACTCATTCAGGCAAACAATTTCAGAAATATACAAACCAGCTTACAACTCAGGCCTTGCAGCAATTCCTTTATTAATTATTTCAAGTACGTTTTGCCTCTCCTCCCCTTCTAAGATCAATCTTGGCGGCCTTACATGTTCAGTACCTAAACCTGCCTGGACTGCCGCTAATTTTATATACTGCACCAATTTCGGGTGTATGTCCAATTCAAGCAATGGCATAAACCAGCGGTAGATCTTTGTAGCTTCTTCCACCTTCCCTGCTTTCACTAAATCATAAATTCTTACCGTCTCTTTAGGAAATGCACAAACCAGGCCGGCCACCCAGCCATCGGCTCCCAACAAAAGCTCTTCCATTGCAATCGTGTCCACTCCGCAAAGTATTTTAAAACGGTCACCAAAACGATTTCGCAATCTTGACACATTCGTTACATCCCGGGTAGATTCTTTCAGAGAGGTGATGTTCTTACAGGCTTGTAACTCATCAAACATATCCAGTGTCACTTCAATCTTATAATCCACCGGGTTATTGTAGATCATGATGGGAAGATCAGTAGCATTTGCAATCGTTTTAAAATAGGTAACCGTTTCTTTGTGGTCAGACTTATAACGCATAGGCGGTAACAGCATTAATCCATCGGCTCCCCAATTATTTGCATTGGCAGTTTGATACAATGCATCACGGGTGGAGCTTTCTGCAATATTTAAGATCACCGGTACCCTCCCGTTTATTTTTTTAACAGCAACCCGAACCAGGGTTTCTTTCTCTTCAGTAGTCAAAGTACTGGCTTCGCCTAACGTTCCTCCCAGCACAATGCCATGCACACCGGCGTCTAATTGTGCCTGCAGATTCTTTTCAAACATTGGCAGGTCCAGTTCATCATTTTTTGTGAACGGGGTAGTCAGTGCAGGAAAAACGCCTTTCCATTCGAAATTCATAACGTTATTTTAAGATTCAAAGGTATGAGTTTGGGTAGTATTTATTTTCTAAAATGAATATATTCCTCCTTGCCTGGCGGTATTAAATAACCGGTTTAGTTTTTTAAATTCCGGCGAGTCTTCGTTCAGCAATGGATTGGTATGGTTGAAATGAATAAAATAAATTTTCTTTTTACCTTCTGTGGATAAAGATTGAAACTGTTCCATACTTTCAGTAATGAACGGATGTGGCACTTCACTCATGGGCCTGCCTTCTAATTCACCTTCTTTATAAAAAGTTCCATCGAGAAATGAATAAGTTGTTTCTTTTACAAGGCTATCAATCCTACTGTCAAACTTTTTCCATTTATCAATATCGGGGATGAAAAGAATTTTTTGCTGCCCTTTTTTAATTTCAAAACCTACTGTCTCTGAAAATTCATCCCGGTGCGGAACAAGAAAAGATTTGATGTATAAATTTTGATTGAGTGCAATTTCATGATTTGCCTGCAACGGGTTTAATACAATATTTTGCAGCTGTACCAGCAATGACCATGGCCCGTTATTCTTTAAAAAATCCGACATACGTGGCATGGCATATAGGGAAACCTTATTTGAATTCATTACTTCTCTGCCCAACTGCATTATTCCTGCATAATGCCCGATATGAGCATGAGTTAAAAAAATGCCATCCGGTAAAAATGGAAAATCCGAATGTGTGAGTTGTTGAAATAAATGCAGTTGCTCTTTAATATCAGGTGTAGCGTCCAGCAGCCACCATTGATGCGTGACCGGGTCAGCTATTGCCAGGGAACTGACCCATCGTTTTTGTCTTGGGTTCTTCCAGGCTCTGAGGCAACAAGCTTTTTCACAACCTATCTGTGGGTAACCTGCATCCTGAGCTACTCCCAATACAACAATAAAAGGCTGTTTTGGTAAGGCCTGCGCACCTGCATATATGCATCCGGCTAAAAGAAAGCAATAAAAGAAAATGAAAAGAGTTTTCATTTCCGTAAGTTAGTAAATGAAATAAACAATACATTAAAACTCTCCCCGGCAACTATACTATTCTCTTCAGAGTTAAATAAATTGAACATAAAACAAAAAAGGCTCTCTGATTACAGAAAGCCTTTACATCTGAATAGAAATTTTTTACTTCAGGTTTTTGCTTAAGTGCTTTGCCATATCGAACATGGACACCTGGTTTTTTCCACCGAAGATGGGTTTCAGCTTTGCATCCGCATTGATCATGCGTTTGTTTTTGCTGTCCTGCAACTTATACTTTTTAATATAAACCCACATCTTCTTAACTGCTTCAGTGCGGGGCAATGCTTTGCTACCTACTACTTCAGCTAATGCAGCGCTGGGAGTAAGAGGTTTCATAAATGCAGCGGAAGGCTTGCGTGTAGTTTTTTTCTTTACAGGTTTTTTTGCTTTTTTTGTAGGCATTTGTTATGAATTTTAATTTTGAATTTAAATGGGTTTTCCCCTTTTCGGAGACAAATATATGGGTTTTCTATTGGGGAAATAATGAACCCCATTGGTATTTATCCACTTTTTACGAGGAGAAATGGGTATTATCTGTTCCCGGTGTTTCTTATATTTATTGTGTTCCTCACCCTTGATATATCCGGATTGATCCGATACAGTCCTTTCCATCTTGAATCTTAGGTTACTATTGAATGAAAGGAAAAATCTGCTGCGCCGTAACAGTTATCCCGGGCATTTTACAATTCCGGCATTCGGCACATATGGCCGCCTGATGAAAAAATACCCATTAGGTACCTGAAGCATACTATCAGAATTGCTCAACTATTTCGTTGGCATTAAACTACCTCAGCCTCCAGGTCATAATCGTATGCCCGGGTGATTTTTGCCTGTACAAATTTGCCAATTGGGAGTTTTTTTTCTGAGTGGATGACAACCTCATTATCCACTTCCAAACTGTCAAACTCGGTTCTACCGAGGTAGCGACCGGCTTCCTTTTTATCTATGAGGACTTTAAAGATTTTGTCAACTTTCTCAAGATTCTTTTCATATGATATTTCCTGCTGAACTTCCATAATCTCCTGAGCTCTCTTTTCTTTCTCTGCCGGTGAGATAGAATCGTTCAGATCAAAAGCAGAAGTACCTTCCTCATGAGAATAGCTAAAAATACCAACCCTGTCAAAACGCTGCTGTACCAGGAATTCCTTTAACTCTTCCACATCCTCCCTCATCTCCCCCGGGAAACCAGCAATCAGGGTTGTCCGCAGGCAAATACCCGGTACTTTCTCACGGATAGCCGCCATTAATTCTTCCATTTCATTACGGGTGATCTGGCGTTTCATTGCCTGTAACATTTTATCCGAAGCATGTTGCACGGGGATATCAAGATAATTGCAAATATTATCCCTCTCCCTTATCACATCGAGGATTTCCATCGGGAACTTTGACGGGTATGCATAATGCAGCCGTATCCATTCCAGTCCTTTCACATCGGCAAGGCGTTGAAGGAGATCAGCCAACATTCTCTTTTTATAAATATCGAGGCCGTAGTAAGTAAGCTCCTGCGCAATAAGCATGATCTCCTTTACTCCACGCTTTACCAGCGATTCAGCTTCCCGGGTAATCTCTTCAATGGTCTTACTGGAATGATTTCCTCTCATTAGCGGGATAGCACAAAATGCGCAGGTGCGGTTACAGCCCTCGGAAATCTTCAGGTATGCATAATGCTTTGGAGTAGATAAGAAACGCTCTCCTATCAGTTCCTTTTTATAATCCGCTTCAAATTGCTTTAAAATCAATGGCAATTCCATGGTTCCAAACCAGGCATCCACTTCAGGAATTTCTTTTTCCAAATCTTCACGGTAACGCTGGCTCAGGCAACCCGTAACATACACTTTATCCAGCTTTCCTTTTTGCTTTAATGTAACCTGGCTGAGTATAGTCTGAATAGATTCTTCTTTTGCTTTCTCTATGAACCCGCAAGTGTTTACGATAACAATATTATGATCCTGTTTTTTATTTTCATGCACTACATCAATTTCATTGGCATTTAGCTGGCCACTCAGCACTTCACTGTCCACCAGGTTTTTGCTGCAACCCAGTGTGATGATATTGACTTTATCCTTATGTAATTTTTTACTTTGCATTAATACTTAATATAGTTGAAGGGCCAGATGTTTCCATGAGTTGATTGCTGATTTATACAATTAAAAAAAATCCTAAATCATCAACCACTTCAGCAATCCGGCAATTATCCTTTTTAGCTAAATAAAGAATCAACAAACTCATGCTTATCAAAAACCAGTAAGTCTTCCATTTTTTCTCCCACACCAATAAATTTCACCGGAATTTTAAACTGATCGGCAATTGCCAGAACGACTCCGCCCTTCGCTGTTCCATCTAATTTAGTTATAGCTAATGCTGACACATCGGTAGCTGCGGTAAAATGCTTTGCCTGTTCTACAGCGTTTTGCCCGGTACTGCCATCCAATACCAGCAAGACTTCATGCGGCGCTTCGGGAATTACTTTTTGAATCACTCTTTTTATTTTCCCCAATTCATCCATCAAATGTGCTTTATTATGCAAGCGACCTGCAGTATCAATCAGCACAATATCGGACTGTTTGCTTACCGCACTTTGCACCGTATCAAATGCAACAGCAGCCGGATCAGAACCCATTGATTGCTTAACAATCGGCACTCCCACTCTTTCACTCCAAATGGTCAATTGATCCACGGCAGCAGCACGAAAAGTATCGGCAGCTCCCAGCAAAACCGATTTTCCCGAATTTTTAAAATTATGCGCCAGCTTGCCGATAGTTGTTGTTTTCCCGACTCCGTTTACTCCTACTACCAGTATCACAAATGGTTTGGTGGGCAATGGCGAATCGAAAGAATAAGAATTCCCTTCCTTTGCTTCTACAAGAATATCTTCAATTTCTGATTGTAAGATTTTGTTCAGCTCCGAAGTATTAAGATATTTATCTTTTGCAACCCGCTTTTCAATCCGGTCAATGATTTTGACTGTAGTCTCCACACCTACATCTGCGCTTACCAATGCTTCTTCCAGGTTATCCAGCACTTCATCGTCCACTGTACTTTTTCCTGCAATCGCCTTTGTGATCCTGGAAAAAAATCCCTGCCGGGTTTTTTCCAAACCCAGCTCCAGGCTTTCCTTTTCTTTCTTTCCAAATAATTTATTGAATATTCCCATGTGGTTTCAAGGTAAAAAATCAAAAGTCAAAATTACGAACATGTGCCAGGCACTTCCTGAAATTTCATCCCGTAGCTTCCGATGGCAATCAGAACGGATTTAGAATTCCTATTAAAAAACAAAAGCCATCAGCCTGCGGCGGATAGCTTCTTAAATTTTTTTTGCATTGCTTACTTCTGAGCCAAAAACTCTTTCACCTTGTCTTTATGAACGATTTGCTCTTTAAAAGTATAAGCTCCCGTCTTCGGGCTGCGAACTGCTTTGATCACTTTGCTCCAGTTTTTTGCCTCCGCTGCTGCTCTTGCATCTTTGGATTTGATCGCCGTTTTAGCTGCTTTTGCCATGGAATTAGTTTATTAGTTAATTAGTTTATTTGTTTATAGATTGGTTGACAAAAAGTGCTGACTACTTGGTCAACCAATCAACTGATCAACCTACCTGGTTACTTAATCTCTTTATGTACAGTCATCTTCTTCAGGATGGGATTGTATTTCTTCAATTCCAGCCTTTCCGGGTTGTTCTTTTTATTTTTCCTGGTGATATAGCGGCTGGTGCCGGGCTTACCAGTATTCTTATGCTCGGTACATTCCAGAATTACCTGCACTCTATTTCCTTTTTTTGCCATTGTCTTTCAGTTTTATCAAATGTGATGACCTTGTGATCTTAATTCTTTAACCACACTATACAGTCCCTTCTTGTTGATGGTACGAATACCTTCACCGGAAACTTTTAATGTAATCCATTTATCTTCTTCGGCGAGGTAATACCGTTTGGTTTGCAGATTGGGCAGAAATCTCCGCTTGGTCTTGATGTTGGAGTGAGACACTTTATGTCCACCCATCGGCTTCTTACCTGTCACCTGACATACTCTAGCCATTATCGTTTTATTTTAAATATCATCCGGAAATAATCAGGACGGGGCGCAAAGGTAAGGGAAAAGTATCAAATATTGAACCTCAGAATATTGATTTTTTCCACCCTAAACCTATGGAACATAGCGAAGATTAGATGCTTTATCCGCATTCCCCAAAAAATTATCATATTGCAGATAAGGCTTCTGGAAAAGACCTCAATACACTGCAATATTTTAAGCTGCTGCTTTCCCCCTTACCTTTTGCGAATTGTTCATTTTCAAGTAGCTTCGCACTCTCATATTCTGAATTTTAAATCACTAATCTCAAAATAATCTATGGCATACGATGTAGTTGTTATCGGCAGTGGACCCGGCGGTTATGTAGCCGCTATCCGTGCCTCCCAGCTTGGCTTTAAAACAGCCATTATTGAAAAAGAAACTCTTGGGGGCATATGCCTGAACTGGGGCTGTATTCCTACCAAAGCCTTGCTGAAAAGTGCCCAGGTTTTTGAAGACATCAAACATTCTAAAGATTTTGGAATTGAAGCCAGTGGTACCCCCAATTTTGAAGCCATCATAAAAAGAAGTCGTGGCGTTGCCGATAAAATGAGTAAAGGTGTCCAGTTTTTAATGAAAAAAAATAAAATCGAGGTGATCAACGGCTTTGGAAAATTAAAAGCAAAAGGATTGATAGAAGTAACTGCTGCTGATGGAAGTAAAAAGACTGTTGAAGCCAAACATATTATTGTTGCAACCGGGGGTCGTAGCCGGGAATTGCCCTCAATGAAGATTGACGGTCAAAAGATCATTGGATATAGAGAAGCACTTACTCTTCCACAACAACCCAAAAGCATGATCATAGTGGGCAGCGGAGCCATTGGAGTAGAGTTTGGATATTTTTATAATAGCCTGGGTACAAAAGTCACCATCGTGGAGTTCATGCCCCGTGTAGTGCCGGTAGAAGATGAAGAAATAAGTAAAGAACTGGAAAAGAATTTCAAGAAGCAGGGTATTGCTATCATGACCAGCAGTGAAGTGACTGCTGTGGATAAATCGGGAAGTGGAGTAAAAGCGAAAGTTAAGACTGCAGCGGGTGAAGTGACTCTTGAAGCCGATATTTTACTCAGCGCTGTTGGTGTCAGCGCTAATATCGAAGGAATAGGTCTTGAAGATCTGGGCATCAAAACAGAGAAAGGAAAAATTATCACAGATAAATTTTACTTAACGAATGTACCGGGAATTTATGCCATTGGTGATTGTTCACCCGGTCAGGCATTGGCGCATGTGGCTTCAAAGGAAGGTATCATTTGCGTGGAAAATATTGGCTTCAATGAAAAGAAATATAATCACAAACCCGAACCGATAGATTATAACAATGTTCCGGGTTGTACGTATTGCTATCCTGAAATCGCCTCTGTAGGTTACACAGAAAAACAAGCAAAGGATGCAGGGTATGAAATTAAAGTAGGAAAATTTCCTTTAAGTGCAAGCGGTAAAGCTTCTGCAGCCGGGCACAATGAAGGATTCATCAAAGTAATTTTTGATGCTAAATACGGTGAATGGCTCGGCACTCACATGATAGGATACAATGTAACAGAAATCATTGCTGAAACGGTAGCAGCAAGAAAATTAGAAACCACCTACCAGGAAGTCTTAAACAGCATCCATCCCCACCCCACCATCAGCGAAAGTGTGAAAGATGCTATTGAAGTAGCTTATGGAGAGGCGATACATCTTTGATTTTTTAGTGTTTGCTTTTTGAGTCGAAGGAATAGATGGGGCCTATGCTCTTCGAACCTTTCAGATTTGAAAGTTCATTTCATTGCTAAAAGTTATAACATAATGCTGCGAAACAAAATGTTTTGCAGAACCAATGAGTGTGGATTGTTAAAACGACAATGAAGCAACCGCAACTACAACTGCTTAGAAATCAATTTTGATATTTTTAAGGAGTAACATATATTTACGTGTTGTGCGTCACTTTAGACAGACCCTTTCAAAATGGCTAAGAAAAAAAAGATAAAGCGGCAAAAGCCATTCATCTCTATCCCTACGCTCTTCGAATCTTGCAGATTCGAAAGCTTATTTCATCGCTTTAAGCGATAACATAATGCTGCGAAATGTTTCGCAGAGCTGAGGGTATGCTGAATTTGCAGAGAATACCAGGAATTGGTATCTTTGAACAAATCTTTTTTTCCCTGCCGAGTGTCCTTTAAGATTTAATAGGCGATGTGTCAGTTAGCCTTGTGAACAAGGGCTGTGGCACTCGCCGTCAATAAGTATGGAAATCGTAAATTGTACCATGCCTGTCAAAAGAAGAATAACAGCAACAGAAGGAATTTATTTTTTGAAAAACGCCGAGTCCACAGCAAAAGTATCATAGATTGGAAATTTGTTAATGTGAGACTCGGCTGGGAACAAGGTCTTATTTGTTGGTGAAGAATATTATAAATAAAAAAACATTAAATTTAAACGCCAACAACGGCGTAAAGGAATAAGATTTTCTATAATTGAATGGGTTAAAAACCACAATAAATTTCAACTTAAATAATGACTCCTCAGCGTTGAAGTATGAATAGAATTATATCTTTAGTAGTTTCAATCTCTACAATATTTGCAGTTGTAATTCAATATAAACTGATGCTCTCAAATAGTGTTCAACCAGTTTTTGAAACTAATATTCGTTTCTTCTCCTATTTTACCATACTTACAAACTCTCTCGTTGCGGCATATTTCACCAATCTGGCATATTCTTTTTTTAAAGCTAAAGAAGAACATCATTACAGGTTTAGCACCTTAACTGCCATTACGGTTTACATCACAATTGTTGGATTAGTTTACCAAATTATTTTAAGACAAACCTGGCATCCTGAAGGTATGCAGAAGATTGTAGATGAAATGCTTCATTCGATTAACCCTTTGCTTGTAATTCTATTTTGGTTTTTGAACAGCAAGGGAAAGTCATTAAAATATAACCAGCTATGGAAATGGCTAATTTACCCGCTTGTTTACTTGGGCTTTGTGTTAATACGGGGACATTTTTCCAATTTTTACCCATATCCATTTTTGAACTTAACTACCCTAAACCCAAAGAGTATCGCTATCAATTGCTTATTAATGACCTTTTTATTTATTCTTATTTCATTGATATATATTTGGACAACTAAACAAAGAAATAAAGTAATTTTAAATAAAACCAACTGATAACAAGCAGTTCCTATGTAAAGCGGTGTGTGAGGTTTTATTTTTCCCTCAACGGGTTAATATGTGTATCAATGGTAATTACATACTAATTTTTAAACGCTGTGGATTTGAATGATTGTAATTGCTGCAGCCGGGCTATATTCTGTCGCTGATACAATCATGCAAATCTTTTTCCCTACCGAGTGTCCTTTAAGATTTCATAGGCGATGTGTCAGTTAGCTGTGTGAGCAAGGGCTGTGGCACTCGCCGTCAATAAGTATGGAAATCGTAAATTGTACCATGCCTGTCAAAAGAAGTATAACAGCAACAGAAGGAATTTATTTTATCACTTTTACCTGCTATCAATGGCTGCCGTTGATAGCACAAACCAAAAGTTATGATCTCCTTTACAAGTGGTTTGATCATTTGAGATCAAAGGGACATTACATTAATAGTTTTGTTATTATGCCCAATCATGTACATGCTTTGATTGCCTTCCGTAATGTTGGTCAATCTATCAATACAATTATTGGAAACGGAAAACGATTTATAGCGTATGAAATAGTGAACAGATTAGAACAAATGGGGCAATACAAATTATTGAATCAAATGCAAAATGCTGTTGAAGCCAAAGACAGGCAAAGAAACAAACAGCATGAAGTATGGGAAGATTCATTTGACTGGAAAGAATGCCGGACTGCCCATTTTATAAAACAGAAATTGGATTACATTCATGATAATCCGGTGCGGGGGAAATGGAATTTGGCAAAGACTTCAGCAGACTATGAGCATAGTTCTGCCCGATTTTATCAATGTGGGGAACATGCCGTTTACGCTGTTACAAGTTATTTGGCATTGGAAGATATAGATTTAACGAAATCCATTTGAACAGCGCCGAGTCCACAGCAAAAGTATCATAGATTGAAAATTTGTTAATGTGAGACTCGGCTGGGAACAATAGCGCCGAGTCCACAGCAAAAAATTTCATAGATTGGAAATTTGTTAATGTGAGACTCGGCTGGGAACATTGGCAAAGACATCAGCAGACTATGAGCATAGTTTTGCCCGATTTTATCAATGTGGGAAAATTGCCGCTTACGCTGTTACAAGTTATTTGGCATTGGAAGATATAGATTTAACGAAATCCATTTGAACAGCGCCGAGTCCACAGTAAAAGTATCATAGATTGAAAATTTGTGAATGTGAGACTCGGCTGGGAACAAGCGATAACATAATGCTGCGAAATGTTTCGCAGAGCTGAGGGTATGCTGAATTTGCAGAGAATACCAGGAATTGGTATCTTTGAACAAATCTTTCGGCAATGGCAAAAAACACTTCTATTTTATTAGGGGATTACTTTGATAAATTCATTAACCATCAAATTCAAAGTGGACGCTTCTCATCTGCCAGCGAAGTAGTAAGAGCCGCATTGCGGGTTTTTGAACAGGAAGAAAGCCAAAAAAATCAACTTATAAAAGAACTTAAGAAAGGTGAGCAATCAGGATTCATAAAAAAATTTGACCGCAAAAAATTTATCAAAAAACTTCACAGCAAACATTTGACCAATGGGGTATAAACTTAGCGTCAAAGCTTCGGAGGACATAGAGAATATCTGGTTTTACACTTTTGAAAATTGGTCATTAGAACAGGCTGACAGGTATATCAACTTAATTTTTGACGAAATTGAATATTTAAGCGATAACCCAAATTCAGGAAAAGATTTCAGCCACATTCGGAAAAACTATCGTGGTGCTAAAGTGAAATCACATCTTATATTTTACCGAATTATTGACAAGCGGGATGGTATTGAAATAATCAGGGTTTTGCACCAGAGAATGGATATTGGAAATAGGTTGACTGAATAAAATAAGGCATTCGGCTCTTCGAAGTCTATAAAAAAAGATTTCTATGCGAATGTCGCCAACTTCGCATAGCCTATGTTCTTAACCGACTGAGTCGGGTAAATATCCAAAGCTCATCAAATCTTTCAGATTCGAAAGTCTATTTCATCGCTTAAAGCGATAACAAAATGTTGCGAAACAAAATGCTTCGTAGAGCCCTTATTCGTATGACATCAACCAACCAGGCAGCATTAAATTATTATCTTATCCAATATTCTCTTAATCTTTTCGTTATTGACAAATAAACTTACAGACATGAAAAAAGTTTTGATTTTCTCCTTATTAATTGCCTCTCCCTGTTTTTTATTGAATGCACAAAAACCGAAGGTGGCTTTAAAGTGGTCTCCATTGGGATTGGCAACAGGTAATATCGGAATATCAGGAGAATTCAGCGTTACAAAGCGCAGTTCAATTGATCTTAAAGTCGGATTTCCTGCTGAACGTAATTATTCAACCACATTTGATGATAAAGATGCAAGTTTTAATGTAAAAACAAAATCCTATTTCGCCGGTTACCGTATCTACTTTTCAAGAAAAAGAATGAAGGGATTCTATATAGAACCCTTCGTCAAACATGTAGAGCTTAGTGGTTCCGGTTCCGGCCACAGCACAATAGAGAATGACGATGTAGTAATGAATTTCACGCCTTATTATAAAGGAACCGGAGGGGGTATTCAATTAGGTACACAATTCAGAATCGCTAAAATTATTGTTTTGGATTTATTCCTCCTGGGCCCAGAACTCAACTCATCGCATGTAAATTTTAAAACTGTGGAAGTGACCCATACCCTACCCTGGACTTCCTCCCAGGCAGATGATGCTGAACAAAATATCAGGGATTTCCTGGATGATATTCCTGTCATCGGCAAAAAGACCACTCTCACGGTAGATCAGAATAACCGGACAATAATTGCAGATTATAAAGGTTTGCTACCCGGCATAAGATTCGGGTTGTCAATTGGTGTGGCATTTTAAAATGTCATTGACCGGTCTGTAAGAATTAAATTTTTATAAACTTTTCACGGATGGTGGCTCCGTCCTCTTTTTTTGCAGACATGAGATAGAGTCCGCCCGGTAACCTGCTGATATCAATTTTCTGATATTTCGAATTAATTACAAATTGCATTTCAACCTGACCCGCTGAATTGAAAATGGTCACTGTTTTACCAAGCCATCGGATATCATAAACAAGATCCAGGTTCAGTTCATTAGTGGCAGGGTTAGGATACAATTGCGGATGAAGCCATTTAGGTGGTGAATCGGGAACTTCGGTCTGGTAAACGAGTGGCGTGTTGAGGCCCTGTGAAAAAAGTAATAAAGAACGGGGGCCTCCTTCATCAAACTGAGCTCTCATCCTATCCATTTGCCCTTTGGTAAACATATTCATACAATCATCGTAAGTAAAATCCATATAATTCATATACATATTTCCGGTGGGACTGTTATTACAGGAAACTTTCATTCCCGAAGGACATCCCATTGTAAAAGTGCTTTGCGGAGGCGTATCAGCCACCTGGTCATCACCACAATCAGTATCGCCCCATAAATGTTTCAGGTTTAGCCAATGACCTACTTCATGAACGGCTGTACGGCCTTTGTCATAAGCTGAGAAAGTACCGGTTTGCCCGAAAACGCTGTTTGAAATTACAACTCCATCCAGGTTTGCAGGGCCACCGATGAAACTGGAATAACCCAGAACACCTTTGAGATTACAAACCCAGATGTTGAGATAACTGTCAGCATCCCATGCATCATCACCATAAGAAGATGAAAACTTCATTTTATCATTACCTTCCCATTGAGCAATCGGTGTATATTTCCTGATTATTCCTGTTGTGGACCGTTGCTGAGGATCGGAAATTGCTAACCGAAACTCAATTCTGCTGTCTGCAGCAAATTGTTTAAAATAATTAGGCGTATTTACCGTATCCGTATTCATCCTGCGGTAATCACGGTTTAAGGCAGCAATCTGTTCCATCACCCGGCTGTCACTGATATTCTCTCCGGGTTCATGATATAAGATATGAACCACAACCGGAATGCGGATTACAAGTCCATCTTCCAGCCTTGACTGAATATTTTGGGATTTTTTAATACTGTTTTGGGTAAATCTTTCAATTGCATCCATTTTCCCCTGTAGCGATGGGTTTTTTCCAAGCTGAGATTGCATATAGTCAAAAGAGGCACATCTTTGCTGAGCAGCAAGGGTATGGGCAAGAATTGCAACAAATAAAAACAGAACAAACCTAATTTTCATAATTCCAGATATAAATTATCGCATGGCCAAAATGTAATGCCATGGGTTTTCTTGGGAATCGGAATATGAAAAGGATATAGGAGAATTAAAAGAAGAATTCTTTGGATACGGAGATTAATATATTTCCTGTAAGGATACGGTGGTCCAGTAGCTCAAATATAAATCATAATCTTCAGTATTCATAATCTCTCAATGCTTATTTTCATGAGTTTACAGTTTAATATGCATTAACAGGTTATAATTGAATCAAGACCTATTTTTGTAAAAACCCGGTAATTAATGAAAAGAAATATCCTTTTCCTTTTTGTATTAATCGCATTTTCTTGCAATGACAACGGTAAAACGAATAATAATAACGGTCAGAACCGCCCGGATGAACCGAAAAACATCACTTATTCCATTGTAAACAGCTTTCCTCATGATACTTCCTCTTTCACACAGGGGCTTCTGTTTTATAAAGGAGAAATGTATGAAAGCACAGGAAATGAAGGCAACAACAGGAACCAGATTTTGAAAGTAGATCTGAAAACAGGTAAAAATCAACTATTAGCTTCTATTGACAGGAGTAAATATTTTGGAGAAGGGATCACAATTCTGCGGGATACGGTTTATCAACTGACCTGGAAAGAAAAAACTGTTTTTACATACACATTGAAAGGCTTTAAAAAAATTAAAGAATTTCATATTAATACTGAAGGCTGGGGAATTACAACCGATGGGAAAGACCTGATTGTAAGCGACGGTTCCAGCAATCTCTATTTTTATGAACCCGGCACTTTTCAGCTCATAAAAAAACAGGAAGTGACCGAAAGCGGAAGTCTTTCTTACAACCTGAATGAATTAGAATATATTGATGGATTTATTTATGCGAACCAATGGCAATATCCTTATATTTTAAAAATTGATCCCGCTAACGGAAAGGTGGTCGGAAAAGCTGACCTGAATGATATGTGGAACAGGGTAAAGATAAAAGACCCGGAAGCTGATGTTCCTAACGGTATCGCTTATGATCCGACGTCAAAAATGCTGTATGTCACCGGTAAACTGTGGCCTGAATTATATGAAATCCGGCTGGGCCAGTAATATTCCATATTCATTGTTTTGAAATGATATAAACCAAAGAACTGCATTTCCTGATATTTCCCATTACCCGGAAATCTGAACGCAAGCCATTCCAAAGTGAAGGCATCCAACGGCTTTTTCCATTTTTATACTTACTGCTTAAAAGGGAAATATAAAAACTATCATACCACATCGCTCTATAGCCTGTTATTTTCAAACCATTTTTTTCGATTAATTGCTTCATTGATTGCGGTGAGAAATGATATAAATGCCTCGGTACATCATAGGCTGCCCAATACTCCTTATAAATCTTAGCATCCAATGATGTGTAATTAGGCACAGCAATAAATAGTTTCCCCTTTGCTTTCAGAATTAATTTTATTTGCCGGATATAACCCATAAGGTCGTGAACATGCTCCAACACATGCCAGAGGGTGATAGCATCAAAATATTCCGGAGACAATTGAAATAAATTTTTCTCATCTTCCAGGTCAAGATTATATAATTGCTTTGCCATAGCTCTTGCTCCTGCATCCGGCTCCAGGCCTTTTACTTGCCATTTATGCTGTACCATTTCATTGGCAAAGGCACCTATTCCGCATCCTATATCCAGAAGATTACCGGTACTCAACCCTGTTTCCTTTATCACCAATTTCCTTTTCTGTGATAAAGTTTTTTTCCTGACTTTTTTATACAACTTCCCAATTAGCCCTTTCGACTCGTCTGTATGTGAAATATAATCCTCCGATTTATAATAGGGAGCAATAGAAGCAGCGTCAGGAACATCCTGGGTAAACCGGAGTGAGCAGTTACCACATTCTGAAATTGAGAATCTCTCACCGCTGACAGTATAATCCTGCACTTCAAAAACATTTTTAAAATCAGAAAAACCGCAGACAGGACAATTGTGGTAATGAATTCTTATACTCATAAAAAGTATGACAAAGTAAAATCAATTTGTGCAGACAGAAGCAATCTTACTGGTTTATGGTATAGGTAGAGGAAGGAGTTTCAACTGAAATACTTTCCCGGTTGGATAACGATGAAGTATCCCATCCGTTTTTTGAAAAATGCAGGTAGGTAAACACTATAATTAGGATTCCGGCTATTAATGCTAAAACCCACCACTTTGATTTTTTAGAATCACGGGAGGAAAGCAACTCTGTCATTTCCGCAGAAGAACGTTCCTGACCTCCTACCAATACTGTATGTTCGGCATGATCCCTTATCACTTTCTCAGCTTTCACCGGTTCTTCAATAGAAACTACCCCGAAAGGCTGAAATGTTATTGTACCCTTGCTGCCCGCAGTCAGGATTCCAATACCGGGCCATTCAATTTTTTTGCCGGCCATAAATTTCTGTTTCAGATCACTGACGAAATCATTAAAACGGGTCGTTGCTTCCTTATCGTCTGTATGAAGTAATCCAGCTAGTCCTGAATAAAAACTTTTAACCGGAACACCTGTTTCTTTGTCTAACGAAATAGAATAAACGGGAGGGTTGATTGCTTTTTCGAGAAAATTTGCTTCGGCCGGCTTCCTGGTAAGAATAAAATTTCCAATACCCGGAATCTTCAATTCTTTGTCTAAAATGAAAATCTGGTACAACTCGTTGTACATGATCAGTTTTTTTGATTGAATGAAAAGATGACACCACCGGTAAAATTAAATCCATATACCGGGTATTGATTCCAGCGCTGGTATTGCTTGTTGAAAATATTATTAAACTGAGTCCAGAGGTTAAGATATTTTGTTATCCTGAATTCCAACCCGGCATTCAGATCAAATGCACCATTTAACTCGCCGGCACTGCCATCCTGCTTCATATACTTTGGCCCGCTCCAGGCAAAAAGATCCGTTTTGAACCAAAGATCTTTTATTGCTTCCAGTCGTAAAGAAGTGTTGAATTCTACCGGCAACAAACCCCAGGCTGCTTTACTCAGCTTCAAACCGGTGTATTGATTAAACTTAAGGCTGGAGATCAAAGAAAATTTTTCCTGGAAAGCATACCCCAATTCGCCACCAAAAGTCAGGACATTGATTCTTGGCTCATTCACAACTACAAATGATTTTCCGCCAAATCCGGGAGTAGTATCATTGATGAATAATGGTAGATTATTCAGCTTGTTAAAACCCACTTTGGCGCTGTAGGTGAAATGATCTCCTACTGAGCCTTTGAAGCCTGCATATCTTTCTTCCACCCAGGTATTCTTAAATGAAGAAGGTAACCAAAGCCAGGGGTTTTGTGAAGCCAGGTATTGATAAGTTGTTTTCCTGATATAACCGGTCCATCCGGCCTGGAAAGTAAACCGGGAGTCATCGGTTCCCACTTCGCCCATAATATTTGGAAACATTTTGAACATTTTGTTGTCCCACGAAGGACGAATGCCTACCTGCAGATTCAAGTTCGACTTCTTATAGGTTAAAGAAGGAGAAATAGAATACATGGTATTATTGATTGCCGATTTTCCTTTAGGAGACAATCTTGTCAGGTCGAAGTTGAGACCAAAGTTGACTTCAAACTCTTTCCCGATAGTTTTTCGTAAGGGTAAATCAAGTATCGTATTACTTTCTGAATTTTTTAAATGATCGGTGAGCACACTTATTGATAGCAATGGGGAATAGCTCAATCCAAAGGCAGTGGTATTAATATTATGCATTCCCAGGGTACCCGTATAGGTTTGAAAACTCTGCTTTAAGGAATCACGGGGAAAACTGAGTGACTGCGGTTCATATCCGTATTTATAAGTTCCGTCTTGTTTCGTTTCCAGGCTGGCATTCCATTCTATGTTCTTCTGTGTTTGAAAAAAACCATCCAGTTTAACATGAGTAGTACTGAACTTCTGAAAATCCCTGGCACCATCGGAAGAAACATGTTTTGCATAAATATTTAAACCTGCGGTTTTGCCATCGCCAAATGAAAAGCCGGCCTGAATATAAGGAGTCTTCAAACTGCCGAATCCTGCTTTTATGTAATTGCTGTTATCCCATTGGCCACCGGAATCTATTTGCAACGCAAGTGGTTTTAATGAGCCGGGTTGATAACCAAATAATAGGTTCAGATCCGGAATATCATATTTCAGTTTTGGTTTCGATGTGTCGGCAGAAGGCGGGTTTGCATTAAAATTGATCTTTGCGGCTTCTCTCAATACCGGTTTGAAAGTAGATGTAATATTCACCGAACGCTTTTTGGTACTGTCCTGTGCTAAAACTGCAATACCCATTGTCATAAATAATGTTAACGTAAAAGATATTTTATAGAAAAGCCCTTTCATCATTTTCGTTTCGTTTATTGATTATTTACCTTGCTGTTTGCATTTTCATCTTCCAATACTTTATTCAGTTTGGCCTGTGCTTCATTTTTTAAATTCAGATCAATGCTATTGTTCACAATACTTTGATAGGTGGCTTTGGCATTGAAATAATCTTTTTGCCTGAAATAAATATCACCCAGTAAAATATAAGCTTTCGTTACCCAAAAATCATATGACCCGGATTTGTTGATGGTTTCAAATGCTGCTTTCTCTGCTTCGCCCAGGTGATTTACCGCAAACCAGCAATTGGCGATTTCATAACGGGCTTCTGCAGCCATCGCAGCTTTATTCAATTGAACAACTTTTTTAAAGCTTGCAATGGCGAGATCGTACTGTTGCTTTACTTCATACGATTTGGCAATCGCCATTTCAGCAAGTAATTTATCATCCGGGCTGCTTCCTTTTGCCTGAGACAATTCTTTGGCATTATCCAGTGCAACATCCCATTTCTGCAATTGATACTGGCAACGCAATAATCCCCGCATGGCTTCCAGTTTATTCTCCTGGTTGGAAGCAACCTGTTTTAACTGCGAATAATAAGTCTCCGCTTTTTCATAATCTTTTTTCTCAAAAAAATAAATCCGGGCTACATTCAAAATGGCTTTCTCGGCATAAGCGTTGGGTGCATGAGCTGCCACTGCTTCATAGCCTGCAAGAGCATTATTTAAATCTTTTTTTGCGTTGTAAATTTCTCCAATATAGAAATTAGCATCTATAGCATACACACCATCGGGAAAGCGCTGTAAATAATTTTTGAAACTAGTTAAAGCTGCATTTGGATTTCCGTTTTCATATTGTGTTTCTGCAGCAGAGTAGGTCAATGAATCCTCAGAACTGACGCTAATCGGTTTCCCGGACTGGCGCATAAAATCTGCATATTCGTTGGGCTTACCATCTTCGATATAAATGGTCTTGATATTATCCAATGCATCTCCGGCTTCCGGAGAATTGGGATATTTTTCAATAAGAGCTTTGTATTGCTTTAAAGCGTCTGTATTATTATTCAGGTTATAATACACTACACCGAGTTTGAAATATGCATTGGGCTTCAAGCTGCTGTTGTCATTCCCTTTCAAAACATTATTCAGGTATGGAATAGATTCTCTAAATCGCTCAACAGCAATATACGTTTGCGCAATTTCCATATTGGCATCGGTCACCAATGAAGAAGTGGGGAATTTCCGGATCAGGGTACTTAGCAAGCTAATCTTATCTGATGTACTTTTAATGCCGGCTATCATGGCATTTTGAAAAGTGGCATAGTCTTCCGACGGCCATGAAAATTTAATAACATTATCATACATCGCTTTTGCTTTGCCATAATCCCGGTTCATGAAATAACAATCTGCGGTTCTTATATAAGCATCCTGTTTTAACTCACCGGAATTGAGGGCAGGATTTTTGCCGATGGGTTCAAAAAAACTAAGAGCAGCCTGGTAATTTTCTTTACGCAGATAACTATACCCAAGGTTATACCGGGCATTGGTAACATTGGCTTCTCCGCTTGCCGGATATCCGGCGCTGATATAGGCATTGTAATATTTGATGGCATCATCGAGTTTATTATCCCTGTACGCAATCTCGCCCTTCCAGAAATTGATATAGGGAAGCACAGAGCTGTTGTTGGGATCTTTCAATGCTTTATCCAATAATACATTGGCATCTGCCAGCCTGCCATCATTGATGAACTCCGTTGCACGGCCATATAAAATCTGCGGATAGAGCTTTTTGGCATTGGAAGAAGGCGTTTTCAGGCTTTCCAGCAGCGACTGGGCATCCCGGTAATTATTCGTATTCGTTAAAACAGAAACCAGTAATTCGCTGGCTTCAGTGTTATAAGCAGAATTCGGATAGTCATTCAAAAATGATTTCAGGCTGTTCAATGCTTCATCCTGGTAGCCGAGCTCATAGGAAAGTTTTGCAAACTGAAATCGTGAAATCTCCTTTTGATTCAGATTACTGCTGTTGGTCGAGCAAAAAAGAAAGGCATTTCTTGCATTGGTTTTTTGCCCGGTTTTCAAATAGGTGTCTCCCAGCAGGTACATCGCATTCTGGCTCAGCGAATCTTCTTTGCCGCTCAATTGCTTAAAACCATCAATCGCTTTTGATAATTGATTATTCTGATAATAGCAATAAGAAAGTTCGTACATATCTTCCCTGCGAACTTTTTTGGAACGGCTGACAAAATCTTCGAGATAAGGTAAAGCTTTCAAATATTCTTTTCTTTCAAAATAAGCATGGCCGATCAATTGTTTTAATTCCAGGTCATAGTACTGAGTGTTTCCGGTTTTCAGCTTATCCTGCACATACGAAATTGCTTCGTCTTTTTTTCCCTGTATATAATAAATCTGGGCAATATAAAATGGTACAACAGCTGCATATTCTTTTTCTTTTTCAACCACTCTGAAACTTGCCAGGGCTTCACTGTACTGACCATCTTTAAATGCAAGGAATCCATAATAATAATTGGCGTCAATATAATTAGGATCCTCTTTAATACTGCGGATTGTATTGAATAATGGTTTTGCCTGGGCAAAGCGTTGTAATGTGAAGTAGGCATAACCCTGGTGAAATTTCATATCGGCAATTTCACGGTTGCTGAGATTCGCAATATTTGTTTGCTCGTATAGCTGAGCTGCTTCAGAAAACTGTTGCCTCCGGAAATAAAATTCTCCCAAGTGAAAATTCATCATCTGGGTTCTTGCCGTATTTTTTTGCTGATCGATAAAATCTAATGCCTGTTGTTCCGCTCTTCCTTCATTTTGTTTCAACGCACAAACAATACTGTAATAATTAATTTCCTGCACCGTTACCGGAAGCTCCACTTTATCGGTTTCCCGGACAGATCGTTGCAATTCCCTGAACAAAGGATACGCCAGGCTATATTCTTCTTTCTGAAAATAGTCTTTTGCTTCTTTAAAAGTTGCGACAAGAGGCGGATCGGTATAAAAACGGGTTTGTTGTGAATAAGCGGAAATACTGATCGAGATGGCAATTACGAGAAAACTTTTTTTCTTCATGGGTCTGTCCTTTGTCCGTTGGCGAATTAACGTTGCGAAGATTCAAATTATTTCAAGGGTAGCCAAACATCATTCCAAACAGTTGTGGATAACTGCCCATTATTAATTGATTTAACATTTTGTTCATTTTTACCTGGAGCTATAATGACTGGGATTTCTTTCTTATTATTGCAAAATAAACTCATGACATGAAAAAATTTTTCAGCACAAAGTATTCTGATCTTTCCTTCAACCTTGGCCTTTTCATATTACGTTTGGGATTGGGAAGCTTTTTATTTCTCAATCACGGAATGATGAAACTAAACCGCTATGACGAGATGAAAGAAAAATTTTCAGACCCGTTTAGCGTAGGTTCCCACCCCAGCCTGATCATGGTATTGTTTGCAGAAGGTTTTTGTTCTCTTTTGATCGTTCTGGGTTTGTTAACCCGGCTGGCTGCTGCCGTTTTAATAATTCTTTTTCTAACTATTATTTTTATTATCCATAAAAAAGAACCTCTGTTGGAATCTGAAATGCCTTTTCTTTACCTGTTTGCATCCATCACTATTCTGTTATGTGGCCCGGGTAAATGGAGCCTTGACAGGTTTTTAGGAAAATAGCTGTTGTTTAACCCTTATAATGGAAGAATCTCATCAGCCATACCAAGCCCATTCTGAAACACCATTACCGGATTCAGATAGCAATTTGGTATATCCTCCCAAGCCACCTGCGGAAGAGCCCAAAAGCAGGTCTGCTATTCTTTTGAGATCCATGACAAGCCTGGCTTTGTATTTGGCAATTGGTTTCTTTTTCTTTCGCAATAACTGGACACTCCTGATTGCATTAACAGGAATTGTAATTTTTCACGAATTAGGTCATTTCTTTGCCATGAAATTTTATAATTACCAGGACCTTGGAATCTTTTTTATTCCGTTAGTGGGAGCATATGCATCCGGCAAAAAGCATGAAGTATCACAATTACAATCTGCCATCATTCTACTGGCAGGTCCGGTTCCGGGAATCGTAGTAGGTGTGGCACTTTATTATCTCGCTCCCCACCTGTCAAATGATTCTTCCCAGATTTACCTGTTAAGTCGTATTGCCTGGATAATGATATTTATAAATCTTTTCAACTTACTCCCCGTATATCCGTTGGATGGTGGCCAACTGATACATCGTCTGTTCCTGGATGGCAGTCATATAATCGGGCAGATTTTCATTATTATTTCAGCAGGATTGATGATCTGGTTTGCATTATATGGAATGCAGAAACCTTTTTACCCGCTTTTGATTTTGCCATTATACATGTTAACACGACTGGTTTACGATATTCAATTTGATAAACTGACCCAAAAGGTGGAAGCCGAAGGAATTGATTTGAACACTTCCTATGAGGAGCTCAGTGATGAAAAGTATTGGAAAATCCGGAATATTCTGATCCGGGTACATTCCTCTTTCAGGAATATTCCGGAAACGCCACCCTATGAATACTCTCACAAGGAAGAGCAAATAAAAACCCTGATGCAAAATATTTTACAGCGAACACTTTTGCAGGATCTTTCGGTAGTGGGTAAAATTCTGATTATCCTGGTATGGTTAGTATGCTTTGCCGTACCGGCATTAATTGGCATTGGCTTTAATTTTTTCTAACTCTTGCTTCAAAGAAAATTTCAACCCGGTCTCTAAAAAAAAAGAAAAAAATTATTTTAAAACATTCAGCACTTTATACATTTTTTCCACCAGGGCAGAAGGCGAACCATTATAATTATTAACAAGAAATGAAAAAATAAATGATTCTCCCTTCTTTGAAGTATGATAACCTGAAAATCCTTTTACACCATTAATCGTTCCGCTTTTCATTTTCATCTTATTGTATTCCGGAAGTGCATCAAAAAAATAGGGAAACCATTTCCTGCTTTTTGCATATTTCAACACTTCTACCTGGGCATGCGTGGTTACCCGGTTTAGAGGAGAAAGACCGGAACCATCCACAATATGCAACTCATTTTCGCCGATCCCTTTTTGCTTCCAGAAATCAATAACAATATCAACTCCCTGGCCGGTAGAGCCAAAACCATTTCGTTCGTAGGCAAATTCTTTAATTAATGCTTCACCATACAGGTTGATACTTTTTTGTAAAAACCAGTATATCAGAGAATCCATCGCTGGAGAATAATAAGTATAAAAAAGATGAATCTTTTTTAACAAATTGGAATCCTCCCTGAAACGATAGCGGTCATATCCTTTATCAGAAATTGAAAACGAAATTGAGTTTTTTACAAGTACAGCATTCAGATCCGTAAGCAGCCCTGCCACAGGATCGGTAGTTGCACCTGATATGGAAAAAGATTTTTCATTTACAGGAATGGTTCCTGCTAAAGAACGATCATAATAAATGTATGCATTGTCACCTGTGCCAATAGCAGCAGATGAAAGCTCATTAACATCAAACGGGTATAAACTGTCATTTAAAACTTTTACCGGATCATTCAGCTTTTTACCGGACATCAGGTTGAGGTCGTATTGATTTTCTTTCCAATTGAGAGGATAGGATCCGGCACCGTAATAATTACCAATATCCTGCCAGATCCATCCATCGGGTATAGCCTGGTAAGCAAACCGGGAGGTATTGGTGGATAGCATGCCGTTAATCTTCAGAATATTTTGCTTTTTAATTTCCTGAACCCATTGTGAAAGCACCACTGAATCTTTTGTCTGCGCCCATCTCCAGCTTCCCAATGTAGGATCTCCGGTGCCGATAACATACAAATTGCCATTCAATATTTTCTCCCGTATGGATCCGGAATAACCAAGTTCTGTTCTGAACCTGTAATCTTTCCCCAACAATTCAAAAGCGGTTGCGGCTGTAACAATTTTCTGAGTCGAAGCTCCTGCCAGGCCAATTCCTGAGTTCTTATCAAAAATTAGTTTCCCGGTTTTTGCATCAATAACATATAACGAGCTGATTGCATTTTTCAATTGCGGATCGTGTTCAAATTTTTGAAATGCAGTTTTAAGTTTAACAGCTATCGTTTGAGCAGATAATGAAAAAGTGAGCCATCCAAAACTCAATAATAAGAGATTTCTTTTCATACAGCATTTACATTTAATAATAAGATAATACAGTTCAAATTTAACCAACTCCTACCTTTGTTTTCTATGCAGTTAATAAATGCGTCCATTATCACTATTGGCGATGAGCTTCTGATCGGGCAAACCATTGACACTAACAGTGCTTTTATTTCACAAGAGCTGAATAAAATCGGTATTTGGGTACATCACCGGTTGGCAGTTGGTGATGACTGGGATGAAATCTGGAATGCATTGGATGAAGAAAGCAGGAATTCGGAAATCATAATTCTTACCGGCGGATTGGGACCTACGGCAGATGACATCACGAAACCATTGCTGTGTAAATATTTTGGAGGACAATTAGTTTTAAATGAAAAGGTGCTGGAGCACATCAAATACCTGTTTGAAAAAGTGTATCTCCGAAGCGGGCCATTGCTCGAGTCCAATAAGAAACAAGCTGAGGTACCGGATACCTGCACTGTCATACCTAATTTAAGAGGAACAGCACCCGGGATGCATTTTCAAAAAGGAGGAAAATCTTTTTTTTCGTTACCGGGTGTTCCCGCAGAAATGAAAGGATTAATGACTGAAGAAGTGCTACCCTGGCTGAAAAATCATTTTGAATTACCTGCTATTGTACATAAAACATTTTTTACGGCAGGCCAGGGCGAATCTTTTATTGCTGATAAAATAAAGGATTGGGAAGCGTCCTTGTCACCGAATATCAGGCTGGCTTATTTGCCGGCATACGGGATGGTAAAACTGCGATTGACTGCAAAAGGTGAAAATGCGACAGACCTGGAAAACCAGATGATTCCTTATGTTGAAAAATTAAAAGATTTAATTAAAGATTACCTGGTAGCTGAAGAAGATGTTCCAATGGAAGTAGTGATTGGAAGAATATTGAAATCAATAAACAAAACGTTAGCCACTGCCGAAAGTTGCACCGGTGGTTATATTGCACATTTAATAACCTCCGTTTCCGGCTCATCACAATATTACAAGGGCAGTATTGTAAGTTATGCCAACGAAGTAAAAGAAACAGTGTTGGGAGTAAAGCGGGAAACATTAAAAACATCAGGTGCTGTAAGCGAGGAAACCGTATTGCAAATGATCAGTGGAGTCATTGTGAAATTAAACGTGGACTATGCAATCGCTACTTCAGGTATTATGGGACCGGATGGTGGAAGCAAAGAGAAACCGGTGGGAACTGTATGGGTGGCAGTAGGAAATAAGAAAAAAACGGTAACAAAACAATTTCATTTTCGTTTTGACAGGGAGAGAAATATTCAGCAAACATCTATGTATGCATTGAATATGCTGAGAAAGTTCATCCTGGCAGATTTGCAACCCAACAATCTTTAGAAGATTATACGGAAAACTTTACCTTTGACCTCTATAGAATTAATTCTTAAACCGGCAATTGAAAAACTGATATTCTGCTATGGCTATAGTTGACCTGATCATGCCAAAAATGGGTGAAAGTATAATGGAAGCTACCATCTTAAAATGGCATAAACAACCCGGCGATACAGTTAAGATGGATGAGACAGTCTTAGAGATCGCAACTGACAAAGTAGATAGCGAAGTGCCCAGCACAACCGAAGGCATTATAGAAGAAATTCTATATAATGTTAATGATGTTGTACCGGTAGGCACTACAATTGCCCGGGTAAAAACAGCAACCGGCGAAACAGCAACCCGGTCCACTTTTACCCCGACCCCTTCCCTGCATCAGGAAACGGGAGATCAGAGCCGTGACGAAACTGAGGTTGTTGAAACATTCCAGCCCGCTTCATTTGACAGCAGTCATTTCCAGGATACACAAAAACCGGTTAACCAAAATGTAAATCGTTTTTATTCCCCATTGGTTTTAAATATTGCTGCCAGCGAAGGCGTGAGCATGTCGGAATTAGAAAACATTCCCGGTACCGGGAATGAAGGCAGGGTAACAAAGAGAGACATTTTGCAATATGTCAGTGACAAAAAAAGCGGTAGCTTAAAAACCCCGGGGCCTGTTGTCAGAAGTCAAAAAGAGGAAATGATAATACCGGTTTCAAAAATGGAAGCACAGGTCTCCTCTACCGCTCTTACTACTTATAGCGGCAATGTTGAGATTATCGAAATGGACCGGATGAGAAAACTGATTGCAGAACACATGGTTCGCAGTAAGCATACAAGCCCGCATGTCACTAGTTTCACCGAAGCGGATGTCAGTAATCTTGTGATGTGGCGGGACAGAGTGAAAAAAGAATTTGAAAAAAGAGAAGGAACTAAAATCACTTACACACCGTTATTCGTTGAAACTATTGTGAAGTGTATTAAAAAATTCCCGTTGCTAAACAGTTCGGTGGAAGGTGATAAGATAATCGTAAAGAAAGATATCAATATAGGAATGGCAACGGCCATGCCTTCCGGCAACCTGATTGTTCCTGTAATAAAAAATGCTGATCAATTAAACCTGGTCGGGCTGGCTAAGCAAGTCAACAACCTGGCAGATAATGCCCGTAACAATCGTTTAAGACCGGATGATACGCAGGGAGGTACTTTTACATTTACAAATGTGGGCACTTTTGGAAGCCTGATGGGTACTCCCATTATCAATCAACCCCAGGTAGCGATACTGGCTGTCGGAGCTATAAAAAAACGTCCGGTAGTGATTGAAACTCCACACGGAGACAGTATTGCCATACGCCACATGATGTACCTGTCATTGAGTTATGATCATCGCATTATTGATGGAAGTCTTGGCGCTACTTTCCTTTCTGCCCTGGCAAATGAGTTGGAAAATTTTAATGCAGAAAGAGATTTTTGATACGTTTCATCAAAACATTTAACATTAAAAATTTATAAACACCCATGATGCATAAGAAACTTTGCATACTGGTATTCATATATTTTTTCTACAATACTGCAATAGCTCAAACCGGAACCTGGAGTCTTATCAATACTAAAATAAAATTAAATGACAACTGGAGTCTCTTTACGGAAGTGCAGTTGCGCTCCATGAGTTTTTACGACGACTTTTCATATTACGAGTTAAAAGGAGGCGCCAATTTAAAATTATCAAAAAACATTTCGTTGACAGCCGGATTAGGAACATATCAGACCTTTTTGCCAACTGGAAACTTCAGAACACCAAAAGTAAATGATGAATTCCGTACCTGGTTGCAGCTCAATATGAATCAAAATGAGAAAAGACTTAAACTAGATCACCGGTACAGAGTAGAACAACGTTGGACAAGCGATGGTTTTCGTCATCGCTTCCGTTATCGCCTGAATGCCTCTTTACCTATTTCTAAAAAAACTATAGTACCCGGAACTTTTTTCTTAAACAGCTCCAATGAACTCTTCTTTACAACCCGGGCTCCTTATTTTATAAGAAATCGTTTTTTTGCCGGGTGCGGTTATGTATTTACTGAGACTTTTTCATGTCAAACCGGATATATGAAGCAAACAGATTTTTCAACTTCTGATAAAACCAAAAAAGGTTACATTCATATTTCCCTTCTATTTAACCTGGACTGGAATTCTAAACCAGACAAAGGCGGATCAGACTCAATGGGATAATCAGTTAGAAGGAGCTCCGTATTTTTCCCGAATGAAAACAAAACGCTTTCCAACTTTTTTTACGATAAAAAGATTATCATATTCGCTTTCAGGGAGATCGCCGGGAACTTCTGTTTTTCCACAAAGCATATTTACAACATCATCTATAGTATTGCTGTGACCGGAAATCAAAACATTTTTTCGTAATGATTTCATTTTTGAAATAAAGCCTGGATCGGGAACAGGTCCATACATTTCTGTTTGCAAATGAAAATAGCCAGCCGTGGGTTCTACAGTAGACCGGGTCCTGATGAAATTTGTAGAAAAAACATAATGTATTTTCTTATTTTTCATCAATTCTTTCAAAGCGGATGCCCTTTCTTTTCCGGCATCCGAAAGAGGCATATCGCTACTCATCATTTCAGAAGAGGCAGGAGCCTTCTCAGCATGTCTTACAATATAGTAGGTATGGCTGCAGGAGATGAAAACCACCAGGAACAGGAGTGCTGCATATTTCATAAAAAAGCATTTAACAAGTTAAAATTAAACCCTATTGGCAATTTCCCCGTCTTTTTTGTAAATTAGATAATACTAAACCCAGCCACTATGAAATCTTTATCTGAAACCTGGTTTGCTGAAGGATATATAGATTTTGAATTGAAGAAATATACGCTTCTTGCCTATCTGCAGGAAGTCAACCGATACTTCAATGAAAACAAATTATATCCCCAATTGTCAGACATTATTTTTCATTACAACAACATTGTAGCTTTCCGGGAGAATAAGAAATTTCTGCAGGAACACTTCCCGAAGAAATTAAACGGTATTCAATTGCAAAAACTTCAGCTTCTATATGAGCAGATGATTGACGACAGCGAGTTGATGCAGGAGCTTGAGGATATAATCAATTTTTCAGAAGGTAAAATTAAAAGCGCCATCAACAATGGGACAGAGATCTATGAATTCGTTGAAGAAAAAATCAATATAGCTCCCATCGGGATTATTCCGCTGGATACCCAGGAAGGTTATTTCTTTTTAAGTGAGGGAAAAAACAAAACTGCCTACGTTTACCATTACCGGCTTTCTTTTTTTGAAAGGCACGATGAGAAATTCAGAAGTATAAAAACCCTGTTCATAGATAAATGGCAGCGGAGTTTATCCAATACCTATGAGCAAATAAAATCTGAACTGATACGGAAAAGAAATGAACTGCCTAACCCGGCTGTGTATTCAATTGAGTCCGGATTAAGCTTCCCGATAGATGAAACGCTGTTACCGATTGCAAAAAGAAGCCTGGTTCGTTATATTTCGGCACCAGCAGCTTAGAATTCTGAAATCAGAATGACGATTTTTAAAATCACAAAAGATGAAAGTCTCAAATCCTAATTTCTATCTGCTTCCAATCCCCACTCCTTTCCTTTTTTCACTGCAGGAACACCTTCTGTAATCCAGCGGGCAGGAGAATCGCCTTTTAATATCCAGTCAAAAAATTGTTGCATCCGAATCTGGTAATCGAGCTTATCTTTTCTTTCGGTTAAACCATGGCCTTGTCCGTTATAATTGAACATCCATACTTTTTTTCCTAACCTTCTCATGGCAGTAAACATTTCAATTCCCTGGTACCAGGGAACAGCGCCATCGTTATCATTCGCCATCATGACCAAAGGTGTTGTCACATTTTTTAAATGAAACAAAGGAGAGTTTTCAATATACAAATTGTACTTATCCCATAAGTTGCCTCCGATACGGCTTTGTCCTTTCTCATATTGAAATTCCCGCACTACTCCGCTCTCCCATCTAATTCCTCCATAAGCACTGGTCATATTTACAACCGGCGCACCGGACCAGGCCGCTTTGAACATATTGGTAGCTGTGATAAGATAAGCAACCTGGTAACCACCCCAGCTATGTCCCTGGATAGCGATATTTTTCGGATCTGCCAGGCCTTTTGTAATTAGCATTTTTGCGCCGCTGACAATGTAATCATAAGCACTCTTTCCCGGATGCCCGACTTCGTATTTAATACTGGGCACAAAAACGATATAACCACGGCTGACAAAAAAAGGAATATTCACAGCACTGCGGATGGGTGCCGGAGGATAATAATTATTTAATGTATTATCTAATTCTTCATAGAAATAACAAATCACAGGATATTTTTTCTTCGGATTGAAATCTTCAGGCTTATACACGATTCCTACTGCCGGTTTGCCTTTAAATGTTTTCCAGCGAATTAATTCGGCTGTTCCCCAGTTGTAATTACTTTGCTGTGGATTGATGAATGACAATTTTGTCTCCGTCGCCGTTGAGAAAGCGTTTTTATTAGTCAGGGGGATTTCGTTTGTACAAAATAGGTCGGGAGATTCTTTGAAATTTTCTTTTGTATAAACCAATATGTCTTTATCCTTTGCTTTTAAGGGAGTGCCAAAAGAATAATCCACAAAACCCGGGGCGAAAGTAAATACTTTGCTGCCAAGATTGAAAATAGCAAAACAGGATTTCTTGTTCATGTCATTAATTCTCCGGAACAGAATTCCTTTATCAGCAGGGATAGATTTTTCCTCAGGATCTGTAGAAATATATCTTGAGATGATTTTATTCTTTCTTCCTGCTGCTGTATTCAATACGTTTTCAGGATTCTTTTTTCCTGTAGGATCCACTTTCCAGATATCATACTTATCATAAATATAAACAGCAGAATCACTCTCCTGCCAGCCCATTACTCCGTAAGGAGGAGGATAATCCGGGTTGTTATAATCTTCATTCCACAATGGCACTTTTATTTTCCCGGTAATGTTTTTTGCTGTTTTTCCATCCCAGGCAAAATAGTTTTTTGCAGGGCGATCATACCACATAATATAGTTGCCGGTAGAGGAAGGATAAATCATCCCATCCAGGTTTCCCTTTACAAGTCTTTTATCTCCAGTTCTTACATCAATGGCATAAATATCTTTCCGGGTACTTCCCAGCCATTGACTTTCAATACGCTTACCGAAATCAGTAACTCCAATAAAGATATCGCCATCACCTTCTTTAGTTTGACTAACCTGTGGTATTTTTTCAGAACCCAGTTGGCGGATAGCATTACTTCCGAAATCATAAACAGCCAGGTAATTTTTCTGCAAATCATTTCTGAGCCGGTTTGGATTAGTTTGAACCGTCTGCAAATAATCATCTTTATAATTCCAGATATCTACTTTTACCAGGTCAATATCTATTAATGAAGTGTCTTTCGGAGATTCTATAGGCGCTGTACCAAAAAATAACCGTTGGTTGCTTTTGCTGAAATCCGGGCGACTGAATTCACTCACTGTCATTCCCATCATCATACCGGCAGAATTTTTATCCACCAGCATCATGGCGCTGTCCATTCCTTCTTTGAAATACCAGAGTTTATAAAATTTTTGCAACGCTTTAGGAGCAGCATCACGTTCTGCAATAAAAGCAACCTGTGATCCATCCTCCGTCATGGTGAAATTCCTGAATTCATTTCCACCCCGGCTCAAGGTATCCATCACACCCACCCGGAGGTCATAGAGCAATACATAGTTTTTACTCAATGAGTCTTTGGGAGCTTTAGCTGTGAGCATTAAAAGTTTTCTCCCGCTTTTATTGAAATAATATTCATTGATATTTTTAAAAATTTTTTCTTTGCCATCCGATAGTTGGCGGAGGAATAAGTCGGAACCCGGAGCCGCATTTTTTTCACCCGAAGCAGTTTTCTCATTACCTGCCTGGTAAGCCACCCAGCCGGATGACTTATCGGGAGTTTTAAAATTTTTAACTGCTGCCTTTTTCCAGACATTATCCGTACCCAGCTCAATAATCCCTAAAGAATCTTTCGGCATTTCATCAGGTTTCTTTTTTTTGATCCAGCCTTCACGCAGCTCTTTATATAAGGGCCGAATCTTAAAAATGACATAACGGCTATCTTCAGTAATCATAGCACTTTTGCAGTGTTCCATTTCTTTCTTATACTTTGCATCAGCTGATTGGATTACAAGTGTGGTATCTCCTACCTGGGGGCAAATTGTATATACCACCCATCTGCCATCATTGCTGATCATCTTCTCACCTATACTCTGCCATCCATCATAAACTGAATGATCCAACGGTTTTTTTTGCGCTGCTGAAATGAAAGTAACAAAAAGCAGGAAGCAGAAAATGGAAATGGTTTTCATATCTTCAATGTTTACTTGATTTAAAGATAAGAGGAAAATAAAAACTTAATTTATTTTTCGCCAACTATCAATCCATATTGCCATAATTTTTTATTCATACCGAGATACTGAAATTTACAGGCAGCAATATTTTTGATTTGCATTTCTGAAAATCGCCGGCGGGAAGTCATCTTTTTCCACCATACATAAAACGATGCCAAATAATAATACCGGTACAAACGGCCTGAAGAACTTGCCGTATAAGTTGAAATATCTTTATATAAAACATTCCTAAACCCTGCCTGTTGAAGAAAACTGCAAAACCGTTCCATGGTTTCAAGATAATTCACCTGCCAGCCTTCCAGCCATTTACGGATAACAGGATGGTTGTTGTACTCAAATTTCGTTACGAATCCGTCAGCAACTACCAGTCTTCCGCCGGGTTTTAGTAAACGATAGGCTTCCCGGATAAATCTTTCTTTGTCATCAGCATAACAAACACTTTCACATCCCCACACTATATCAAAACTTTCGTCAGGAAAATCAGTTTCACAATAATCCATCACTTTGAAACCAACCTGGGAAAGTAATTTTTTCTCTTTAGCATTTTCAGTTGCCTGTTGTACCTGGCGTTCACTTAAAGAGATTCCGATGACCCGGCACCCGATTTTTGAAGCAAGGAATATACTGCTGCCGCCTACACCACAACCGGCATCTAAAACTATTTCACCCGGCCTGATCCGGGCTGTAATAGCCATCACCTCATTCATTTTTGCTAACGATTGCCGGAAAGAACGAACCGTATCATCCCAATATCCAAAATGAATGGCCTGGCTCTTCTTCAGGTCCCAGGCGTCTTTATACGCATTTTCACTTTCCTTATAATAGTCAATAATCCGTTTATGATAGTCAGTTGATGGCATTCGATTCCAGTTTCTTTTCTTGTTTTAATAAAAAGATGACATGAAGTACCAATGAAACAGCAATGAAAGCAAAGCCCAGGAAAAAAGACCAACTCCATTCTTTGCTTTCTCCAAATAAAATAAATGCGAGAATAATTCCATAAACCGGCTCCAGGTTAAAAGACAGGTTAACGGTAAAGGCTGTAAGTTTTTTTAAAGAATACCCTGTGAGCAAAAAGGCAAGAACAGAGCAAATCCAACCCAGGAATAAAAGCCACATCCAATCATTAAAATCCGGTATAATATAATGAGTGGGAAAATAATATAAATACAATGGCATTAATACTGTCAGGTAAATAAAGGCGCCGCTCAATTGCCAGGTTAACGCTGTTTCCGGATTCATACGTTGAATGAAGCTCCGGAGAAAGATTACAGAAAATGCAAGCAGCACAGCACAGGCTACCCCCAGCAGGATACCGGTCTTATACTTCGGATCAAAATGAAATATTATATAAATGCCTGCCATCACAAGCACTCCCAGGAATAATTCTATCCAATTCATTTTTTTTCTGCCCAAAACGGGTTCTATTAATGCTGTAAAAAAACCGACAGAGGAAAAACAAACAAGGGCGACTGACACATTCGAACTTTTTACAGAGCCATAAAATGCCACCCAATGCAAAGCCGACAACAACCCGACAGCAGATAATCTGAATATATCTTTAATCGGGATGGGCTGCAGTTTTTTGGTGAAAGAAAAAATCAACCACATAGTGCCTGCTGTAATGAGTAATCGGTACCACACCAACAAACCTTCATTCAACTGGATTAATCTCCCAAGGGGCCCGGTAAAACCTGCCAGGAAAACAGCAATATGCAGTTGGATAAAAGATTTTTTCATTACATCCGCAAACTAAGGAAAAAGCAAGTAGGAACAAGTATCTATACTGAAGGAACAAAACTTTCGGAACTGATTATTTAGATTCCGCCAATACATTCTCATGTGAAACATCAGACTCGGGAACTGTGTTTTTCACTTTTTTCCTGTAATTGGTGAAGAGGCTGTGCCACCGCAGTTTCAACACACCCAGTATTCCTTCTTTCACAATGCCTTTATTCATTTTAGAATTACCCATTGTCCGGTCCCGGAAAAGAATGGGGACTTCTTTAATTTTAAAACGGAGTTTCCAGGCAGCAAATTTCATTTCAATCTGGAAAGCATATCCTACAAAACGAATTTCGTCCAGGTTGATGGTTTCCAAAACTTCTTTCCGGTAACAAATAAATCCGGCCGTAGGATCTTTCACAGGCATCCATGTTATCAATCTCGTGTAAAAGGATGCGCCACGGGATAAAAGAATACGGTTGCGGGGCCAATTGACAAAGCCACCGCCTTTTATATACCGTGAGCCAATAGCCAGGTAGGCTCCTTCGTTTTTACATGCCACATAGAGGCGGGGAAGGTCGTTAGGATCATGAGAGAAATCTGCATCCATTTCAAAAATGAAAGCATAATCTTTTGCAATGGCCCACTTGAAGCCATGAATATATGCGGTACCTAAACCCAACTTACCTTTTCGCTCTTCGATAAATAATTGTTCCGGAAATTTTTGCTGCAGATCTTTTACAATTTGTGCAGTGCCATCCGGAGAGCTGTCGTCAACTACCAGTACATGAAAACCATTGTTGAGTCCAAAAATGGCATGAAGAATATTACTGATATTCTCTTTTTCGTTATAGGTTGGTATAACAACTAGCTTTTCCAAGTAAAGAATTAAAATAGCAAACCACGAATTTAAGATAATAGAAGCAGAAATGATGTTAATCTTTCAACCGGCAACATCAATAGTAATTATCCTTTTTTCAGCATGGCACGGGTAAATATTTCTGTAAGTTTTTGCTTGGTGTGCTGGGGAAAATCACCTTTCATCATCCAATCATAATACTGAGGCTCTGCTTTCAAAACATCGGCTACCGGGCGGCCTTTATATTTTCCAAAATTGAAAACTTCAACTCCATTTTCAAAAATAAAACGGCGGGCAAAATCAACAATTGTTTCATCGCCGATTACTTTTAAAATCGAATCTATTGTAGTGCCCAGAGACGGATATCTCTCAAGCTGTGAAAGCAGGATTTCATAAGTGGCAGTGGCATCTACTTCTGCACCATGAGCTCCTTCCAGTTGTTTATTGCAATAAAATTTATAGGCAGCACTTAAAGTCCGTTGTTCCATTTGGTGAAAAATCTTTTGCACATCTACCATTTTCCTGCCTTTCATATCAAACTCTACCTGCACCCTCAGAAATTCCTCCATCAGTAAAGGGATGTCAAACCGGTTAGAATTATACCCGGCAATATCGCAACCATCCAGCATTTGTTTCAGTTCATTTGCCACTTGCCTGAATGTGGGGGCATCTTTTACCATTTCATCTGTTATACCATGTACCTCACTGGCACCAGCGGGAATTGGCATTTCAGGATTAATAATCTTTCGCTTAACGCTCTTTGTTCCATCTGTAAGAATTTTCACAATTGCTATTTCCACAATTCTGTCTGTGCCCAGGTTAGTGCCTGTAGTTTCAAGATCAATAAAGGCAATAGGCTTGGTTAATTGCAACATAGGAGGTTAGAAATTATACTTTTTTATCAAATTTGAATCGGCAAAGATAATAGTTTGAAATGTTTTTAAAACGAATTTTACTTACCGGTACCGGTTCCGGGCTAAGATTTTTATAAAGGATAGTATATTTGCAAAATAATTAAAGTCTTTTCCCGTTTAAAAAACAAATATAAGAATACATGAGAAACAGGATTTATGCAATACTGGTTGTAATAGCGCTGGCTGTATTTTTCAGCTCCTGCTTTTCTTCCCGAAACAGGTATGGTTGCCCCACCAATCCTCAATACACAGGTCGTTATCGCTAATTTTTCAATCCGGGCTTTTTCGATTCTTCCCTTATACTATATCTGATTATAGCTCTTTATTGATTATACCCCCATCTGAGAATCTGTTCATTTTAATATCGTCATTGTTTTTCAAAATACCTGATACCAGGCAGGAACCGGGTAGTATCAGGAGACAGGAATTTTTACCGTAAGCGTACATCCTTTTCCCGAAGCGGTTTCAAGCTCTACTGTGCCACTATAATAATTTGTCCGGTCATGGATGCTTGCCAGGCCTATTCCCGTTTTGATTTTCTGTGCATCGAATCCAATACCATTATCCCGGATGACAAGTTGTGCAACATCTGAATTACAGTCAAGATAAATAGTGGCTTCACCGGCCTTACTGTAATTTATAATATTTTTCACCTGTTCCTGCAGGATGCGAAACAGGGTAACCTTCCTGCCGGGACTCAGCAGATCTGTTTCTGCATTGTGAACAAACTTCACCTTTATTGCTCTAGATTCATTAATGTCATTCACCATTTTCCGGATTGTATCTACAAGGCTTTTTTCTTTCAGCTCCGGCGCAGCAAGCTCCCGGGAGAGCTTACGGATTTCTTCAATTGCAGAAAGAAGGTATTCAATGCTTTTCTTCTTAATGTCTTTTTCGTTTTTATTGGCAGGTGTCAGCATTTCCACAAAAAGCTTTGTAGTCGTGAGTATCTGGTTCACATTATCATGCAGCTCACTCCCGATTCTTCTCCGTTCCGTTTCCTGGACACGTATTACCGTTTCAGATAGTTCCTTTTGATTCTGCAACTTCTCATCTACCAGTTGGTCTTTAAGTTTTTTTATTGCTGAAATATCCTGCAAGGAGCCGATCATCTTAACAGGCAACCCGTTTTCATAAACAATAAACCCCCTGTCCTGGATATGTATGAATTTTCCGCTAGCGCATTTAAAACGATACTGATCCTCCCAGGTCATAGATTGATTATCTGTTGCTGCTTTGATTGTATCACTAACCCTGTTTCGGTCTTCAGGGTGAATACGCCGCAGCCACCAGGAAATTCCTTTAGGCTCCTCATTGGAGTAGCCGATCATATCCATTAGCTGTTCATTCCGGAACGTCTTTCCTGCCTGCATATCCCATTCCCAAATAGCATCATTGGCAGCACGGTTGAAATTTAACAACCTTTCATTAGCTTCCCTGAGTTGCGATTCTACCAGTTGCTTCCCGGACAGCTTCACTGCAAAACCACCCAGGAGTTTTTTACCGGAAAGAAGATTAACAGGGAAAAAATGGATGAGCAGGTTAAAACTCATTCCACCGGCAAGTTCAATCTTTTTCTCTGCTTCAATGAACTTGCCTGATTTCAGAACCTGTGTGTTTTTTTCAAAAAATAAATCAGCAACAGCCGGAGGCAGCAGTTCACTCAGTTTCTTTCCAATTGCATTACTCCCATTTATTTCAAAACGTTCACAAAATGAATGATTGGCAAAAACCAATCGTTCTTCCTCATCAACCACCCATGACATATCGGGGCTATCTTCCATATAGCCTCTCAAAACCAACTCCAGCACTGCCGGTACATCAGTTTGTTTTTTTTCGGGGGTGACATCAACAATTTTGGAAACGACAGAAAAGGGAGTTTCCAGTCCTGCTTCAAAAACCGGTTGGGATTCATAATGGACACTCCGCCTTTCACCATCTTTTAACCGGAAAAAAAGTGTCTCTTTTTGGGGCGTTCCGGTACGCAACGCTTTCATGAATGGTGTTTTGTCAAATGAAACCGGTTCGCCCCTTTCTGTCGTTATCATCCAATGGGTGTTCCATAGGTTTTCAATATTATTAAGCTGATATAATCTTTCCTGGGAAATATTAAAAATTTCAACAGCACTCTGGCTGATGGCGATTAATTCTCCATTAATATCCCTGCAAATAATACCCGCCTTCTTGTCTTCAAAAAACTCCTGGAAATTATTTTTTAAGAAGTTGTTGAATTTCCCGGTTCGTTCTCCGTCAAGCAACTTTTGCCCGATACAGAGAAATCTTTTTACCGGGCTCTCCCCAGCATCAATTGAATTCACTTCCCATTTCATCGGGTGATATACGCCATTACAAAGACACAATTCTATTTTTCCGGGTTTGCCCTCCTTTGCCACCACCGAAATCGTATTTTTAAAACTTTCAGCCTGGGCAGGAGGAATCAGGTTAAAAAAGTTGATTTTAGAATGCCTGGGATTTTTCAAATTGAGCACTTTCTGCATATTTATGTTGGCGTTGACAATACTCCCATCTTCATCCAACAACGAAAGAAATACACCTTGCGGCCTTTCACTACCTATAATCCGTTTCAGGGCGCCCCATCTCTTTTTCATAGTCATTTATTACACAGTTCAGTTTTAGAATCAACAAGCATTTAAAAATTTATTTCAAGATATTTTTTAAATAGTTAATAATTATTTTAACTGGATATTTCCAATAATTTCAGGAAGCATTGAAAACTCAATTGATTTATCTAAAAAATAATCGGCGCCCAGATCCCGGCAAACTTTTTTATAATAATCATCAGCATGGTTGGTAATCATGATCACCTCACATTCACTTCCGGAACCTTTAATTTTCCTGAGTAACTCAATACCGCTTTTGCCGGGGAGATTAATATCCAGTAAAACCAGGTCCGGCTTTTCTTCTTCTATAAATTTCAATGCCTGTTCATAATCGTGGGCGACATTGATATAGCCAATATTTTCCTGCTCTTCAATCAGGTTGATAACCCTTTTAATAAAATTCAAATTATCATCTACAATAAGTATCAGTAACTTTTCCCGTTTCATAATGATGTTTAAAGAAACAAAAACAGGAGACAAAAAAAAATAGAATGAGAAAGAAACCCTGCGTACTCAATACTACAACAGGCTTGTAGTACAACCGCCACAAATAGTTAGTTAAGAAACCAGTGCACGAACAGTTGTTATCCTGTCAGGGAATAAAACTCTACCTGTCCTCAGGATATTGCACTGAATAAAAGAAAACCTCCGTATTTACCTTTTACATGTTTTCTCCGGGAACAGTAGCTTCTAAAATTTCCCGTCGTTTACATCATGAATAAACTCTATCACACCATCCATAAAAACTTTTTGATCATCCCACATACTCATATGACTGCCATTGGGACAATACAAATAGCGTCCCTTTTGCACCATTTTACTTTGCTCTTCCATGGCTTTGGGATCCATCGTATCAAATTTAGCTCCTACCATCAATGTGGGTATCCGAATTTCTTTCAACCGGTTCTTTATATCCCAGTTTGCCAACCTGCCCGATATTCCAAATTCTGAAGGTCCCTGCATGATTGTATAAATCTGGGAGGGCACTTCCATTCCGCCTAAATGAGCAAAAGTCCGGTTGATGGCATCCGGCCATTCTGCCAACCGGCATATATGCTGCTTATAAAAATTCGGCATCAGCAGTTCCATATATCTCGGGTTACCGAAATCCCCTTTGGCTTCAATAGATTTTATTTCATTTAAAATCTTTGGATCCATTGTTTTTGATAATACTTCTTCTGCATACTTACCATACTCCGGGGCACTTGCCACCATATTGGCAACAATTAATCCTTTCAGATTGCCCTGGTATTTCAAGGCATATTCCATTCCTAATATTCCACCCCATGAATTTCCCAATACATAAAAATTTGTGGAGTCGGCTCCAATTGCTTTTCTCACCTGTTCCACTTCATCCACAAAACGGGGAATGGTCCACAAGCTGCTGTCTTTCGGCTGATCACTGTAAGGGGCGCCCAATTGATCGTATTCATAAAATTCAAATCCCTCATTCGGGAAAAAACTTTCAAAGCACTCCATGTATTCATGCCCTGCTGCAGGGCCGCCATGCAATAACAGTACTTTTATTTTAGGATTGTTTCCAAAGCGTTTGGTCCAAACTTTAAATATACCGGCAGGAGTAGTTACGGGAATCAATTTTACACCTGCTGTTTGCACCCCTGTATCTCCATAATTGAAATATTGAGAAACCGGCATATTGCTACCTGTGGTTTCAGTGCCGGGTTGAGTGCAGGAAAAAACAATTAGCATAACCGAAAAGACAATTAATAAGTTTCTCATTTCAGTAGATTTTGTACAAAAGGTAAAGAATTTGTTTAATTTCATTTCCCTTAATTTATTTTTTTATGAAAAAACTGATTGCCCCGCTTTTAATTTCGACTTTGATTTATTCATGTTCTACCAGGGAAAAAGCAGACCTCTTAATTTTCAACGCCACCATCTACACAGTAGATTCTTCGTTTTCCATCGCTGAAGCCATGGCTATAAAAGACGGTAAAATTGTGGCCACCGGAAAAACCATTGACCTCGAAAAAAAATTTGACGCTAAAGAAAAGACGGATGCCCGGGGCAAGTTTATTTACCCTGGGCTGATGGATGCACATTCACACTTTACGAGCTATGGCTTTTCTTTAAACCGGGTGAATCTGACCGGGACAAAAAGCTGGGAGGAAATTTTAGAAAAAGTAAAATCATTTGCAACAGAAAACCCTAACGGCTGGCTACTGGGACAAGGTTGGGATCAGAATGACTGGAATGTAAAAACGTTTCCTGACAATCAAAAATTAAATGAACTTTTTCCGGATCGTCCTGTGTTTTTGACAAGAGTGGACGGACATGCTGCCATTGCAAATAAAAAAGCATTAGAGCTTTCCGAAGTAAAAGCCGGCGATAAATTAACCGGCGGTGAAGTAGAAGTAAAAAACGGAAAACTATCAGGAATACTTGTTGACAATGCGGTTGACTTGGTATCAATTAAAATCCCGGCAAGCTCAGTTGCGGAATTAAAAGAAGCGCTGCTGGATGCACAACAAAATTGCTTTGCTGCAGGATTAACATCAGTAAGCGAATGTGGCCTGGGTTACAAAACAGCACTGTTTATGGATAGCCTGCAAAAAGCCGGTGACCTGAAAATGAGGATATATGTATTGCTGAGTGACAATAAGGAAAATATGGATTTTGCTTTTCAGAATGCCCGCCTGAACGACTCAGTCGGGCAGGGGAAAATAAAAACAGATCGCCTGAGTGTGTGCGGATTTAAATTTCTTGCAGACGGTGCCTTAGGTTCACGGGGAGCTTGTTTGTTGCAGCCCTATTCTGATCGCCAGGGATGGTACGGTTTCCTGTTAAGCTCTCAACAACATTTTGATTCGGCAGCAAAAATTATTTCTGAAAAAGGATGGCAAATGTGCACTCATGCCATTGGTGACAGTGGGAATAGGATGATATTAAACGTATATGCAAAATATTTAAAAGGTAAAAATGATTTGCGCTGGAGAGTGGAGCATGCTCAAATCATAAATGAAAACGATTTTAAATTATTCGGGGAGTTCAGTATCATCCCCTCTGTACAGCCCACACATGCCACCAGCGATATGTATTGGGCAGGTGATCGCCTGGGTAAGGAACGATTGAAAGGCGCTTATGCTTTTAAACAATTGCTGCAGCAAAACGGATGGGAGCCGCTGGGTACTGATTTCCCTGTTGAAGATATTTCTCCAATAAAAACTTTTTATGCCGCTGTTGTTCGCAAGGATGCAAAAGGCTGGCCGGAAGGAGGTTTTCAAATGGAAAATGCACTGACAAGAGAAGAAGCATTAAAGGGTATGACTATCTGGGCAGCCAAAGCACAATTTGAAGAAAAAGAAAAGGGTTCTTTGGAAAAAGGAAAGTTTGCTGATTTCATTGTCCTTGACAATGACCTGATGACAACAGCACCCGAAAAACTTTTAGAAGTGAATATCCTGAAGACTTTTGTCGGTGGTGAAAAAGTATTCGAAAAAAAATAAATTAAAATTTTAATATAATTACCATGTTCACCATTCATTCTATTTTAATCTTATTGCTGAGAGATACTACATTATGGATTCCCGACATAGGTTGAGGCAAACTCTTAAATTCAAAAATTCATACTGTCAAAATTTAGGCCCAAGTAAAAAAATATTATGTTTGCCGGATGAATTGGGAAGAAAGTAAACAGGTTCGTATCGCAATCCTCGACCTCTATGAAGGCCAGCCTAACCAGGGTATGCGTTGCATACGGGAGATTATTCAATACTGGGCCATCATTCACGGATGGAATATTGTCAAAGATGAATTCGATGTAAGGCAGAAAAAGCAATTACCCGATACCTCCTACGATATCTATATATCCTCAGGCGGACCCGGCAGTCCTTTAGATACAAGATTTGAAGACTGGGACATTGCCTGGGGAAAATGGGTTGATTCCATTTACCGCTGGAATAAAAATCCTGATAAGGCACAAAAGAAATTTGTTTTATTTATCTGTCATTCTTTTCAATTGGCTAGCCGGCATTTCAATGCCGGGATGGTTTGTAAAAGAAGGTCTGAAGCTTTTGGTGTATTCCCGATTCACATGCTGGAAGCAGGAAGAAATGAACCGGTATTTGCAGGATTGAAAGATCCTTTTTATGCAGTGGACAGCCGGGAGTACCAGGTCATTCAGCCCAACCACAGGATATTAAAATCAATGGGCAGCAAGATACTTTGTATCGAAAAAGAACGGCCGCATGTACCGTATGAGAGGGCTATGATGGGTATTCGTTTCGATGAATATATGATCGGAACCCAGTTTCATCCCGAAGCAGATGCACTGGGTATGAGTATTCGCCTTCAAAGCGATGAAAAAAGGAAATCAGTTATTGAAAACTATGGAGAAGAAAAATGGCATAGCATGCTGGAGCAACTCAGCGACCCTGAAAAAATAATGACGACTTACTCTCATGTATTACCTAACTTTCTGAACCAGGCAGTAGAACATTTATACGCAGAAAAAGTATAATTTCAGAATAGTTGTTTAAAAGACATCACTTCACGGGATAATTTCACCTGTTGTCATTAAACTGTACATCTTTCTTTTTCTTATCTTTCCTTTAAATCCAGATTATGATTCCTTCAATCAGAAAAAAATTCAATGAAAGTTTTACAGAAGCCAACTACCAGGCTTTCCTGAAAGAACTGAATGCCGTTCATCCCGGTGCCATTGAATTCCGGGTTGCGGAAACCCCGGTCTTTATTCCCAGAGAATTTACTGAAAAAATGCTGCATACCTGTGACAGCATTATGGATATTATTGCCGACAAAAATTTTAAACCATTAACAGAAAAAGCAATTCCCGCCAATCTCCGGGTGCCAAACGAAGATGATCACACTCAATTCATCTGTTTTGATTTTGGGATATGCGTGAATGAAGATGGAGAATACGAACCTCAGTTGATAGAAATGCAGGGGTTTGCCAGTCTTTTTGCTTATGAAGCAATGGTTCCCGATATTCATAAAAAATATTTTTATACGCCACCGGGTTTTTCAAAATTTTTGAACGGATATGATAAAGAAAGTTATATCCGGTTGCTAAAGGAAATCCTGCTTGCCGGCGAACAACCGGAACATGTGATATTGCTGGAAATTTTTCCTGAAAAACAAAAAACCAGGATTGACTTTTTTTGTACACAGGATTATCTCGGCATACAACCCGTATGCCTTACCAAACTGATCAAAGAGGGAAGAAAATTATTTTACCTGAACAATGGCGTAAAAACAGAAATCAAAAGGATTTACAACCGCCTCATCTTTGATGACCTGATGCATCAAAGCCCGGAAGTGCAGGAAAAAGGAAAGATTATGTCAGAAGAACTGGATGTAACCTGGGTGGCACATCCCAACTGGTTTTACCGGATCAGTAAATTCACATTGCCGTTTATAAGACATCCTTATGTTCCTAAAACATTTTTTCTAAACGAGGTAAAACAAATACCGGCTGATCTTGAAAATTATGTTTTGAAACCTCTATTCTCTTTTGCGGGACAGGGTGTGGTGATTGATGTAACAAAAGAAGATATTGAAAAAGTAAAAGACCCGGAGAACTGGATTTTACAGCGCAAAGTAAAATATGCAGATGTAATTCAGACACCCGATATTCCGGCCAAAGCAGAAATACGCTTATTTTATTTCTGGAAAGATGGAGAAGCCAGGCCTGTGGCTGCCAATAATCTTGCCCGCATCAGCAAGGGAAAAATGATAGGAGTTCGATATAATAAAGATAAAGAATGGGTGGGCGGTAGTTTTTGTTTGTTTGAAACCTCATAAATTATCAAAGGAAAACTTTACCCAACCCGACTCCCGGATAATCAAAAAAAATTATGGAAACAATAAAGAATAATAAACCCCTTGAAATCGTTCCTGGCATTACCGGTTATTATGCACACGGAGAGAAAATGACATTTGGTTATGTGGAACTTTTAAAAGGAGCCAGCATTCCGGCTCACCAGCATCCACAGGAGCAGATCACCTATATTATCGAAGGAGAATTGGATATGATGATCGGGGAAACGAACTGTATTCTCACACCCGGAATGTACCGGGTTATTCCTTCCGGCATTCCCCATTCGGCAATTGCCAGAACTTTTTGTAAACTGATTGACGCTTTCAGCCCTGCGAGGGGTGACTACCGTTAACTATTTTTTTTTGAATTAATGACCGGTACTATTTTCTTTTCCGCAGTTTTTATAAATCCATTTCAGCAACTTTAATCGTTTTTGCTTCATCATCCGTCCATGCAAAAATCAATTTCTTGCCTGTCTTTGTCATTTGAGGAAAACCGCTTGCTCTTTTTTCAGAAGAAGAAGCAATTAAAATTGAATTATCAATTTTACCATCTGCATGAACTTTCCTGGCTTTTATATCTGCGCCTTCCAACCAGGTTACCATCGCAGTTGCTGAGTCCAGCATAACAATATCCACACGGCCTATTGTTTTACCTTCATCCACACGAAAAGGTTTTCCAAAAGTTTCTCCACCATTTCCTGAAAAGGCAACTTTCACTTCCCCTTTATTATCAGCAAGAGAGAACCATGCAATGGCTAAATTATTTCCGACTGCATCAGCTCTTGGCCCATTGACGGGGCAGGCATTGATTTTCCAGTTATCCGGAAAAATAGTTTTCGGTTTTGTCCACTCACCATTTACAAACCGCACCATTGACATATCTCTTATTTCATCATCAGACCTATCCCGGTAAACAACAATCGGCCCGTTGGAAGTCATTGCTGCAGTGGTCTGGCAACAATCACAAACTTTACCATCCAGTTCCCATTCGTTTTCTTTTATTCCCTCCTTTGAAATTATTGCTGCACGGATCGTCATTTGCCCATAATGACCTTCATGCCCCGCTCCTTCTTCCATTGCCGCATTTCTTCCATCCAGCCAGCAAGCAAAAAATTTATCGCCATATGGAATCATAGAAACAAATCCATGCTCAGCCTGTTTGCCATCATCGTGTAGTATTGCTGAATTGCTCCATGATTTTCCTTTATCAGAAGATGTAACATATTTAATATCATAAGCCAGGTTCCCGCTTGTGCCTTTTTCCAAAAAGTGAGAAATCAAATTATTCCCATCGGAAGCCATCCCGGGATAATCCGCCCAGTTGACCATCCAGTTATTACCGGAAGCAACAGTCCCCGGGTCTGACCACTTGTCACCGTTAAGTGTTGAGAATTTTAGAGAGCTCTCTTTCCCTTTCTTTTCAATCCAGGTGAGATATACCTGCCCATCCGGTGCAGTAAATAAATTAGGCTCCGCACTGGAATCACCTGCAGGCGATGAGAACTCTTTCACCACCCCGGGCTTCCTTGACTCATTATTAGTGCAGGAAAAAATAATTGATGCCAATACGAATACTGTAAGAAAATTTTTCATTTTGAGTCTATGGTATTTTTGATGAATTCAATATTTTTTTCGTTATCCTATTTCCTGAATCCCATCTCCGAAAAAGCAAGTTCTCCTTTTGCATTAAATATAAATGTTGTCGGCAGCGCCATGATATTTATTTCTTCAGGGTTTAGCAGCCGAACATAATTAAAAGGAAACTTATTTTCGTTTTTAAAACCTTCAATCAGTTCCGGTGTTTCATCTGATGCAAATAAAAACACAATATTTTCATTCTTAAAATTTTCCATCATTCTTTGAATGGAAGGCATTTCCTGCAAGCAGGGTTTGCACCAGGTAGCCCATATGTTGATGAATAATACTTTGCTTCCATATTGCTTCCAGTCAACCGGTTGACCATCTAACGTACTTAGTTGAATGCTTGTCAAAGAAAGGCCGCCATTATTTCGGGATTCAGCTACCTGCCTGTTATCGTTGCAGGAATAAAATAAGATAGATAATACAACAACAGACAATTTAAAATAGTTTCTCATACTTTTCATTTCTTTCAGGTGTTTATAAAAGCTTCAATGAAATAAAAGATTTACAAACATTTAATTCATCTCCGGATAGAAAACGGAAGTTCAATTTTCAAATTCTCCCAGGCCATACTAATCGTACCTTTATTTCTCTTCCCGGTTTCAACAAAATATTGCAGCCTTTCCGTGTATTCATTTTTCACAGGCTTCACGTTGACCCTGACAATATCATCTTTCTCATCATATTCGTTTGCCAGGTGCTGCTCCCAGTTCTTATTAATGATGATGATCCATTCTGTTTTTCCCGGTATGGTGAAAAGAGCATATTTGCCGGCCTGTATTTCCTTACCATTTACAACAAATGCCTTTGGAAAATTCAATGTGGTAGCATTATGAGCACCGGTCACCCAGACTTTATCATAAGGAACAAGTCCGCCCCATATAACCCGATTACGTACACCGGGCGAATAATAGCTGATGGTAATACTATCCTTTCCCAACATTGTAAAAGCCATTGACCGGATACTTCTCTTTGCAGTGTCTTTTACAAGATTCGGATTATAGGAAATTGTTTCATTCTTTTGTGCCGCAAGGGTAAAGGAGGCAAGCAGCAAAAGGGATGCTACTAAATATTTGAAATTTTGTTTCATAGTATTTCTGTTTTTTGTTTTATTGTTTAATTAATGATGGTGCCCCTCCATTGGGTCAGCTCCTCTTTTAAATACATACTCACTATGTAATAAGTAGGCCCCCGTTAACACAACTACATCTCCTGTTTTTAAACCTGATTTGATTTCAATGCGATCATTGCTTTCCATTCCTGTTTGCACCATTACACTTTTAAAAGTGTTCTTGCCGGTTTGTATCCATGCAGTTGCCCCCCTGGCATCTCTTATAACCGCATCAATTGGCAAAGTTAGTGTTTGACGCTGCGGACTTTTTAACAACACATAAGCAGGCATGCCGGGCTTGAGCAGAAGGCCGGGATTGGGGATGGAAACACGAATAAGATTTATCCTTGTATCGGGATTTATCTCCGGGTTTACAAATTCAATTCTGCCTTTGATTTCTTTATTATCAAAATCGGGTAGCTGAACAGTAGCTATACTGTTCCGGTTTACATCAGCCATTTGTGATGTATAAACCTGTGCTTCTGCCCATAAAGTAGAAAGGTTGGCCAGTTTTACAATCGTACCGCCTTCCGTTATATAGTCTCCTTCACGAATATCCAATTGAGTAATATATCCGGTGGATGAACTATAAAACGTAGTGGTCGATGTTGCCTTATTTGCATCGGCCAGGTTGGTAACCTGTTCTTCACTGAGCCCCCAAAGCAATAATTTATTTTTTGCGCTTTGAATTAATTTGTCAAAATCTATGACTGATTCGCCGGAAAAAGCTTTCTTCTTTTCGAGGACAAGAAGATATTCCTGTTTTGCATTGTTTAAATCTTCACTGTATATCTCGTATAACGGCGCTCCTTTCTTTACATAATCGCCGAGATCTTTATAATAAAGTTTTTCAATCCTGCCCATTACCCTGGAACTCACTGAGGAGGTATTCACCTGGTCAAAATTTAATGTAGCAGTCAAGACCAGCTGGTCACCAATGGACCGGTTGCGAATGGTATCGGTTTGAATATTTCCTAACTGTACTTGTTGTTCACTCAATTGTAATTCATCTTTATTCTCCCCGCTTCTCTTTTTTACCGGGGTTAAATCCATTTTACAAATCGGGCATTTGCCCGGCTTGTATTCTACCACCTGGGGATCCATCGAACAGGTATAGTACACATCCGGGTCGGCAGGAACCTCATCTTTATTCTTGCAGGAGGCAAGAACTAATACTGATATTATTGCACTCAATATAAATCGCATAATCAATTTTTTATTTTTATGAAACTTTCACTATCCATCAGGAACTGTGCATTCACTGCAACCGAATCATTCATTGTCAATCCGCCCAATACCTGAATATGTGTATCATGAATAATACCGGTATTTATTTTCTTTGCGATGAAACCTTCGCCCATTTTTTTAAAAACAACTTTATCCATGCCTAACGAAAGAACAGCATTTTTAGGTAACCAATTAGCTTCCTTTGTGTCTCCGAAAATAATCGCCTTTACCTGGCTTCCGATTGGAATTTGCAATGTGCTGTTGTTGAAATACACTCTTGCCGTAAGGGTTTTACTTTCCTTACGATAGAATGGTTCAATAAAATCAATGGCAGCTCTGAAATCTTTGCCGGGAACAGTTTCCGGAAAAACCCTTACTGCGTTTCCTTTTTTTATCAGCGCCTGGTCATCTCCGAAAATATTAAGGACAGCCCATGCTTTGTCAGGATTGTAAATAGTAAAAACGGATTGTCCTTTCTGTATATACATTCCTTCCTTTAGAGAAAGCTCTTCCGTAATTAAAGAAATATCTCTCATGGTTCCGGATGCAGTATTCATACCGATACCACTTGATGCTTCGTGAATATGTCCGCTGTAATTACTGAAAATGGTAATGGTATGGGAGGCCCTGCCCGATTGAACTACCTGCTGAATCTGATCACTGCTCATGCCTAAAAGCAGGAGCTTTCTTTTTGCAGCTTCAATAAACCCGGTATTGCCTGCATCATTTTTTAAAAGAAACAAAAGATTTTCCTGTGCGGTTAGCAATTCAGGACTGTAAATATCCAATATCTTTTGTCCTTTACTTATTTTTTGAAAACGATATTTTACATATAATTTCTCGATTCTGCCGGACACTCTTGCCGAAATACTTCCCACCTGCCGGGTATCATAGGCAATAGTTCCCAATGCATCAATTTCGATTTGTTTTCTTTTTTGTTCCATAGTTGTAACCGGAATGGATGAAACGACAAATTCATTGGTCGGTTCCAGTAATGCTTCCAGGTCAACGTCTCCCAGTTTTTTACTTTCAGTTTCTTTTCTTACCAGGTCCATTCCACAGATCGGGCAGGTGCCGGGTTTATCCCTGATTATTTCCGGATGCATGGGACAGGTGTATTCTGCTTCCTCATGCTGATGATCATTTGATTCCACTTTTACCAGATCCATCCCACATTTGGGACAGGATCCGGGCTTATCACTAAATACAGAATCTTCCGGCATGGGGCAGGTGTACAGTTCCTTTACCGCATCATTTTTTGGGAGCACCTGCGGGCTCTTATTATTGTTGCAGGAAAAGACAGCGACCATTGCCAGTAAGAAGGATATAAAAATTATTTGTTTCATTTTCTCTCAATTATTCTTTCAATCGTTACCTGGAGATTCAATGCCTGGTTAAGCAATTCAACATATTCCAATTGTTTCATGTTTAATGATTCCCACGCATCATAGAGCATAAACAATTCTTCTGTATTCTGCTCATAACCGAGCTGCATGGTTTTATAATTATTCCTCAAAGCAGGAATGATAGTTCCTTCATAAAGTTTAATTTGCTTTTTCTTTAGACTGAGTTCATTCCGCATACCATAGGCCATTCCACTGTATTCATTCACCATCATTTCTTTCTGAGATTGTAGTGCATGGGTTTTCCATTTCAGGCTTTCAATATTAGCTTTGTTCATTTTAGACGACCATTTAGCCATAGGAATCCGCAGCATACCCATGATGGTATACTGTAAGGGCTGCCCTCCAAAGCCCACCATATTTTCATAGCGGACTCCGAATTGCGGTTTTAGTGCGGCTTTTTCGGTTTCCTGTTTCAAGAGGTTGAGATTGATTTCCCTGTCCAGTGACTTCAGGTCGCTCCGGTTGGTGTAAAATAAAGTGCTGTCAAACACCAGCCCTGAATAATCGTTTAATGTAAATGTCGTATCAATATCAAAATAAGTCATAGCATTCCGGCCCATCAGCGTATTGATGCGGATTCTTTTTTCTTTTATGTCATTTTCAAACATCAGCTTCATGTTCTCCACATCACCCAATGCAGCTTTGGCTTTATAGTAAGCACTGATTTTCTCTAACCCGTTTTTATAACGTATCTCAGCGGTTGAAATCATGAAGTCCAGGATCTTTTCATTCTCACCCAGGATCACCAGCTTCTTCTCCAGGATTATCCATTCATAATAAAACTGTTTAGCATCATTGATCAACTCATTCAGCGTTGCATTCTTTTTTTCTTCTTCTACGGATGACATTGCTTTCATATAATTCTCATCGGCATCCAGTTTTTTCCTGTTGGGAAACATTTGCTCTCCGGAAAGCATGACTGACCCCATTCCTTTCATATCACCCTCTTTTCTCCAAAGGTTTACATTATAGGGAGTCATATACTGTCCAAATCCGATTTGAGGAGGCATCCAGCTTCTTGCACCCTTTGCCGCTTCATCCATAGAACGGATTTCATTATCATACATTTTCACAACAGGATGTTTTAACCTGATGCTGTCAATGATGTCATCAATTTTTAATGTTTGCGCCGGCAGCCCCGTATTCAACGAAATGCATACTGTCAGTATTCCAATTATTTTTTTCATAGTTTAATGTTTTGCATCCAAAACTTCTATTTTTCCGAATTTTCTTAATTCATATTCTTTTGTCATCAGAAATATTATAGGTGTTACTAAAAGAATATGAATTGCAGATGTAAAAACACCACCTATCATGGGTAACACTATTGGTTTCATCACATCGCTGCCCACATCATTACTCCAGAGAATAGGGATCAGTCCGAAAAGAGAAACCGCAACCGTCATTAACTTAGGCCGAAGCCGCTTGGCCGCACCGGCTATTACGTATTCTCTTAAATCGGCTTTTGTAATTGTTTCTTTTGAATTCCCCTTTTTTGCCACCAACTGCTGCATCGCATCATTCAGATAAATTACCATGACGATTCCCGTTTCCACGGCAAGGCCAAACAGGGCAATAAAGCCTACAGCTACTGCGACAGAAAGGTTTACATCCCATATATAAATCAAATAGGCTCCGCCAATCAGGGCAAAAGGAATACTGATTAAACTAAAGAAAGCTTCTCTTGCCGAATGAAATGCGAAATACATTGAGATGAAAATAATCACAAGGACTATGGGTAATATCATCTTCAATGTGTTTTCTCCCCTTATCAGGTTTTCATACTGACCACTCCATTCAAGAAAATAACCTTTGGGCATCTTGCCGATCATGTTGTCCAGTTTTTCTTTTGCTTCCCTGACGGTGCTACCCAAATCTCTTTCTCTTACATTAAACAACACCGTACCTCTCAGCATAGCATTTTCAGAATTGATCATCGGCGGACCATCACTCAGTTTTATGGTTGCAACAGCCTCCAGTGGAATGGGCCCGAAATTCATAGTCTGCACCTGCAGGCGTTTCAATTCTTCCAGGTTATTACGAAAATCCTGCCCATACCTGGCATTCACAGAAAAACGCTGGCGTCCTTCAATGGTGGTAGTTAGCTTCATTCCTCCTAATGCACTTTCAATAACCGTATTCACATCGTCCACACTTAAGCCATACCTGCCGATCTCTTCCCTTTTCACTGCTATATCAATATACTTTCCGCCTGTGATAGGTTCTACATATAAATCTTTAACTCCATCAATGCCTTCCAATTGTTTTTTTATGACTTGTGCAAAAGCATAAATGCTATCCAGGTTTTGGCCATAAACTTTCACCCCCACATCGGTTCGAATACCTGTTGAAAGCATATTGATACGATTGATGATCGGCTGTGTCCATCCATTGGTGACTCCCGGAATTTGCATTTTGGAGTTCAGCTCATTTATAATTCCATCTTTTGTCATCCCTTTCCGCCATTCGGATTTAGGTTTCAGTAAGATGATTGTCTCAATCATGCTGATCGGAGAATTATCAGTTGCCGTATTGGCCCTTCCGGCTTTGCCTAAAACATGAAGTACCTCCGGAACTGTGCGGATGATTTTATCCTGTACCTGCAATAACCGTTTTGCTTCAGAATTGGAAACATCCGGTAAGGTAACGGGCATAAAGAGTAAAGAACCTTCATCCAGCGGCGGCATAAACTCACGACCCAATCGCATGACCAGCGGAATACTGATAAGCAATACAACCAGGTTAATACCAATCACAGTTTTTCTCCACTTGATACAAAAGCGGATCAGGGGCTCATAAATTTTTTCCAGCACCCGGTTAATGGGGTTAGACTGCTCCTTTCTGAATTTTCCTTTCATGAAAAAAGAGATCAGTACCGGCGCCAGTGTTAATACCAGCACAGCATCCACCACCATGATGAACGTTTTGGTATAGGCCAATGGATGAAACAATTTTCCTTCCTGACCCGTTAGCAGGAAAACAGGCAGAAAAGATGTAATGATAATCACGGTAGAAAAAAACACTCCTCTCGATACCTGCTTGCAGGAACGTTCGATAATATTCAGACGTTCTGCTTCCGGAATCCGGAAACTGCTGTTTGCCTTTGCTGTTTTTTTCTTTTGAAAAATATTTTTAAACCAGCTCATAGTATTTTATTTAGCGGGTTGATTTTTATCCTGCCATGCTGCTAGGTTCCTGTATGAATTTTCAGCCATGATGATGCCATTGTCCACAATCACCATTATAGATAAGGCAAGACCTGTAAGCGACATGATGTTGGATGATAATCCGAATGCATTCAGTAATATAAAACTGATGGCAATGGTAATCGGAATCTGGATAATGATACTTAATGCACTGCGCCAGTGAAACAGAAACAGGATTACAATTAATGAGACGGCAATCATTTCCTCAATAAGTTTCCAGGTGATGTTATCAATTGCCGCACCGATTAACGTACTTCTGTCATAAGATGTTTGAAATGTTACTCCTTCCGGTAATCCCTTTTCCACTTCTTTCATTTTTTCTTTCACAGCCCTGATAACGGTGTTTGCATTTTCACCATAGCGCATCACTACAATGCCGCCCACTACTTCACCTTTGCCATCCACATCAAAAATGCCGAGACGCAAATCGCCGCCCATTTGCACCGACCCGATGTCTTTCACCCTTACCGGGATTCCATTGTAATTTGTAAGGGCAATATTTTCTACATCCTCTTTGTTTTTGATATATCCAAGACCCCTGATGATATAAGCCATATCCGCCATCTCAAATTTTCGTCCGCCTACATCATTATTGTTGGCTTTTACCTTGTTCATCACATCCATCAGGGAGATATTGTAGTACTGCAATTTTACCGGGTCAAGTACCAGTTGATATTGCTTTTCAAAACCACCAAACGAAGCTATTTCTGCCACACCCGGCACTGTTTGCAAAGCAAATTTTATATACCAATCCTGCAGGGCCCGTTGTTCACCCAGATCCATTTTGGGTGCTTCCAGATGATACCAGAAAATATGACCTACGCCGGTTCCATCAGGACCTAATGTCGGAGTGATTCCCTGCGGCAAGAGTCGCTGTGCAAAATTCAATCGTTCCATTACTCTTGTACGGGCCCAGTAAATGTCCGCATCATCCTCAAAAATCACATATACAAAACTCATCCCGAACATAGAAGAGCCCCGGATATTTTTAACTTTCGGAATTCCCTGCAGGTTACTAACCAATGGATAAGTCACCTGGTCTTCTATCACCTGCGGACTTCTTCCCATCCATTCCGTAAAAACAATTACCTGGTTTTCGCTCAAATCAGGAATGGCATCAATAGGATTTTTCCTGACAGAATAAATTCCAAAAGCAAACAGGCCGGCAGTCAGCAGCAATACTGTTATCCTGTTGCGTATCGCCAGTCCAATTATTTTCTGAACCATAAATTTTATTTTAATACTCCGGGTGTTGTAACACATATGTTCATCTTACCCCGGAAATTTTCCAAACACTTTATGAACTGAAGTATATTTTTCAGTACCCCGGTTTACCCCAACTTACGATTACGGATTATTTTGATGAATTGCATTCAGGATTACAGACCGTGAAGACCACTCTTTTATTAAAACCTCTTTCAAGAATTCAGATATTCAATCATAATGATTCAACCCGGAATGTGCGGTGTTCCCAAATGCGGTTAACTGAATTGTACGACGGATTACAATTTGAAATATTCAAACCCGGGATTACTATCAGGAGAAAGATACGATATCAGAATGTTCAGAAATAATAAATCCTTTAACCTTTAAGCATTTTATCCAAAATCATTTCCAACTCTTTCGGAGAGGGATCCATTGCCACTATTCTTCCTTCTTTGTCAACCAGGAAAGAAGTAGGTATGGCGTCGATATTATATTTCATTGCAGTAGGCGCTTCCCAACTTCCTTTATCTATCACTCCCAACCAGCTGACTTTGTCTTTTTCCATTGCTCTTTTCCAGTCTTTAAGGTTGTCATCCACCGAAATGCTTAATATCTCAAAGCCTTTGCTTTTATATTTTGGATATAACTTAACCAGTTTTTTATTTGTTGCTCTGCAGGGGGCACACCAGGATGCCCAAAAGTCCAGCAAAACAATTTTTCCTCTCAGTGACGAAAGCCGGATCGTATCCCCCGTGACTGAGGGCAGGGCCACTTCATAAGCCAACTGCCCATAGCCGGGTTGTGCTTTCAGCGAATATGAAAATACAAGAACTAATCCTACCAATATTATTTTCTTAATTCTCTGCATCCTGATTCATTTTTATTTTCAGTTTCAATTCACTGAAGCATAGAAAAACATTTCTTATTGCTCTGCTTTCTTATCGCAACAACTGCCTTTTCCTTCGGAACAGTTCATTTTCATTTTTTCACTGGTTTCTTTTTTTTCTTTAACAGCAGCAGTGCGGTCGTACTGGCAACATTGCTCCAGCTTGTTATAAGCTTCATCAGTTGCTTTGAATTTGGGTGTATCATAACCGGCATCTGCAATTTTCTGTTGAATTTTTGAAGAATTAGTTGATTGCCCGTCATACCTGAGAGCTAATTCTTTTGAATCTTTATTCCAAACGGCATAAGTGGCGCCTGCATCTTTAGCAGCACTTTCAATTTTCTTTTTACACATACCACACTCTCCGGATACTTTCAATGTTTCAGAAGTCTGCTTTTGAGCAAAACCGGAATAAGTCAAGGTGATCAGTATAGCGATAAACGGTATTATTTTTATAGTTTTCATGATTTTTAAGTTTTAAATTAAATGATAAGATGAATAAATAATTCTATTACAAATGAAATTAAAGAAAGACCTCCTACCCACAGTGGGTAAGAAATCAGATACTATATCAGATTCTGAATACAGAATTTTTCAGGTAAGTATCCTGGTCAGAAAGATCGGGAGGAACCGGGTCCGCCTGTTTTACAAATTCAGATGAAAGGGAGATGGGAGATGTGAAAAATTCTGAAGTAAACATCACAGGAGCTTCTATTTTTTTAATCGAAAAGGAAATTGACGAAACATCCTGATCATTCTGAACTTTTACAATTTTTACTTCATTCTTGCAGCAGCCCTGCGATTGATCCATTGGCATTCCACAGTTGCTACATTCGTGTTTATCAACCGAGTAGAGGTTAAAAGATTGAAATCTGCCCATGCAATAGTGCTGATTGATCAACACTCCGCAGGTCATTGTAAAATACAATGCGACCGTAAAGACAGAAAACAATTTTTTCATTTCGCCATAAAGATAATACGAAAAGCCAGATTTTCTAAACTGATTTTTATCAAAGGGTCTTCCCCTCTATTAATTAACAAAACTCCAATAAATTCCGAGGCGGAAGATCAGCCCGGGCATTACATATCCCGGAACGGCAATGTTGTTGTTTGTAAAAGTGCCGTCTTTTCTGAAAGTGTTCAGGTTTTCGATGCGGAAAAAAGCTTTGAAGGGCCGGATGCGAAAATGAACATAAAGATCAATTTTAGGGGCCCTGTCGCTGATGCGAATACTGTCTTGTGTAAAAAAATGTCCTGTTAATGGAGAATATCCATCTGCTTTATAAGGAGTGTGATACCGGATTTCGGTTCCAAAAGCAAGATCCAGGTTTTTAAACCCAAGGCTTCCTTCATAAGCAATCCGGTTACGAGTAAAGATCAGCGGCACATTGACAGGGGAATTACCTACAGCCTGCTGAAAATAAATTTCCGTATGCCAGTTCCAATGTTTACCCAGTTTCAATGTCTTTTCCAATGTTAGCTGCAAAAAATTAAACAATGAACTTTGTTGTTGCAGTTTGTAATAGTCAGTAATATAGGTATAGTTCGTCAGCAGGTAGTATTGTCCTGACAACCTTAAACGGGAGGCCGGCTTAAAAAGTGATGCAAAAAAACGGGTGCTGTTTTCCTTTTTAAAATCCACCGCTGACGGCATTAAATAAAAGCTGCTGCGACTGTCAAAAATAAATGACGGTGTACGGTTTACGTTTTGAAATCCTAACTGTATGTATCCTATTTTTTTTCCAGCATACCGTTGCAATGCAGCATACGCTTCATAATCCCCGGCATTCAAACCGGTGAAATAAAGTTTACCGTTAGCCTGTATATCCCATTTTTGATTTTTTGTTTTGTTCCTGTATTCTGCATGACCCCATACATTATAAAAGGATTTATTGCCTGATGTAAATTCTGCGGTGAGATTTTGCAAGGCCGCACCCACTTTAAAAAATTGATGCAGGTTATTGGCATCCGGAAACTGGTAAATTGAAAAGTCATTCTGAATATTTTTCCAACTATCACGTAATAATAGCGAATCACCGCTTAGCAAATAATTATAGGTGTCGTAATAATAAGCAGAATCAGGTTTATAAATATCGGTGCCGGAATTGGGAAGATCTTCAAATATGTACCTGTTTTTGCTATAGCTTATTGTATGTTCGAAGCGAAGACGGGGGTAAAAAAGAGGTACTACGGTGGAATCGGTCACCAATGAGTCTTTACGTCCCAGGTCATATTGTTGCCGCATCAATGCTGTGAATTCACTGTACTTATTTCCGGTGGTAATCGTAGTTGAGAAAAAATTTCTTCCAAACTGGGGATCGCCGCCAATGGTTGTGGGAATATTGAACCGGTCTTTATAAACCGGATCGTCAATATAATCCTGGTCCTGGAGGATGCCCCCGCTTTCACCTGACTGAAGCTTATTGGCAAGGATAACAACATAATTATTGTATCGCTTCTTCTTCGATTGATACCAGGAAGTGAGGAGGTAATTATTATGAGCTGTTTTTTGGTTTTTAAAAAAACCGGGAGAGTTGATCATCCGGTATTGAAAAGAAGCATTCCAGGTAGGTTTAATATTTCGGGTATGCAACACCTCAATGATTTGTTCTACCCTGCTGCCGAGCAGGTAATTGAGTTCCGAATAAGGCCTGGTAGTATTAAAGAACCGGACTTTATCAATTGTCCATTTGTAAATATCAAAAGCATGAAAACCGGGATCCCAACCCGGTTGAAACCTGGGAGAAAATAAAATAGATTCAGATGCCGTACCTGTATTGCCCAGGTAAATATCAGTGGCGGTAAGCGGGAACCGACTTGTAAAATCAGAGATGGAAGAATCCAGTTTATTCTTCCGGGTAGAATCCAGGTAATGAAAACTGATGGTGATGGAATCTTCAAACTTATTTCTATGACCCAGGCTGTCAGTGGCTCCTTCAGAACCCATACGCCTGTCCGGGCCACCCCGGTTACCGAAATTCTGAAGTTTTCGGATAACAGGCGGTTGAGATAGTGCTTCCAAAGAAGTAATCAATAATACGGTCAATAGCAGGTATGTAAACTTGGTTGCCAGTGTATTAAACTAATTGAGGATGCAAATTAAGAAGCAAAAATACGATTGTAAGCTTGAAAATGTTAAATGAGATAGCCGTGAAGCCTTCCCAGATTTTGAAGCCTTACCCATTTTAGAACAATTCACTAAAATAGTCATTTAATGAGAAATTAAAATCCTTAAAGAAAAAAGCATGGCTATACACAAGAAGAAGTAGCTGAAACCTTAAACATGAGTCAAAACACTTACTCGCTTTTAGAAACAGGAAAAACAAAGTTGGATATAGAAAGGTTTTTTGCTATTGCAGCGTTTTATAAAATTCCTGTAAACGAACTACTGGAAATACCCCCCAAAAAAATATTCAAAGAAAACTGATATAGCCTCTTCCAAAAAATCAATATCATATTAATGATTCGTTCTCAACTGCTCAATGGATTTCATAATCCATGACAAACCAAGCAGGACTAAGATTAAAGAAAATTTTTCTCCCCCGGAAAGAAATAGGATAAAAAAATAAAGAGTTAATCCGGATGCTAATACAATTTGAAATTTGGGGTTTGCTTTTTTCATATAAAGTGAAAAAATAAAACACAAGACAGCCAAAATGCCCGAGATTAATATTGAAGTATTCATTGTAATAAACTCACTTAAAGTTAAACAATTTCTATCAATCCTTTAAAAATGGCGGCAAACTTAGGCTCGGCAGCTTTGGCGGCTACCAAAACTTCTTCATGCGAAATAAAAGAATCCTGTAAACCAATGTCGGTAATCACACTCATGGCAAAAACATGCATTCCCATGTGGTTGGCTGCAATGGTTTCCTGAACTGTACTCATCCCCACGGCATCACCTCCCAGGATATGTACCATCCTGTACTCAGATTTGGTTTCATAAGTAGGCCCTGTCACCGCATAATACACTCCCTCTTTTACATCTATATTCAACCGGGTGGCCACTTCTTTGGCTTTCACAATCAAATAATTTTTGTACGGTTCACTCATATCCGGAAAACGGGTTCCCAGTTCATCCATATTTTTTCCGATTAACGGGTTGACAGTACTTAACCCGATATGATCCCTGATGATCATCAGGTCGCCGATTTTGAAATCCGGGTTCACCCCTCCTGCCGCATTGGATAATAACACTATTTCCACCCCTATCAGTTTCATTACCCGGATGGGAAATACAACATCAGCAGCGGCATAGCCTTCATAAAAATGAAATCTTCCGGCCATCGCCACAATTCTTTTACCGGCCACTTTTCCAAAGAAGAGCTTTCCTTTATGGCCTTCTACTGTGGATACCGGGAAATTGGGTATGTCGTGATAATCAATTTCCTTTTCCACTTCAATTTCATTGACAAAATTTCCAAGCCCACTGCCCAATACGACACCGATTCGTACCGTATGCTCAAATTGCCCTTTAAGAAATTCTGCTGTTTCCCGAAGCCGACTTAATATGTTGTTCATTTGATTATAAATAATGCAACAAATATAATCGTTTGCACTTATTACACGAATTTGTCGGAAGCCATTAGCCAATTATTTTTTCCTGGCTGCATGAATTGCCTGTTGCCGAATTCACTTTCCATTGTCCTGCGGCCTTCACCGGAGCAAGAAACTTTTCAATACATTCTGAGAATAGACCTGTTCCTTTTTTCTTTATCAATAACTATATCGGTAAAAATCACAAAATTCTTCATCACATAAAAGTCTTTGAAGCACCGGATCTTTTAATACCTCAGTATAGTCCATCCATTTTTTTCCGACTTTTATTTTGCGATAAACAAGACGAATACCCTGGCTGTAATCCACCCACCAGAAAACATGACCTGTATATAAGGGCTGAATCGGCATACCATCTGGTTTATGCCATCCGTAAATCGCCACACGATCCGGCTTTGGGTCTCTTGAAATTTTTCCGCTGATGACTACATCTTTTTGAATGCCTGCTATCAAGCCCCGCCTACCTGGTTGGAAGGCCCTCCTCCCTCTTCTTTGTCCCTCAATAATCAAGTGATGTTGCCACATAGTGGGTGTACTGTCACGAAATGCATACATGGGAATGGGTTCCAGCTTAATTCCGGCAGCCCTGTAAATATCATCTACCATTTTCCTTGTCGGTAAAAAACATCCCATACTATCAGCAATTTTTTGAGCTGCTTTGGGTGTGATATTGATTCTTGCCCAATCTTTATCGGTGCCGATACTTAAATAATCCGGTGCGACATAATACGTGGCACTTATTTTCTTTCCGGTAGCAGAATCTGTAATAGAAGTATGAATAGCTACAAATTTTGTAAGAAAAGATGGTATGTCACCGGCTAACGCTTCTTTTAATACAAATGAATCCCTGTCCTGCCATTTCATGGCAAATGCTTTATGATAAAATTCGTTGCCGGTCAGGAAGGATGTTCGTTCCTTAATTCCGGTAGCGATGGGATGAATTCGTTTGGTGCCGGTGCAGGATAAAATAGAGGAAATAATGATGGCAAGAATTGCGGATTTCATATTTTGAAGATAAATAAAAAAAGATGAGCCGTGTCCGGAACGATGAACGGAGCGTCGCAAGAGACGATCATAGTAGCACTGCAGCCTGTAACAAAAAATTATTCACTATTCCCGATTGACTATTCACTTATGTTTATCTTCGCAAAAATTTTTACCAGATGAATCTTCATGAATACCAGGCAAAGGAATTGCTGAAAAAATATAATGTTCCGGTACAGGAGGGATTTCCCTGCAGCGCTGTCAGTGAAGCGGAAGACGCTTATCGCCAGATCAAAGCTCTCTATGGAAGCAGTTTTGCAGTAGTAAAAGCGCAGATACATGCCGGCGGCAGAGGCAAAGGCACTATCCGTGAAAACGGAATGAACGGTGTGAAAGTGGGAAAGTCGCTGGAAGAAATTGAAGACATTGCCAAGAAAATTTTAGGCGGCACACTGGTTACAGTTCAGACCGGCCCTGCCGGAAAAGTGGTAAATAAGATATTGGTCGCACAGGATATGTATTATGATGGCCCGCAGGAAAGAAAAGAATTCTATTTATCTATTTTATTAGACCGGAGCAAAGGGCAGAATGTAGTCATGTATAGTACGGAAGGCGGAATGAACATTGAAGAGGTAGCTCATCATACACCTGAAAAAATTTTTAAAGAATGGGTGCATCCTTCCGGTGGATTGCTACCCTTCCAGGCCAGGAAGATTGCTTTCAACCTGGGGTTGAAAGGGGAAGCATTCAAAAACTGTGTGAAGTTTGTCATCAATCTTTATAATGCATATGTCGGGTTGGATTGTTCCATGCTGGAAATAAATCCGCTCTTCAAAGCTTCGGATGATAAAATAGTAGCAGTAGATTGTAAAATGAACCTGGATGATAACGCCCTGGTTCGTCATCCGGAAGTTGCTTCACTGAGAGATACTACGGAAGAAGATCCCACCGAAGTGGAAGCAGGAAAA
>JAFDYJ010000028.1:0-29187 GCA_018267515.1 Bacteroidota bacterium | reverse complement strand
ATGGCTACAATGGATATGATTAAACTAAGCGGTGGCGAACCTGCAAATTTCTTAGATGTAGGTGGTACGGCTAATGCTCAAACAGTGGAAGCCGGATTTAAAATCATTTTAAAAGACCCGAATGTAAAAGCAATCCTCATTAATATATTCGGCGGTATCGTTCGTTGCGACAGAGTGGCACAAGGAGTAATAGATGCTTATAAAAATCTCGGCAATATAAAAATTCCTATCATCGTCCGGCTGCAAGGCACTAATGCAGAAGAAGCTAAAAAACTGATTGATGAAAGCGGGCTGAAAGTGCAATCGGCTATATTACTAAGTGAAGCAGCGGGGCTGGTGAAGAAGGCGGTAGCTTAAGGAGGGAAGAATTAAGAATTAAGAGTTAAGAGTTAAGAGTTTTGAGTTTTGGAGATTTGAGTTTTAAACGTTGACTTTATAGGGATGGCAAAGACTGCAACTTTGATCGGAGCCTCCGGGTTGATCGGCAGTCATCTTTTGCAATTACTTCTTGAAGATCCCTTTTTTGATACAGTAAGAATCCTGGTTCGCCGGAAATCAGGTATTTCACATCCTAAACTGGAACAAAAGATCGTTGACTTTCATGACAACGATTCATTATTGATAGCCATTGATAATAGTGATGTGGTTTTTTGCAGCGTAGGCACTACACAAAAAAAAGTGAAGGGGAATAAAGAAGCCTATCGGAAAGTAGATTTTGATATCCCGGTGAAAATGGCACGGTTTTCAAAAATGACGGGCTGTGAAACTTATATTTTAGTATCCGCAGCAGGAGCTAACAGTAAGTCCCGCAATTTTTATCTGAAATTAAAAGGCGAAGTGGAAGATGTCGTTCAATCCACAGGTATTCATTCAGTTTATATCATGCGACCTTCAATGTTGTTAGGGCATAGAGAAGAATTTCGTTTCGGTGAAAAACTAATTACACCCATTGCCAGGGCCATTTCATTTCTGCTGCCTTCAAAGTATAAACCAATAAAAGCTGAAGCGGTAGCTAAAGCAATGATCAGGGCTGCAAAAAAAAATGAAGAAGGATTTTTTGTTTGGGAGTATAGGGAAATTAAGAATTAAGAATTATGAATTGTGAATTGTGATGTTGGAGAGTGAGGTATGAAGTATGCTGTTGGAATTTAAATTTTGTTTTTTACGTTGACTTTAAACAGACTTTGGTTATGAGAAAAATAATTCTTGTCATTAGCTTATTGGTTACTTCAAAAACTTTTTTTGCTCAAACATTAACTGAGACTGAAGCTGTAAGGCTGGCTAGACTTCCGCTTCATTGCATTGTGACAGAATTTCCCAATAAGACTTCTCATACTGCGGATGGGCCCGAAGATGCAAGGCTATTACCTGAACAATTACATCCGGTCTTTCACGGATGCCTGGACTGGCATAGTTGTGTTCACGGGCATTGGCTGCTGGTAAAAGTGCTGAAACTATTTCCCGCTATTTCAATACGGGACAGTATCCTTCAAATATTGAACAACAGTTTCCAGGTAGATAAAATGAAAGCCGAAGCAGCTTATTTTTCAAAATATAAAAACACATCTGCTTATGAACGGACTTATGGATGGGCATGGCTGTTGAAATTGGATGAGGAATTATTTTCCTGGAATGATCCATTGGCAAAAAAATGGCATGAAGCTTTGCAGCCATTGACACAGAAAATAGTTTCATTGTGGAAAACCTTTTTGCCAAAAGAAACTTATCCCAACAGAACGGGGTTGCATCCCAATACAGCATTCGGTTTAGTGTTTGCATTGGATTGGGCAAGAGCAGTTAAAGACAGTACATTTGAAAAGGCAATTACAAGTCACGCCAAAAAGCTTTTTTTAGATAATAAAGCAACTCCTGCTTATTTAGAACCGGATGGAACAGATTTTTTAAGTCCGAGCCTTGAAATAGCTGACCTGATGCGAAGGGTTTTACCGAAACAAACATTCATCAACTGGCTGCATCAATTTTATGAACCCCGAAGTATAAAAAGAATTACTGAATTGCCGGTGGTCAGTGACCGTACAGATATGTATATCGTTCATCTTGATGGGCTGGCAATCAGCCGTGCCTGGTGCATGAAAGGAATTGCTTCTGTATTACCTGTTTCAGATCCGTGGAAAAAACTTTTCAATACCACTGCTGAAAAATTCTTAAAAGAAGCTTTGCTCCATGTCACCAGCGGCAACTATGGCGGCGATCACTGGTTAGCCAGCTTTGCATTGTATGCTTTGAGCCCGGAATAATTTTTTAATTGCATTACTTTTTTCGAAACACAACCAGAACTTTATAACTTAAGCCCCGGTTCGGGTTAACACGAACCTTTAGGCTTCTTTTCAAATGAGGAATTAAAACAAAAAAGGCATTACTAAATTATGAAAAGCGGAAAAGACATGTTTCTTATACGGAGGTACCCGTTACCAACCTCCCCCGCCACCTCCGCCTCCTCCTCCGCCTGAAGAGCCACCACCACCGCTGCCTGATGACGAAGGTGGTGTAGATGACGCTATTATTGAATTCGAAAGAGAAGAGTGGAGCGATCCGGAAAATAAACCAACTGATAAATTAGTACCCGAATACCAGGAACTCTTATACTGATGCGAAGTATCAATTGCGGCACTTTCCATCAAATGGTTAAATTTCTCTCCCCAAATTTTATCTACACCTAAAACCATAGCATAAGGCAGGAATTTTTCAAAAACTTCAGGAGTCATTCTAGGCGGGTTAAAAAATTGCAGCTGTTGTTCTTCGGCAGCACCCAGGTACATTTCAAACCCCTTAATCAAAGATTGCAATTTCAATTTTTCAGGACTGGGCTTTCGGATGAGGTAAATGTAAAACATGATAGATGCAGCACCAAACAACAATAAAATAGCCAGCGCTATTGGGTTATTCAGTGCATAATCTTTAGACTTGTAAAGTACATAATAGCTCAGATACAACAGAACCCCTATTTCTATTATTGCCACAATTAACATCCTTGCAAAAAATCTCCTGTACAGGAAGCCAAGAGAAAATGAAATTGCAAACAAGGTCACTCCACCTACTGCTGCAAATAAAAGTAATGGAAATTCCCTGTCTATCATCAGCCGATCCAATAAAGCAATTAAAAGTATAGAGACGAATAAAATAACAGCGGGTATCAATATTAGTTTCTTATTGTTCCCCTTATTAATAAATGAATAAAATTGACTTTTTATGGAAGAAGTAAATGCGGTTACTGCCGATTTGATATTGGGATCATAAGTACCGGTCAATTGCAAATCATCAGAACCAGTGAATAATTTGGACAGTAACACAGATTCTTCAGCCGGAAGTGAAGCATCTGCATTTTTCAATTTTACGAGGCTGAAATTTGTATTTTTTATCAACCCAAATAATGCTTTCTTTTCACTTTCATTGATTTTAAGATACCCTTTCACTGCTAAATTGACAACAGATGAAGTAATAAATTCCTTTTTGAAATATTCGTTATTTACATATCCAAGTATCGCAGGTGAAATAGCATCAGGTGATTCAAACTGAGGATAAACCGTAGGGGCATCCGGGTCTCTGCCGTATTTATTCCAGGTAATAAAATAATAAACCAGCAATAAAAAAGATATTACAACAGCAAAAAGAAGTAACCCGTTTTTTTGCCAAAAACCCGGAGGTGGTGGCTGAGCAATTATATTTTTTGGAAAACCAACGGCAACGGTTAATCCTTCATTGGGATTTAAATTTGCTGCAGTCCATTTAATTACTGTATCGGACAATTTTTTTGCCGTGCAGTTTTTCTCCTTGGATCCTGTATAACCGGTATAACAGAAATATTGTAAAATCTTAGCAGCAGCAGGTAAGTGTATGGTTGCACTTACACTGTCTATTCTGAATGCCCATTCATTACCCGTTACATTCCAATACAACTCGTCATAATCATTAAAAAAGCCCACCTGGTTTACTGTTTGATATTGCAGTTCATATTCATATTGCCCGGGGCGAAGCAGTACATCATTATCACCAATATAAACAACAGTATTACCTTTTTCCTTTTTGATATGATAAGGCTCTTTCTTGCCATCTTTCTTTACGGAAATAATATCATACGAAACATTTTTTAACGGGTTCGATTTGGATTTATTTTCCGGCAATACTCTGTAAATGCCCCGCTTAATGCTGTAGCCTCCTGCTTCAACTTTGATTTTTTCAGTTACCAACAACACATTATTACTGCTGAGTTTAATATCTGAATGATAGTTGAGGATTTTTTCTTCCTGGCCCAATGCCGAATCGGCATAAAAAAGGCCTGTCAATAGAAAAACAATCCCTAAAAGATTACGCAAGAAAGCCTTCATAGATTTACTTTTTAAAATGCATACTATTATTTCACATTTGGCACTTCACGTTCATTTTCATGATCCAATTTAAAAAATTCAGCTTTTTTAAACTGAAATATAGTAGCGACCAGGTTGCCCGGAAAACTTTCGACAGCAATGTTATTGTTGCGTACCGTACCATTATAATAGCGCCTTGACTTTTCAAGATCTCCTTCTACTGCAGAAATCTCTTCCTGTAGATTAAGATAGTTAGTATTGGCTTTCAGGTCGGGGTATTGCTCGGCTACAACATAAAGACCCGTCATGGCTTGATTCAGGTTTTCCTCTGCTGTACTTTGTTCCCCTACCGTTTTTGCATTGACGGATTGAATGCGAGCCTGCGTAACGCTATCAAGTGTTGTACGTTCATGAATGGTGTAACCTTTTACCACTTCAACTAATTTTGGAACCAGGTCATTTCGTTTTTTGAGCATCACATCAATACCACTCCATCCTTCAACTACCCTGTTTTTAAGGGTAACAAGATTATTGTACATGATGATAATGTAGATGACTAATGCCAGCAGTATAGCGATAGTAATAAAATAAATGATCACCGTTAAAGAAGTTTTATACGATTAATAATCTATGAACATTTACTTGAACATGGAAATTTACAAATTTTATAGATTTTGATTATTTATTCAATTACCTCATCCAAATTACTTTTCCTGTTGTCAAGGAATTTACACTATTTTTTGACTGCATGAATTTCTAAACGTTTTATTGACGAAATTGGCAAAACAGTGCAGAATTTTGATTTGTCATATATGAATATAAATCTGTTTGTTTGTCCAATATAATAGCTTGAGTCAGAAGAAATATAAGTTGTATCATCTGTAACAATTTTAGTCCCATTGTATTTACCATCCATCACAGATTTTATTTCATTTGATGTGGTTAAAACAACATTGAATAAAGTGACAGCAAAGTAAAATAGTATAAATACCACATCTTTATTTCTCTCAAAGTTTCTTTTCACGTATTTGGTTTTCATAAAATTGAGAAACAATAGAAAAAAAATAAGCGCAACATCAACTATTTTTCTATAAAACTCAGTCTCAAAAAAAAACAATATTAATGCTGCAATATTCAGCACATAAAGTAGAATGTCATAAACTGACCTTGTAATGTCGCTCTGAAATAAAAAAGCAAATCTATATCTATGTTCTAACAACAATATTTCAAAGATTTTTAAAACTGCATAATAAAGTGAAAGCATTAAAAGGTCGTCAGATATCGTTATTGCAATTTCAGAGATTCCAATAAAATATTTAATGGGTACTGAAAAATTTTGGTAAAATAATGTCAACTTGATTATAGCTAGTATTACTACAAGTCCAGTTAATGTTGGAATAAGGACGCTTAATTTTTTTGTCATTTGGTAAAAGATATTTGCCAATTATTTTTGGAGCAAGCACAATATTACACGAACCCATACATAAATCCAACTATAGGTAATCACCTCCCCAATTTTTCAACCAATTTTTTGAAGGTATTGAAACTGAACATCACATTGCATCCACATCTGCAATCACCGTTACACTCCGGAAACTTTTTTCATTATGAAGAATGGCTATTTGTTCCAGCAAATCTTTTTTACATTTCTCAATTGTCCTGGAATCTCTTGGCAGCTTTAATAAAAATTCCATCAGGTATTGTCCACGGATGCGATTGATTACCGGCTCAGCAGGTCCCACTATATATTGCCCATACTTGTATTGTAAAGAATCGGCGTAATGAACAGCAGCCCGTTCCACCACATCTTTCAACTTATGTTTAAAGCTTAAATGAATGATGCGGGAAAAGGGAGGATAAAAAAATTGTTTTCGCTTTTCCAGTTCATCTGTGAACATTTTTCTATAATCATGCTCCCGTACATATTTCAAAACAGGATGTGCGGGATTGGAAGTTTGTATCAGCACTTTTCCACCCGCTTCTTTTCGTCCTGCCCTGCCACTCACCTGCTCCATCAGTTGAAAGGCTCTTTCATTCACCCTGAAATCTGCAAAATATAAGAGGCCATCTGCATCCAGTATCCCGACAAGATCCACATGATCAAAGTCCAGGCCTTTTACCACCATTTGCGTTCCTACTAAAATATCAATACGTCGTTGTTCGAATTGCTGAATCAATACATCATGTGCATTTTTCCCCCGTACCGTATCCATATCCATTCTCGCCACTTTAGCTTCAGGAAAAATTTCCCGCAATTGTTCTTCTATTCTTTCCGTACCAAAATTCCGTTGAACAAAATTATGACTGCCACAAACCAAACAGGTGTTTAAAGGCGGATAGGTGCTTCCGCAATAATGACAAACCAATTTATTTTTTTGTTTGTGATAGGTAAGCGATACATCGCAATTTTTACATTGCGGTATCCATCCACACACATTACAAACCTGGTAAGGCGTATAGCCTCTCCTGTTTTGAAACAAAATAACCTGCCGGTCTCTTGCCACTACTTCTTTCACTGATTCAATAAGCTTCGGAGAAAATATTAATTTGGATTTATCTTTTTGCGGAATTTTTTTGGTATCAATAATTTCAATAGGCGGCAAATACACATCGCCGTAACGCTGCATCAATTCACACAGTCCATATTTCCCGGTTGTTGCCCGCCCGGCTTGTTCACCGGTCGGACATGCATTAAAATAACTTTCCAATGATGGAGTGGCGCTTCCTAAAACAGTTTTCGCATTAAAAAGTGATGCAAGATATATGGCTGCATCCCTTCCATTATACCTTGGAGCCGGATCCTGTTGCTTATATGAAGTATCATGTTCTTCATCACAAACAATCAAACCTAAATCAGGAAAAGGTAAAAAGACAGCCGATCTTGCTCCAAGAACAATTTTCAATTCCCCTGTTTTCACTTTGTTCCATATTTCCACCCGCTCATTCTGCGAAAATTTAGAATGATAAATACCGATATAACCTCCAAAATGTTTTTGAAGCCGCCGGATAATCTGGGATGTCAATGCAATTTCAGGTAACAGGTACAATACCTGTTTTCCCTGGCGAACAATTGCCTCCATCAGCTTTATGTATATCTGCGTTTTGCCGCTGGAAGTAACCCCATGCAGGAGGCAAACCGGTTTTGTTTGTATTGATTTTTGAATTTCTTCGAATGCTTTTTTTTGATTTACCGTCAGCTCAAAATCAATTTTAATATCCTTGGGCAATAAAGGAATTCGATCTACATTTCTTTTTTCTGCCCAGAGAATTTTTTTATCCATCAATCCTTTCAGTTGAGCATCAGATGCTCCTGATTTTTTCAGGAGTTCTGCTTTAGTCACTTCGCCCTGTGTTTTTTGCAAATGAAGATAGCTCAGCAATAATTCCATTTGCTTACCGGCTCTCTGCAGTTTTTTATCCTCATTAAGCAAATCAGCTAACGCTTCTTCATTATCCAACCGGGGATTGAGAAGTACATAAGTTTCTTTTTTGGGTGAATAAGTCTGTTTCAGTGATTCCCATACATAACAAACTTTTTTATGAATCAACTGGTTGACCACCGGGTAAATATTCGGAGAATCCAACAGTTGCTGGACTTCGGAAATTTTTAATTCTTTTTTTATAAACAATCCTTCTGCAAGCAAATATTCATCATGATCCAATGAAGAAAAGTCTTCTCCGAATTCTTCATTAAATACAATAATCGTTTCACTCGACAATTTGAAGTGAGATGGTAATGCCGCAGCCATCACTTCGCCCTGGCTGCACATATAATAAGAAGCCATCCATTCCCAAAGATGTAATTGCTGTTCATAAACAACAGGTTCTGTATCCAGTACATTCAGAATTTCCTTGGGCTCAAATAATTCAGGTTTTTCATTATGCAATCTTTTAATAATACCGGCATACTTTTTATTTTTTCCCAAATTCACTTCTACCCGGCAGCCTTCTTTCACCAATTCTCTCAATGGGTCAGGTACCAGCCAGGTATAATTTTTGGGAAGAGCTAAGGGTATTATAATTTCTGCGAATTGCATATAGCTGTGAAAACAAAAATAGTTTTGCAATTTAATAAATATCAATCCAGGATCCCGGGATCATTATCATTCTTAATCCAACCCACTTTATATTCCCTCAATTTTTCCGTCATTATGTTATAGACTTTTTCTTTCAATTGAGCCGTATCCGAATGGCTCAATCCAATTACCGGAATTTCTTCAAGATAAACAATGCGGCATCTTCCCGGGTTTAAAGTAAAAACATGATGATATTTCATCCGGCTGTAATTATCCAAAAATAAAACAGGCTTAACGGGAGTTTGTGTTTCAACTGCCAGGCGGAAAGCTCCATCATAAAATTCCTTCAATGGCTTATTCGTCATATTGAAAGTTCCTTCAGGAAAAACCAATACAGAAATTCCTTTACGAATAATTGACTTTAAAATCCGTAAACTCTTACTACGATCAGCAGGACTGCTTCTGTCCACCGTAACAATGGCATTTTTATAAATAAATCCGAACAACGGAACCTTACTCATTTCCACCTTTCCCAATGGCCTGATAGGTTGGCGAAATGCTGTTACCAAAACTGCCGAATCCAGGAATGAAAGGTGATTGGTTACAAAAATGTATGGTTTCGTTTTATCGTGTGGCGATTTGAAAATTCTTTTCACCCGGATAAAAATCAAAGGGAACCAGGTATCTGCCCATAACTGGCAGAGTTTAACAATCATATTACCTCCTTTGATACGTCCAAAAAAACTGGAAACAATGACAAAAGGAAAAATGAGCAGCATAATGCTTACAAAAAAAATAATTGCATAGATGCAATAAATCCAGAGAAGCGGTTTGATCAGGTATCGTTTCAATTTCTGTTATCAAATTTATTATTATCGCCCGGGCAATGACATTGCCATTCTTTTTCCAGGTCAATACAGGTGACCACTTTCGTTGTATTATCACATTGTGCAAAAACAATACGTAAGCGCTGATTGTCTGAAGAAATTCCTTCCAATGCATAAACAGGGCAAGGTCTTGCATCGCTGTTACTCTTCCGGTAATTGATGATCCCGTTCTGCAGGATTTCCTGCACTTCTGACTGAGAAATATGCCTGCAATTCATCCGGCATTTAGCATGTTGTGTATATTCCAGGTACGAAATCCTGCGGTTAAATCCATGATCCCGGCTTGCTTCCTGTGAAGGTTCTTTAGCTCCTGATGTATTCTTTTGAACGGGAGGTTCTCCCTGTGTGCTCCTGAGAATCAACACTACGGCAACCGCAGCAATAAGAAAGATTAATGGAATTACTTTTTTCATCAATAATGGCGATGATATCAATAAATATCCGAAATGAAAACTACACTCAAAAATCTTAATTTTGCTGCCCATGTCAGAAACAAAAACAGTGGCTTTTCACACTTTGGGTTGCAAGCTCAATTTTGCTGAGACCTCTTCACTTTCCCGGCTATTGGAGCATGAAGGATTTCAAAAAAAAGAGTTTGACGACAAGGCTGATGTATATGTGATTAATACCTGTTCTGTAACCGACAGCGCAGATAAAGAATGCCGCCAGATTGTGAGGCGTATTCAAAGAAACGCACCGGGAAGTTTTGTAGTGGTCACCGGATGTTATGCCCAATTGAAACCAAAAGAGATTGCTGCGATTCCGGGTGTGGACCTGGTGCTGGGTGCAGCAGAAAAATTCAATATAGTACATCATATAAGGGAGCTGTCGAAGAATGATGCAACAAAAATTTGTTCCTGCGATATTGACGACGTAAACATTTTTCATTCTTCCTACTCTTTTCATGACCGCACCCGCACTTTTTTGAAAGTGCAGGACGGATGTGATTATAACTGTTCTTACTGTACCATTCCGATGGCGAGAGGTAAAAGCCGGAGTGATACTACTGAAAACGTAATCCGCAATGCAACACAATTGGCTGCAAACGGAGTGAAGGAAATTGTGTTGACAGGAGTAAACCTTGGTGATTACAGCCCTCCAACTACAACGGAAGAGAATTTTGGAATTCTTAAAAAAGAAAATTTCTTTTCTTTAATTAAAGAGCTTGAAAAGGTTGAAGGCATCGAACGTTACCGGATTTCTTCTATAGAACCGAATTTACTGACAAATGAGATCATTGAATTTGTAGCCAACAGCGATAAATTCATGCCTCATTTTCATATCCCGTTGCAAAGCGGAAACAATCGCATTCTTGGATTGATGCGCAGGAGATACAAACGGGAATTATATGCCGACCGGGTCCATCTGATTAAAGAACTTATGCCCCATTGCTGTATTGGTGTGGATGTCATTGTCGGCTTTCCCTCGGAATCCGTTGCCGACTTTAAAGAAACCTTCGACTTTTTACATTCCCTGGATATCTCCTATCTCCATGTTTTTACTTATTCCGAGAGAGACAATACAACTGCATTGGATATCCAGCCGGTGGTACCGATGAATATCCGGCACGAAAGAAATAAAGCATTACGCAATCTTTCCTACATGAAGATGCAGTATTTTACAATGCAACAGGAAGGGCAAATCCGGAAAGTATTATTTGAAGGTCATGCAAAGAACAACATGATGGAAGGCTATACGGACAACTACATTAAAATTTCTGCTCCTTACAAGGCAGAATGGGTTAATGAAGTGGTGAATTGGAAAATATAAATCTCCTATTGCAAAAAGAAACTACCAGCCGAAACAATATAGGAAAACAATCACACTTTCACTTTACCGGCTTTTCCCTTTAAGCGAATCAGGAAAATATTTTTGTACCAGTGCTTTAAATTCGGGTTTATCCCGGAGTATAGCTAAATCATTGTCACAGGTGAGCATAAAGTAATTTCCAAAACCCAGCTTTAATGATTTCTCCAGGCTTTCTAAAGCACCGGGAATATCTTTCCTTAAAGCTTTATAGCATGCATTATGAAACCAAGTAAGATCATCATGTGTTTTATAAGTAAACAACTGGTCAAACAAAAAATTAATATTCTCAGTGCTGTCTATCAATCTACCCACCCGAATGTAGGTGTACAACATGGAGAGATAGGATGCATATTGCATATTGAATAAAAATGTTTTCCTTGAAAACTCCTTATAAGCTGCACGGTCAGAAGTATCGTATGTTTTCCCGAAATACAGCTGCATATTCGTAATGAATCCCTGGAGCGAAGCGGAAGATAAGTCTATGGTTGCAAAAAACTCTTTCATAGCAGCAGAGAGATTCCCTTCTTTTTGTTCAATAGTTCCCAGGTTGAAATGTGCAAGCGGAAAGCTGCTGTCTCGTGCCAGTACCTGGTTAAAATATTTTCTTGCCGAATCATTCTGGCCTGTTACAAAATATATTTGCCCGGTATTGTTATCGCAAACCGAAATATAATCAGATGAATATTTTTTTGCAAGGTTGTAGTAGTACACGGAACTGTCAACATTGATGGCGGTGGAAAACAACAAAGCTTTATTGAAATACCCAATCGCCTTTGTACTGTCAACGGCAATTAGTTTGTCAATCAGCACGGTGGCCTGATTCACTTTTTCTGCATTCCAGTAAACATTTATCAACTGTAATTTTACATTCAGATCGGCGGGATAATTTTCCAGCAGAGATAGAAATATATTTTCCGATTTATCAAATTGTTTTAACTGAAAGTATATAATTCCCAGGGAATATTTTGCAAAGTAATCATTGGGGCGCAGTGTCAGAAATTTTTGAAAAGCACTATCTGCTTTGCCGTATTCATAAATATAAGTATAAAGTACACCCAATGAGGATAAAGTATAGGAGGCATTTGGTTCCAGCCGGGCTGATTGTTCCAATTGCTTTATAGCATGTAAAATTGCAGGACGCATACCGGCATTATATTCATTCTCATTCAAGGCCCAGGTATAGGCCATTGCATCCATGTATAATTTACGGGCTTTCAGATTTTGATACATATAATGCTCCGGTCCCAGCAAGCTCATGCAACTGTCTAATTCCATCTCTGCATAATAACATTCATCCCGGGAAGAGTAACTGGTTTCTCCTTTCAATAAAGGCTCCACAATATCATTAAAGCGTTCATTAAGACTTGCAGCCAGGTTGCGACGCATATTCGTGGTCAATGGATTGCCGGGATATTTTTTTTCGAACTTCCGGAAATCTTTTAATGCATTCGTATCCTCGGGTAAAATCAATTGTTTTTCTTCAATGTTTTTATTGAAAGAAGCATATAACTTTTTCCCTTCTGCATCGAGTGAATCAACATATTTATCTTCACTTCCCTTGGTGTTGACCCTTGCTATCATCGGGAAATCTTTTTCTTTGCTCCTCTTCAATTCAGCCAGCACTGACGGGATCACTTTTATGAATGGCTTGCTGAGATCTCCGGTTATCATCGGTATTTGCTTCCCTTCACTGTATTTAGCAACATTGCTCTGAATATAACTCTGCAGTTCATACATACTTACAATTCCGTCATTATTCAAATCGGCCAGTCCTTTCATTCCATCTTCCAATTCATAGGAAAACAATCCTCTTCCCCCGCCCCATGATTCACTTTCCAGGGAAAGCTGATTGGGCTGGCAGGACAGTATTTTAAATTCCTTACCCCAGGAAGCTGCAAGCGCTGTTGCCGTCTGTTCAATTCCCTGAACACCTCCTTTTAAGTTGCCGGCATGACAGGCATCCACCACAAAAATCATTTCAACACCTCTTTCGGATAAAGGCGATAAATACCTTTTCAGGTTAATAATCTCCAGTACATCATCATTCATCCCGAAATAATTTCCATTGGGACTATTATACAATAACAGTAATCCATTTTCAATCTGGGTCAGATCTTCCATATCCCCATGACCTGCAAAGAAGAAATAGACACGATCTCCGGGTTTTGCTTTCCGGGCCATCTGTGAAATGGCATCCCCGACATTGGTACGGGTAGCCTGCTCATTCAGAAATTCTTCGACATTCGCAGCAGGTACACTTCCACCCGCATTGCTTAGCAGAAAATTCCCGAAGGATTTTGCATCCTTATCAGCAAACTCAAGCGGAGATATATTTTTATACTTACTGATTCCTATAATGATTGCATAAGTGTTCTTAGGATTGCCGGCACTATCCTCCTTTTTGGGGATTCCCCGGGTATTAACGTTTTGTGAAAATCCATTGACTGAAAACAAAATAACACAGCAACAGAAAAGAAGATTACGCAGGTATAACATGGCGGGGTTTTGCTTATGCAATTTAAATAATGTACAGGATAGTTTCACCTCCAACAATTCGTTAAATTTAGAAAGCATAGAAAAACTGATTCACAAAAATCAATAGTCTGATTATCTTTGTTTAGCCTTTGGGCAATAACGAATCGTAACTTTCTCATTTCACCAGGATAGGCTTTTAAAAAAGGTTTTTTTGATTGTCTGAATTTCTTAAAACTCTAACCCTTTGCAAGTATTTCATTAATCTAAAAAAAAAGAGAAAATTATAACTACCATATTCCATCACCTAATCAAAATCATATGTTGAGAAAATTCATTCCCCATTCACCGGCCTTATTTCTCATCCTCTTAATTAGTCCTGTCACAGACACTTTTTCCCAATCAACGAAAAAAGCAGGAGAAGGTGAAAAATTAGAAATGAGTATTGACACCGGAAATGATGTATTGCCGTTTGATAAAATAGCTTATCAGAAAGCATATACCATGGATGAAAGAGAAGGACGTGGAATCGTAACTTCATTTCTCATCAACAAAGGAGTTCAGGGAATTCAGAGCCTGATTAATAACCGGAGGAAGAAATACGCAGCCGATTACTCCTTTGCCATAAGGAATGAAAGTTTTTATGACCAGGTGTCCACCGAAGGCCCCTTCGATCCTACCGGTATCCGGTTCAAAGGTTTCACCATTGCAAGAATACAAAAAGACGCCAATAACCGGGGTGATACCGTATTCGTTGCCCGTTTTAGTATTGATACCAGCGGTGGAAAAATTACAGATATTTTAAACAATGGAATTTTCAAGTTGAAGTTGGATAGTTTTGCCATCAAATCTTCGAGGGTAAGACTTCCCCGGCATCCAAAAACGCTGAACCTTGATTTTGAAATTAGTTTTTTATCTTCTTATATCAGCAGTACCGGGCAAATCTTCCAGGATGTACCTGTAGGAAAATTTATTTACTCGATAAGAAATGCACCAATGAATCCGGAAGATCCCGGTTATAAAAGTTTTTACAGCAATCTTACAAAAAAACATGCTGAATGCAGTGGCCAGTCATTTTTAGTTCCGAGATCTTCAGGTTTTTTTAAGAATGAAGAAACTAAAAAAATTGAATCCTGCTGGGGCCAGGGAATTTATTCAGTAAGAGTATCTGTTAAAGAATGTTCAAAAAACAGTTTTATTGATAAGTTGATTCTCTTTAGTTCTAACGACCTGCTTTCTTTGGGAAGTTCCTCTTTACAGAAAAAATTCGGAGGATCGTCATCCGGTAGCACAAAATCTACAACTACGAAGAAAGTAAGCAATAACTAATGAAATGAATTATGAATAAGGCTTGCTTATTGTTAATGTCTTTTGCTTTTATGCTGTCAATATCCGCCCAACAGCAACGAGCCTTATTGATAGGAATTGACCAGTATGCACCTCCAACCGGGTTCAAAGCTTCCAATACCACAGGAAGGTTAGACTTCAGAAATCTTGAAGGATGTCGGAATGATGCAGCTTCCATTTATTCCATCATAACCTCCCGGTTTGGATTTCAACAAAAAAATATTGATACTTTGTTTGACAGCGCTGCCACCCGGAAGGGAATATTGGAAGCAATGAAAAACCTTTTAAACACAAGCAGCAAAGGAGATATCGCCTTTATTTACTATGCAGGCCACGGCAGCCAGGTAAACAATAGTTTATCATTTGAACTCAATAAAAAAGATCAAACCATTGTTCCGGCAAATGCATGGCAGGAAGGAATTGAAGATATCCGGGACAAGGAGCTTTCAAAAATTTTCAATGAATTCCTTGATAAAAATGTAAAGCTTACCGTCATTTTTGATTGCTGCCACAGCGGATCCATTTCCCGTGGGCCTAATGTGATCCCCGATAAAATACGGTATATGCCCATGTCTAATTGGGATTCAAAGGATCCCACCAGAAATGAAATTCCTGAAAAAAGACCGGGTAATGAATTTCTGATTTTTTCTGCAGCCCAATCGGATGAAAATGCTTCTGAACTTAAAGATGACAGGGGGATTCATTATGGAGCCTTTACTCATGCTTTAATAGAAGCGCTAAATCAGCAACCGGTAGATGCCAGCGCTTTAGACATTTTCGTTTCTGCCAGGGCCATATTAAAAAGTAATGGTAAAAACCAGGAGCCCGTTATTGGAGGAAGTACAGTACGCCAACAGGAAACATTGTTCGGATTAAAGAAGGGAAAACTCAACGGTTATTCATCGGTTGCTGTTTCCGGAATAATCAAAAACCGCATCTATCTTCAGGCGGGGTTTGCACTGGGGCTGGCAAAGGAGAATGAACTGGCAATGATCAATGATAACCAGGACACTCTTTTCAAAATAAGAATAGACACCGTACTTGGAGTAACCCAATCTATTGCTTCCCTGATAAAAGGTGAAATTAAAGACATAAAGCCCGGATATCAATTCCGGGTAACAAACTGGGTTTCTTCCGACCGGCCTTTAATAAATCTGTTTATCCCAAAGTCCATTTTACCGGAAGCGGACGTTTTAAAATTTACCGACATTGCTAAAGAATTAAAAAAATCTTCAAAAATAAAATGGGTTCCTTATATCGGCAAAGGAGAAACAGCTCCTTATACTTCTGTATTCTGGATTCGTGATAAGTGTTTTATAAAAAAAGACACAGACACTCCTGTCGAATTAAAAAATATTTCAGCACAGGAGATATTGAAATTCTGCAAGAAAGATTCCACATTATATGTTGAACTGCCTGTTTCAAAAGAAAATTCCATATCCTTCAGGAATCGCTTGCAGCAAAATAAAAGTTTACGGTTAGTTGACAGTATCAATACTTCTAACTATTCTTTATTCGGACGTTTAGGGATCAATGGAATCCCGGCCTATGGATTTAGAAAAACCCAGGTAGCTGCCGGCGACAGCCTGGAATCTATGCCTATAGAAACCGATTGTTTTGAAATAACTTCAGCCCGGCACAACGACAAAAGAAATATTTCCGACAGCCTTTTTTTGATGGCTTTAAAACTATCCAAGCTGAAAGGATGGTTAAACATCAAAAGTCCTGATATTACAAAAAAAGGATTTGCTTATCACCTGGAGATGTTTAATGAAGACAAAAAGCAAGTCATATCAGATGGACGGTATCACATCGGAGAAAAAGTCTCATTAAAATTAGTGGCTAACGATGATTATTACCGTGACCTGGGAAAACCGAAATTCGTTTACATCTTTGCAGTTGATCAATCCGGTGCCATGCAATTATATTACCCCGGGGATGATGGAAATGTAGAAAATAAATTCCCAAAATTTGAAAATAACAATATTATCAGGGAGGTGAATATCATCTCTTACACCATTCCACCGCCCAGCGGTACCGATAATTTTTTCTTACTGGCAAGTGATGAACCCATACCCAATGCCTCAACAATTTTAAACCAGGAAGGAGTTTTCTCCGGCGTTACATCAAGAGGTTTAAGAATGGAATCTAACCCGCTATCCGATTTGCTGGATATGGGTAATGCCGGCAGCAGGGGGCTGCCTAAAAAACTTCCGTCAACATGGAGTATTCAGCGCTTTTCATTCCGTTGTACATATTGAAATCTTATAGTGGAACGTACTGGGCTCGAACCAGTGACCTCTGCTCTGTCAAAGCAGCGCTCTGAACCAACTGAGCTAACGTTCCATAAACAGCAAATGTAATTATTTCATCACCGTTAAATATCATTTTTCGGCCCACTTCGGATTTTGCTTTAATACTTTTTTATAAACAGGACAGGTTTCATCATGTGCACCCGGCAAGTACCCGGTGCTCATCAGAAATTCATTGACAATCTCACCACCGGTGAAACGAAATGTATTTTTAAAAATTTTGGTCCACTCCTCTTTTGTTTTCGGATGATGCTGATCCAGCCATTTCTTAAAAGAGCCCTGTTCTTTTTGTATATTCTTAATGACCCGGGCATTAAAGACAGCTGCTTCAATTTTCAGGCGGTTCCGGATGATTCCGGCATCCTGCAAGAGCTTATTTTTTTTCTTCTCCGTATAGCGGGAAACTTTATCAATATCAAATTCATCATAGGCTTTGAAAAAATTGTCCTTCTTTTTCAGAATTGTATCCCAACTCAATCCGGCCTGGTTAATTTCCAAAACCAACCGGGCAAAAAGCAAATTATCATCACTGATCGGGAATCCATATTCCTGATCATGATACGGCTTATGTACGGAATCTCGTTCTGCATTTAAAATAAATTCACAATAAGACATAATAAAAGAAGCCCCAAACCGGGGCTTTGTGGGAGTTGACGGGATCGAACCGCCGACCCTCTGCTTGTAAGGCAGATGCTCTGAACCAGCTGAGCTAAACTCCCTTTTATTAGGGCTGCAAAGATAAGGACGTAGACATTTCACACAAACTTTTTATGGTGCTTAATTTTCATTGGATAACTGCCATTATCTACCACGTCTCATCCCCAATAGTTGAACATTAGCAAACTTTTCCCCTGTCATAAATTCTTAACACCTATTTTCTAAATATTGAAATATTTAGGACTACTTTTTGCTGAATTCTAATTTTTTTTCAATTCACATTAAATTTCACTTTAACCTTGTAGAATTACGATACCCCGAAAAATAATTATTTATACTTTTGTAAAAAGAATTTCCCTGATGGGTGTTTTAAAAAACGATACGAATACCAAAAAGCAGGAAGGAACCGAAGTACTTACCCTTGTGGAGGATCCTTGCCAACTTATAGTCTGGAACGATGAGGTAAATACTTTTGAATGGGTTATTGAAACATTAATACAGGTTTGCGGACATAGTTATGAGCAGGCCGAACAATGCTCCTATATCATACACTTCAAAGGAAAATATGCTGTAAAGCAGGGCAGCTATGATGAATTGAAACCATTATGTGATGCTATTACCGAAAGAGGTATTGGTGCCACTGTAGAAGTTATCGCTGAATAAATCACTACCGGTTTTAAATTCCCGATTCCTGTTTTTCAATTTTTAAACGATGGCGCTTTGGATCCTGGATAAAGATTTATCATTTCCTCCCGTTGAAACTGCCGGAGAAGAAGGTTTACTTGCCATTGGTGGTGATCTCAAACCGGAACGCCTGTTATTAGCCTATCGTAAAGGAATTTTTCCATGGTATGAAGGCGATCTTATTTTATGGTGGTATCCGGACCCGAGATTTGTGCTTTTTCCAAACGAACTGAAAATAAATCACAGTACAAAATCCTTGCTGAGAAAAAATGAAACTGCCGGCCAGACAGAGCGTTTTGAGCTTACAATAAATAAGGCATTCAAAGAGGTTATCCGGAATTGTAAAAAAATAATTAGGCCCGGACAGGAGGGCACCTGGATAACGGATGAGGTGGAAGAGGCTTATTTAAGTATGCATAAGCTGGGTTTTGCACACAGTGCAGAAGTATGGCAGGCGGGAGAGCTTGTCGGAGGCCTATATGGCCTCAAACTCGGTAAAATATTTTTTGGAGAAAGCATGTTTAGCAAAATCAGCAATGCCTCCCGTTTTGCTTTTGTCAACTATGTTCAGCAGTTGACCCACGAAGGAATCGCATTGATAGACTGCCAGGTTTATACAGAATATCTCGAAAGTTTTGGTGCCCGGATGATCCCCGGCAAAGAATTTAAAGAGTACCTGGAAAAATACATCCCGGAAAAACTGATCTGACAGAATTTAAAATTTGGAACCCAGGTAATGCGGCAACATAGCCCGCCAGGTATTCCAGTCATGTGGCCACTCCGGGCCCCAGACAGAAAGTTCATACCAGATTCCTTTATCATAAAGTATTCTTGCAAATTTGCCGCTGGCTCCTGGATCCTCATAAGAACCGCTGCCGGTGAGGATATGAATGTGTTGACTTTTCCGGATTTGCTCCAGGATATTATGATCGGTCAGGTTGGGCATATAATGCGCCGGGCTATTGAAATAAACATCATCATCAAAATAACCCTTGGTATATTCTGAAAGATCATATACTCCGCTCATGGCAAGAACACCATTGATCAGATCAGGACGTTTCAAAAAAAGATTCATGCTGTGTAATGCGCCGAAGGAGGCACCGCAGGTTATAACCGGTGTTTCAGCACTTGTATTGGTTCTGATAAATGGAACCACTTCATTAAAAACATAATCATTCCATTGCTGGTGGCGGATGGCTTTATGTCTCGGATCCATAGTATTATTCAGCCAGCTTTCATTGTTGATACTGTCAATTGAAAAAACCTTTACTTTCCCCGCATCAACAAAAGAAGCAATATGATCCATGAGTTGAAATCGTTCATATTCGAGATAATCGGCAGCAGCCGTAGGCACCAATAATAAAGCAAAACCGTAATCACCATAAACAGCAATAGGCATTTCCTTATTTAAAGAAGGACTATGCCAGGAAGTTAATTCTCTCTTCATAAATTTTATTTTTGACGTTTATTGGAATTCCGGGTAATATGCAATCTGGCAATTTACCCTGGCTCTTTCACCTTTTGGAACGATTACAATGATACGGCTGGTGATTGTCTGACCATTAATAATTGCAAACCCGGCTTCAGCATTTACTATCCGGTATTTATCTTTTGCCTGCTCATCCGGAATTTTCACCGGTGTGTACCAGGGATTGGCAGATACATTACCTTTCCTGGCAGTCAGTCTTTTGCCTGTGGCATTAAGACAAATAAACTCAGCAATCTTTAGTTCATCAGAGCTGGTTTTATTTTTTGCATTTCCTTCCGTTCTAAAAGGAATCAATTTCAGGCAGCCGCTTTTATTACTTACGTATAACATCAGTTCATAACGGTGGTATTCCTCCCCTTTCACTTCCCGGATACTTTCATTACTGACATAATAGCCATACTCCAAACCATTATGCCGGTAAGGTACATCTTCTTCAAGATTTACGACCTGTTGAGAAAAAGATGACATAGCAAAAAAGAATGCCCCTGTAAAAGCTCCAACTTTTTTCATAAGCAAATTTTTACGAATATAATTTTTATTCAACAGTGTAGGTACTAGATTGAAGTAACAACCGGTTGAATAACCTGCCCCCCGTCCCGGAAGTGCCGGTTTCCGGGTAGCGATTGCCTATTTAAATCCCAGATAATTTTTTAAAAAATTGCTTTATTCCGCTTGACAAATATCAAAAAGACAAAATTGGATTTGGTAATTCAACTTAGTATTTTTACTTTAGATGTTCCGTATTTTTACTAAGATTGAATAAATAAATATAACTGCTTCTTAATGACTTGTGCAATATTCAATGATCAATCGAATTCTTCAATCTCCAAAAAATTTTGTCATTGAAATTTCAACTAACAAACACTTATGAGTGATAAAAAAATCAGGATCATGCTGGTGGATAATCACCCTGTTATCCTGGAATCCTGGAAATTTTTGCTGGAGAATGATCCCCGGTTCAGCATCGTAGCTGAATGTGATAATGGAAATGATGCCATACATAAAGCCGGCATATCTGATCCGGATATAATTTTAATGGATATAAACATGTCCCCCGTAAATGGTTTTGATGCCACCGAAAAAATAGTATCCGATAACCCTCACATTAAAATTATCGGTATCTCAATAAACAACCAGCCCGGCTATGCCAATCACCTGATAAAACTGGGTGCCAAAGGTTTCGTAAGTAAAGGTTCCTCCTTTGAAGAACTTACGATGGCTATTGTTCAGGTCTATAACGGATCCGAATATATATGTGAAGATGTCCGGAGATTTATGAATTAAAATTTCCAACTTCTTATTCTGCTTCTCAATTTTCCCTATTAATAGATTGACAGCTCTTCCGGCAACTACTTAAAACCGTAAATTTGCTGCCCATGGAATTAAGTAAAAATTTTGAGCATTCAGCAGCAGAAGAGAATTGGTACCGGCATTGGCTGGATAAAAAATATTTTCACAGCGAGCCGGATAACCGGCCCGGAAATGAACGCTATACTATTGTAATTCCTCCTCCCAATGTGACCGGTATTTTACACATGGGGCATTGTCTTAACAATACCATACAGGACATTTTAATCAGGCGTGCCCGCATGCAGGGAAAAAATGCCTGCTGGGTACCCGGCACTGACCATGCATCCATAGCCACCGAAGCCAAAGTAGTGCAAATGCTTCGGGAAAAAGGTATCACCAAATCTTCGTTGACACGGGATGAATTCCTGAAATACGCCTGGGAGTGGAAAGAAAAATACGGTGGCATCATTCTCCAACAATTAAAAAAACTGGGATGCAGCTGTGATTGGGACCGTACAGCTTTCACCATGGATCCGGAGTATTATCAAGCGGTAATCAAAGTTTTCGTTGATCTGTACAACAAAGGACATATCTACAGGGGAAAACGAATGATTAATTGGGATGTTAAGGCGAAAACGGCATTGAGTGATGAAGAAGTCTTTTTTAAAGAAGTACAAAGTAAACTCTATCATGTTCGGTATAAGTTAGACACAGCAAAAGAAGAATACATTACTATCGCAACTGTTCGCCCCGAAACAATTCTTGGCGATACTGCCATATGCGTAAATCCCAAAGATGAACGCTTTAAAAATGTTGTAGGCAAATACGCTTTTGTTCCATTGATCAATCGCCGCATTCCCATTATTGCCGATGATTATGTCACCATGGATTTCGGAACCGGCGCTTTGAAAATCACTCCGGCACATGATCCTAATGACTACCAGATAGGATTAAAACACAATCTTGAAATCGTTGATGTGTTGAATGATGATGGAACCATGAGTGAAGCTGCTCAGCTTTATATTGGAGTAGAACGTTTTGAAGCCCGCAAGAAAATTGTTCAGGATTTGCAGGCAAAAAATCATATTGAAAAAATTGAAGATTATACCAGCCAGGTTGGCTTTTCGGAAAGAACGGATGTAGTCGTAGAACCAAAACTGTCTTTACAATGGTGGGTAGCTATGAAAAAAATATCGGAACCTGCCCTGAAGACTGTGATGGATGAAGAAATAAAATTTTATCCTTCAAAATTTAAAAACCTCTATCGCCACTGGATGGAGAATATAAAAGACTGGTGCATCAGCCGCCAGCTTTGGTGGGGACATCGCATTCCCGCATGGTATGATGAAGAAGGAAATTTTGTGGTAGCAGAGAATGAGGCAAAAGCAATTGAACTCTATAATTCAAAATACACAAATCAAAATCCGATAACTATCGGATCAAAACTAAAGCAGGATGAAGATTGTTTGGATACATGGTTTTCTTCCTGGCTTTGGCCTTTTGAAGTTTTTCAGGGTTTAAGTAAACCCGGAAACGCCGATGTAAAATATTATTACCCCACTCAAACATTAGTGACGGCCCCTGAAATTATTTTTTTCTGGGTAGCCCGGATGATCATGGCAGGTTTTGAGTACATGAAAGAAAAACCTTTCAGTAATGTTTATTTCACCGGAATTGTTCGTGACGAACTGGGCAGAAAAATGAGTAAGCAGTTAGGGAACTCTCCGGATTTATTGGGATTAATAGAAAAATATGGCGCTGATGCCGTTCGCTTTGGAACCATCATCTCCTCTCCTGCCGGAAATGATTTGTTGTTTGATGTAAAAGAAGAAAGCACTCTTAAGCAGGGAAGTTTTTTTGTAAATAAAATATGGAATGCACTGAAATTAGTCAGGAGCTGGGAGTCGAGATTAGAAAGTCAGGCCCCGATAGCATTAGGGCCGGAAGAAAACTTCGCAGTAATTTGGTTTAAAAACAGGCTGAATGAAGTTAAAATAGAACTTGAAAAAATGTTTGCTGAGTTTCGGTTGAGCGAAGCTCTGAAAACGACTTATTCACTGGTATGGGATGATTTCTGCAGCTGGTACCTGGAATGGGTGAAGCCGGAATATGAAAAGCCCGTGAACAAAATAGTGTATGCTAAAACCATTGAGTTTTTCGAAGAGCTGATGCAAATACTGCATCCCTTCATGCCTTTTGTTACAGAAGAAGTATATCATCAGTTAAAAGAGAGAAAAACATCAGATGATATCTGCGTCAAACAATATTCACCGGTTAGTGAACCTGATTTGGAAGTTTTAAAAAGCGGGAGCCTATTAAAAGAAATCATCAGCGGTATTCGTGATGCAAGAAACAAAAATCAAATCAAGCCTAAAGAAGCTATTAAACTTTCTATTCAAACTACAGCGAAAGAGAATTATTCAAACATTAAATCAATTCTTGCGAAACAGGTAAATGCAGAAGCTATTTCATTTACAGAAACACCAATCTCCAATTCCATCGCTGTAGTTATTCAAAAAGATAAATTTTATATTGAAACAGAAAGAAAAGCTGATACTTCATTGCAAAAAGAACAACTTCAGAAAGATCTGGAATACCAGAAAGGCTTTTTAATTTCAGTAGAAAAAAAATTGAGTAATGAACGTTTTGTTCAAAATGCTAAGCCGGAAGTGATAGAAATGGAACGGAAGAAAAAAGCCGACGCTGAAGCTAAAATAAAAGCAATTGAAGACAGCCTGGCTACCCTTTAGAGTTTTTAGTAATTTCATTCAATCATACTTATTCATTCAATATTGTACCGTCAATCACTCCATGTCTATATTATGAGAATCAGCAAGCAGACACAGCAACCCACCGGCAAAACAGATAAGCCTGTCCTGCAAGCAAAATTTTTTACCTGTACCGGAATTGCAAAAGTTCTTTTCATTCTTCTTTTCTTATTTATTCTGCCAGGTCCGGGAACAAAGGCACAGTTTATCTCTTCATTTGACAAAAGAATAGTGAAACAGCTTTCAGAAAACCGTTCTGAAGGAACCACAGAAATCATGCAGTTCCTCTCCGGTTCAACTTATTATTTTAGTGTAGGCATACCCGCTGCAATGATTACCACCGGGCTTTTATCTCATGACAAAATCACTATCCGGAAAGGTTCTTATATAGTACAATCAATCGCAGTTTCGACATTTGTCTCCGTTGTCTTAAAATATACTATCAACCGGGAGCGTCCTTATGAAAATGATCCATCTGTAATAAAAGCAGGTTCCGGTCATGGCTCCACCTTTCCATCTTCTCACACTTCTATTGCATTTGCAACCGCAACGTCCCTCTCATTTGCATATCCCAAATGGTATGTGATTATTCCTTCTTATTTGTGGGCCGGCTTCGTTGGTTATTCCAGGTTATATCTCGGTATGCATTATCCTACAGATGTATTTGCCGGGGCAGTAACAGGGACATTAAGTTCCTTTCTCAGTTATAAACTCAATAATTGGATTCGCAACAAAAAAAATCCAACAGTCTTACCCACATTCAATTGATAGAAACTGTATAATTGCGTTAACAATAATTTGAACCGGAGCTATTTTGGAATAATACTTACCGGCAGAATAAATTCGAATAGTGTCCCTTTGGAAAAGGTAGCCAGGTCATAATTCAGCAAGCGGCTCACCCGTATTCCGAATGTGACCGGGTGCTGATTCCACCATTTCGTATCCAGAAACATTTCTACTCCGGCGCTGCATTGGTTTTGAGTACGGGTTTTATCATTGGAATATACTTTTGTAAAATCATAAAAAATATTTCCCCGCACCCGTTGCAGGTACAATAAGTTTCCAAAACCCCAATCCGGATAAAAAACAGGAAAATGATAATTGGCTGAAACTCTCCACATTCTAGAAAAATAAAATTCATGATATCCCCGGGAATAGGAAAACAAGTTGGAGAAAACCAATTGCCTCAATGTATCTCTTTGTTGAAAAGCGCCATTTAACACTAAACTATGAGTAGATAAAAATCCGGGCAGGTAGAGCGCTGCAGCTACACGGGACAGGTATCCTGTATATTTTGTAATTGCATGTTGATTACTCAGCGAGATAGCATACCCAAACCGGGGATAAATTTGCTGCACCGCCTTTTGAATTTGCCCGCTCAGGGATAAATTATGCCTCAGGTAACTAAAGCTGACATTTCCCAATGAATCTTTATAAAATCCTTTATTAAAATCATTACGCAAAACATAATCAGTTCCGAAGTTGAAATTATTCAGGAACTGTCCTTTAACCCAGCTCAAAGGAATACTGAAACCCATTCTCGAATCCAACTGGCTCCATTGATGAATACGATTGGGCATTACAGATTGCTGATCGAAGGTATATTGAACTCCGGCATTCAGGTATGGGAACCAGGCGCCGAAGCTTGCACTCATTCCTACCGCATTAGATTTATCATTTTTATTATAGAGATAATATAACTCCGTCTGAAGCGTATTCAGTACATTTTGCCCATACAATGAAAATGTAAACTCCGGATCCTCGTAATAAGGACGCCAGCTATGAAAATTGATTAACCTTGTTGCTTTACTGTACTTCGATTCTGAAAAATTTCTTAACGGTATTCTATTTTGCAGAATATCATTAAGAGTTGCACCCTGCCCCACAGGGAAAGACGGAACCAGACTGTCCGTAGCAGCCGTATTCATTTCTTCCCATAAAACATTATTAATATTTTCTTGCTGCAATTGATAGCCGTCGGCAGTGAACGCCGACCAGGTGATTTTTCCATTACCCACATTCACAAAATAATTACCAAAAGGGCCGTGACTGATTCGAAAAATTTTTTTGTCGCTCAATTGCAGCGCAAACACATCATCATTCCCGAAATAAGAAGCAGTAAAAAATATTTTTCCATCCTGCACACAGGGATAGCCCAATACATTAAAAGAAGGATCCGTCAGGCGAATCATTCTACCCGTAACAATATTCACCAACACCAATGACATTTTCCCGTCATGAAAACGGGCCGCCGTAACAAGAGAACTGTCATCTGAAAATTTTGGATCTGTATATAAACTCACCTCTGAAGAATAAATGGCATTCAACACTTCACCGGATGATGCATCCAGGATATGCAACTCCCGCTTCCCGTTTACCGAAACCTGTACAGCTGCAATCTTTGAACCGTCTGGCGAAAGATCCGGAGTAAAATATTTGCTGCGATGCGTCAACGTCCGTTGTTGCCCTGTCTTTACATCCAGTAATTTTAAAACACTGAAATCTCTCCAGCTCCAGCGGGAATCGGTCTCATAGGCCGCATAAACAATTTTCCCATTGCGATAGCTGAACTGTTCATCAATAGAAATATCACGAACTCTCAATCGCCTTTCACCGCTATTATCCTTAACATAAAATGCAGGACGATGCCGGTAATCTGATTTCAGATATACTAATGAATCCACACCTATGCTGTACGGGAAATAATAATTAGCCACAAACTTTTTATTAAGAGGAAATAAATTTTTTATGCCGGCTTCAGTTCCCTGGTGAATCGTCCCTTGCGACGCTCCGTTCAACTGCATATCGCTGCTGAGCTTTTCAGACCGCAACCGGTTTTCTTTAAAAGCTTCTTCATAAAAAGTTCTAAACTTTATTCCCGAATATTTTTTCACCGCTTTCTGAAAGGGATAAAATAAATTTTTAAAAGAGCTGGCATCCCGGGTTACGTTGGTCCAGAACTCAGTTCCATATTTCATTCTTCCATAATTCACCAATAAATACCCGAGGTCATAATGATTAGGTACAAAATCTTTAAAAGAGCCATTGCGCAGTTTCATCCAGGAATATTTTTTTTTGGCCTGCCATAGTGAAGGAAAAGCATTATTAAAAAGCGGCAACCTTCCCCTGCCCTGCCGGGATAAAACCGTTTCAAAATACACGGCATCACCTTCATAAAACCAATTAGGTATTGATGCATTAATTGCAAGATCCAATCCGTCTTCACCAAATAAATAATACATCGCTTTACTCAGCCCGTTTCTGAAATTATTGTATTGCATTACATGGCGGTATTCATGCACGGCCAATTGATCGGGCCAGGGCAGGCTACCCTGGTCGAAATTATTCATCGCCGGCGTCATCAGGAATTCACTCCGGTAAGGGCTCAAACCCACATACCCGTTAGCAATAGTGGTTTGATTCTGCAAAACAATATTAATGCGATGTAATTGCATTCCTAATGACAACCCTGAAATTGTAGAAGGGTTGGATGCCGCATAATGTACTATGGAAGCAATCCGCTGAGCTACACTATCCAGGCCCGGGGGAAAAATAATTCTTGCGGTATCTGTTTTTATCTGGCGCCATTTCAGAGATGGAGGATTGCCCCCGAAGACCTGGGCGAAAGAATAATGAACGATAAGTAAGGATAAAAACAATAGCCCAATCTTCCGCATGTATTACAATTTAATGGGAAGTTACGGAGGAAAATATTTTACGATGACGTAAATTTATTCTACAAACCTTCCTCCATGAAGCAAGTCATCCTGAAACCATTATTTCACCGGGAACAAGAGTGCATTGGCATTTATTTCAAAAATGACCAGGAAATAAAAAATGCAATTCGAAAAAATGTAAATGCAATATGGAGCCAGACAAAGAAATGCTGGTGGGTGCCATTAACCCGTGAAAATTATAATATACTTGCAGCAGCATTACGGGATAAGGCTGACATCAATCGTAAAGAATTATACACTTACCTCTCGGAAAAAAAGAAAAATTTTACAACAGCGAATCAGCTGCTGCTCAAAAAATCAGAGCCGGTTCATCCCGTTACAGCTAAAGCTTTTTACAGTTCTGAAGGCATTGTTTATCTTTCTGCTCATGCTGTGAATGGCCATGTACTTCCGGCAATGAAACAAAGACTGAAACTGAAAGCATACAGTCCGTCCACCATTAAAACCTATCTGAATGAAATGTCTCAACTGCTCCAGGCAATAAAAAATATCCCGGCAGACAGCCTGGCCCCGGAACACCTGAAAAGATACCTGGTATATTGTTTTGAAAAATTACAGTTGAAAGAAAATACTTTGCACAGCAGGATAAACGCTTTAAAGTTTTATTACGAGCAGGTATTGGGTAGGGAGAAGTTTTTTTGGGAAATCCCGAGACCGAAGAAGGCGTTAATACTTCCGAAGCTTTTAAATGAAACGGAGATAAGAAAGTTGTTTAATGCACTTGCCAACAAAAAGCACAAGGCAATGCTATTTACTGCATACAGTGCCGGGTTGCGGGTAAGTGAAGTAGTAAATCTGAAAATTGCAGACATTGACAGTAAACGAATGCAAATTTTTATTGAACGGGCGAAAGGTAAAAAAGACAGGTATGTGAACCTAAGCCCGGTTTTATTAGACATTCTGAGAAGTTACATCCGTGATTACAAACCCCAACCCAAAATATATCTATTTGAGTCGGAGCAAACCTATACAGCGTATCCGGCACGGACGGTACAACAGGTATTTGTCAATGCAAAACAAAAAGCAGGAATCAGGAAGTCAGTAGGCATTCACAGCCTACGGCATAGTTTTGCAACACATCTTCTTGATAAAGGGACTGATATCAAATATATTAAGGACTTATTGGGTCATTTTAATATAAAAACCACAGAACGATACTTGCATGTAAGTAAGAAACAATTGGTAAATATCCGGAGTCCTTTTGATGATTTATGGAAAAAAGGAGAAATAGAATGGTAAAGCAATTTACCATTAAAACCAACCATCATATCAGGAATGGATTGTCCTAACGACAATACAAAATGTATAACACTACCTGCTTGATTTTCAATGGCCAAAAAAATTGTGATACTGCGTCTTATATCATAAATTTACGTGTTAGCGGTCATTGTAAA
>JAFDYJ010000027.1 GCA_018267515.1 Bacteroidota bacterium | reverse complement strand
TACTACCACCAAGATCTGCACTAGAGTCTGTTTCATCCGGACTCACGTCCTCGACTTCGTCACAAACTCCACGCCCTCCTACTCATTAGAGCTTCGCATTTGCCCTAATGGTTGAGTATAGGTCACTCGCTTCAGCGCCATCCATTTTCAGGGCTAATTCCTTCGGCTAGTAAGTTTTTACACACTTCTTAGCGGATTTCGACTTCCATGACCACCGTCTAGCTGTCTTAAGAAATCAACACCTTTTGGGGATCTGATGAGCGAATAGTTTGGCACCGTAACTCAACGTCCGGTTCATCCCGCATCGCCAGTTCTGCTTACCAAAAATGGCCCACTAAGAACTTCCATTCGGAGCCCTGGTTCAATTAAGTAACCGAAGGCGTCTTACCTATTTAAAGTTTGAGAATAGGTCAAAGTAGTTTCTACTCCGGAACCTCTAATCATTAGCTTTACCTGATAAAACTGTATAAGTTCCAGCTATCCTGCATTTGATTAATTTTTATTAATTGCTTACATATATTTAACACTGTAAGCAACCGAATACATCTTAAGCCATTCGCTGTAGCAAATGACCCATCATCTTTTACTCTGTGAGCTCTGATGTCCTTTTAAAAAAGACATTTAGTTGCTGGTTACATCTCGAAAAAGAAATTAAAACAATACTTACCATACCCAATCGGTTGTTACCTGATTGGACTTTGCATTAAGAAATGAATGAATGCAAAATGGTGTGTTTCTTTCTTATAGAAATATCTTCACTTTTACTGGAAGTGAAGAAGGGTGAGATAGTCTTCCAACAATTTGATGATGCTGTAGAATTAGAATAATTCTACTAGTTCTTTGTAAATTATAATTTTATTTTATTATAATTTTTGCTGATTCATACGATCCCATTCCTCCTACTAGTTTTTTGAACTGTGATCCCCTAGAATAGTTAGTTTTTTATGGTAAAACTTCTGAGGGAAACTTCGGAGGGAACCAGCTACTAAAGCGCTCGATTAGTCTTTCGCCCCTATACCAAGATCTCAGCAACGATTTGCACGTCACTACGCTTATGAGCATCCACCAGAGTTTCCCCTGGCTTCCCTCTGTCCTGGCATAGTTCGCAGCTTTTTCGGGTCCCAACAGATATGCTCCTACTCAAATCTATCACAAGTGACGATCGGTCGATAGTGCCCCTTCCTTCGAAAAGCAAGGTTCCTACCACAGATGTCATAAGACACCCTTCACTTTCATTACGCGCTGGGGTTTTCCACCCAAACACTTGCATATATGTTAGACTCCTTGGTCCGTGTTTCAAGACGGGTCGGTCGAATCCATCGAGTCAAGATCGCGATTCAACATATGAACATCGCACCCAATACTTCCCCTTCAAACTAAACATCACACGGTGATCTTCAACCTGAAGAAGAAGCAGAGATACGTGCCCAAGCCATAGTGGCGTTGAATTGTCATTTTAGACGAGTTCCCCACTCCAAATCACGTTAGAGCTGAAAGTCTATAACAAGCAGATATTGCTACCTACCCTACCTTTCCCCCAGCCTTTCCACGCGATTCGAAGTGATCTTGACCGGTTACGAGACCACAGAAACCGCCCAGTTGTCGTCCACTTCCCAACACTAGGCTCTAAACACTAGCATCAAAAAGTCTTCGCAACCGAACAGCAATATAATCCCGCACCATTGTAATTGAATTCGAACGCTTCCCCCTTAACAATTTCAAGTACTATTTAACTCTCTTTTCAAAGTTCTTTTCATCTTTCCCTCACGGTACTTGTTCGCTATCGGTCTCTCGCCTATATTTAGCTTTAGATGAAACTTACCACCCAATTAGAGCTGCAATCCCAAACAACTCGACTCGCAAAACATGCGTCGTACGCGGCGATCTCCGGACCAATGTACGGGGTTCTCACCCTCTATGATACTCTGTTCCAAGAGATTTCAATCCAGGTCACCGCTGACAACACGTTCACACTGTACAATTCGAGAACCCGCCTGGGCGCCCGATTTTCAAACTTGAGCTCTGACCGCTTCACTCGCCGTTACTAAGGTCATCCTTGTTAGTTTCTTTTCCTGCCCTTATTAATATGCTTAAATTCAGGGCGTACTCTCGCTTCATTTGAGATCTTCAAGAAGAGAAGAAGTAAAAAGACGGAATTAAAAATAAAATTTTAATTCATAAAGAAGTGAACACTGTGAACAAGTCCATTTCCAACAACTTGTTTGAAACTCATAGAAAACTCCAATCACTATAGAAAAAACAATTAAAAATTGAATATCTTATATAGTCATCATCGACGTTTAAAAGAGACAAATTAAAGGCGGTATCTTGTTCGATTCGCTTCACATCTTTCTACGTATTGGTGGGGGCCTTTGAATGGGTTTTCACACAATTCAAAGGTTTCTGAATTTAAGGAGACAAGGTATGAAAAAGAGATATTCTCTCTTCTCTCCCTTGACAATCCCATTCTCCATAAGGAAAGTTTTCTTTTGACAGAAAAGTTTCATTATGATTTGTTTATCACCGATACTCAAAGAGGCGTGCTCCCAGGAGGACCCGAGAGCGCAATTTGCGTTCAAAGATTTGATGATTCACTGAATTCTGCAATTCGCATTACATATCGCATTTCGCTGCGTTCTTCATCGTGGCGAGAACCAAGATATCCATTGTTAAGAGTTGTATTAATGTTTTTAGCATATACAATCTATAAGACGTATATCATTATGTATCTTCAGTAAAGAGGATACAAATGTTCTCATTGACATAAGTTATTTTTGATAAGTTGTAATTAGTTGTGGTTAAAAAAAAAAGCTTTCTTCCTTTCCCTTCCCTTCCCCTCAACAAAAATATATTGAGAAAAAAGGAAAAAAATGGAAAAAAGCAGTGATTTAATATTAAAATCACCAAAATAAATAAAAAAGCCACTACAATGACTTATACGATCCACGAAATCCCCATGCAGAAAGAAACACGAAAAATTGAATTCTCAATGAGACTGACCGCACAAAGTTGTATAAGTACACATAACGTAGTGGGATAACAGGTGCACGGGTAGTTGAATAATGGATTACACAGCTTCACACTTTGACAGACAACACAAAAAGAGTTGAGTGAAAAAAGAGAAGAGAGTGTTAATGATCCTTCCGCAGGTTCACCTACGGAACGGTGTTTTTTTGTTTTTGTGGAAGGATCATTAGGGGGAAGTAACAGGAAACAAAAGAAAGAGTGATTCAATATGGGAATTTCTTTCTGCTCGACTATGTCTTAGATGTGTTGTATTGTACACATCCATGATCGCTTTAAGTCTGTGAACAAACGAAGAGGATTTGATTTTTCTTCGTTTGATGCAAGTAAACAAAAACCTTTTCGACGAAAAAAGGATATATATTGGAAGATGAGAACATATTGACGCGAAAGATTTTACCACATTCTCCAAGGATTAATACACAATGGAGTGGACAACATTATAAAGTTGTTCATGGTTTTCGGTCTTCAATTTCATTTGATTTCTTCCAACAGCATTTTTTCAAAGGATTTGTTATTCTTGCAGTTCGATCATGTTGTTCAAATCACAATATATATGTGAATTGAACTTGTAAATATTCATAAGGCAACAAAAGAGGAAAAGTACGTAAATTAAATGTTTACAATCCAAGGCTTCCATAGGTATATTTATGAAAAGAACCAAAACCTTGTTACGACTTTTACTTCCTCTAAATGAGCAAGTTTGATTCACATCTCAGAAGACCAATCAGGAGAACCTAAATGGACCACAATCCGTGAAGCTCACTAATTCATTCGATCGGTAGTAGCGACGGGCGGTGTGTACAAAGGGCAGGGACGTAATCAATGCAAGTTGATGACTTGCGTTTACTAGGAATTCCTCGTTGAAGATGAATAATTCCAATCATCTATCCCCATCACGATGGACTTTAAAAAGATTACCCAAGCCTCTCAGCTAAGGTTATAAGCTCGATGAATCCATCAGTGTAGCGCGCGTGCAGCCCAGAAC
>JAFDYJ010000026.1 GCA_018267515.1 Bacteroidota bacterium | reverse complement strand
TAAATATTCTCCAATTGTATTTGTGTATGCGAATAACAGGCATGACATTATTGTTGTATATCCGAATCCGGTTTCAAATAAACTAACTATCAGTAGTAGTGTTCAGATACGTAATATTGAAATATCTGATTTAACGGGAAAAATATTATTTAAATCGAATAATATAAACCTGAGTGAGCCGATAGACACCAAAGCCTTGCCACCTGGAAATTATTTTATAAAATTATTTACAGGAACAGAAATAATTGTGAAAAAAATCATTAAACTATAATTTTTTTACACGACAATTAACTCGTAGAATTCCTCCGGCTGAAGATATTTATTGGCAAGTAGTTGTAGCTCATGTGCTGTCACGTTCCGGATGCTGTTTATGGAATTATAAAAGTAGCTTTCATCAAGCTGGTTCAGAATAATGTTTTTCCACCTGGCCATGATCTGGAATGGCCCGTCCAGATCTCCCAGTATACTCCCCATCATGTAATTCTGAACTAATTTAAGCTCATCGTCACTAACCGGAATTTCCCTGAGTAATTTCATTTCTTTATACACTTCCTCTATGCTGGCATTACAAACTTCACGACCGGCTTCTGTGCTGACCAGCCATGCAGAATGATGGATATGGTTTTGCAGGTAACTGTAAATTCCATAGGTATACCCTTTGTCTTCCCTTATGTTTTTCATCAGGCGAGAACCAAAAAAACCGCCAAACAGCGCATTCAGCACCAGTGTCTTTAAAAAATCGGGATGGTGCCTGTTGGGAAAATGTCTTGCCAGGCGAACCGAGCCCTGTGCTCCATTGGGATCATTGTTGATACGAAATTTTTTTTCGGTTGAGGGTGTCACCGGAATACTTTGAACCGAAACCGGGTTGTTACTAAGATCACCGAACTGATCATTCAGCATTTCTTCCAGATCGTTTGGGAGTTTGCCTGCAACAAATAAAATAAACTTTCCCTGCCGGTAATATTTCTTATAAAAATTGATCAGCGTTTCATTTTGTAATGCGTCAAAGTCTTCTATAGAAGTATATTTTCCGTAAGGATGGTCTTTGCCATATAAATAAGAATCAATAAGCCTGCCCGCAACAAAATCACTTTTTCTCAAATTCACCTTTAGCCGTTGCTTCATATTTTGCTGATAGATTCGTAATTCTTCTTCGGGCAAAACAGAATCAGTTATTAATTCTCTTACTACGGGCAGAAGCTCCCGGATATGTTTACTGAGGCAATGAAGGGTGATTGTTGCTGTTTCATTATAACAGCTGCGGTTAAGGAAGGCACCAAAATATTCAAAATGCTCATTAATCTGAAATGCATTCTTTTGGTTGGTTCCGTTTTTCAATAAAAAATTGGTAGTGGCGGCAACAAGGTTTTGCTCTTCAAACCAGTTACCGGCAAAAAACACCCACTCCACCATCATCACCTCTTCTGCACCTGCGTCAACCGTATAAACATCCACACCATTCTTCAGCAAAAAATGTTGACAGGGTTTTAATTTAAGGTCAAACGCTATTGCATCAACAATAGGTGGCGGTTGTATTCGATCCGGCATTCTTTTAGTCTTTTGTATTTGGTTCAGCTTTCAGATAAATAATAAAGAGTACTGCAATTTGAATCCCTGAAAATATTTCGGCTTTCCTGTAATATGTCTTCTGGTGTTACAGCGCTGTATTTTTCCAGTTCCGTATTTATCCATGAAGCATCCCCGAGCAATTCATAATATGCCAGGCTGTTTGCCCGGTTTACAAGGCTCATATCTTCAAAAGCAATAGTGCTTTCGATTTTATTTTTTACTTTTTGCAGTTCTGCTTCACCTACTCTTTGGTTTTTCAATTTTTCCAACTCTGCTTCAACCGCTTTTTCAGCTTCCTTCACAGATATGCCTTTTATCAATTTCCCTTCTATGCACAAAAGATCGCTGTCGGTGCTGCCGAAATGATAGCATTCAATATTGCTGAATAGTTTTTTTTCTTTCACTAAAGACTGATAAAGCCGTGAAGAACCTCCGCCGCTTAAAATATCGGTTATAAGATCGGTAATATAATACCGGCGGTCTGTTCTCGAATATATATGCCAGCATTTATACAGGGCGTCTAACGGAACCCTGGCTTTTATTTCCAGCCTGTGCTCTTCGGTTTGTTCCGGCTCTTGCGGAAGATTGTGCCCTAATTTTTCTCCCGAAGGAATTTCGCCAAACCATTTTTCTGCCAATGATTTTACTTTTTCTGTAGTTACGTTTCCCGCAACTACCATTACCGCATTTACCGGGCAATAATATTTAAAGAAAAAATTTTTTACATCTTCTAATTTTGCATTTTCTACATGAGAAAGTTCTTTTCCGATTGTCATCCAGCGATAAGGATGCACCTTATAAGCCAGTTCCCTCATCTTGTGCCAGGCATCTCCATAAGGTTTGGTGAGGTAGTGTTCTTTAAATTCTTCACAAACCACTTTTCGCTGAACGTCGAGGCTCTTTTCGCTAAAGGCAAGAGACAACATCCGGTCGCTTTCCAACCAGAATGCGGTTTCCAGGTTTTCGGCAGGTAGTTGTATATAATAATTAGTCAGATCGTTGGTGGTATAAGCATTGTTCTCGCCACCCGCCATTTGTAATGGTGAATCATAGTTGGGTATATGCACGGATCCGCCGAACATAAGATGCTCAAACAAATGAGCAAAACCCGTACGTTCCGGATTTTCATCACGGGCACCCACATCATACATGATATTCATTACGGCCATCGGGGTGGAACTGTCCCGGTGAACGATTACACGTAGCCCGTTGGTTAATGTAAACTTTTCAAATTGAATCATCTCATTTAATCAATCCTTAATAAATAAAGATTGTAAAAATATTGAAAATTTTGACGTGGATTGTTGTGGGGTGAATGGACAGGCTATAAAATGCTTTTTACCTTGAATTCAATTATAGTCAACTCTTCTCCCCTCTTTACTACCAGTTGCACTTTTTTGTTTGCCACCTGTAACATCGCTTTATAGGCTGATAGGTTTTGTGTAAAATTTTTATTGACGGCAACCACCACATCTCCCTCTTTTGCTCCGGCCTTTTCTGCGGGTGAATCTTTGGCCACGTCGCTTACAATAATCGTTTTATCTACCAGGTACAATTCAATACCTGAATAGGAATAATCAAACTGTTCAAAATAATGAGAATTAGGATACAGGTAAATTTCTCTTCTGGGGTAGTTGAGTGTAACATTAAACCGTTTTAGAATATCGTTGCCAATCAATCCGCCCAGGTAAGGATAAGAAGTAATATTATACACATCATCAAAAATATATACCGGCACTTTTTTAAACTTATACGGCCCGATTTTAATTTCTTTAATCACCGTCAGATCCATGTCCAGTTTTCCGCCCAATCCTTCGGCTTGTTTCTTGAAAACTTTACTCTTTTTTGAAAGCAATGAGCTGTCATTTACAAAATCTTCACTTAGCATCATACACAGTCCCGCCCCAATGTCGAACAAAAACCGGCTATAGGAAGTTTTTTCATCTCGAACCCTGATATTGGTTACCGGCAGTGTGTTTAGGGTGGGCCTGAACAGATATCCACCCTTTTGATAACGAAATGTTCCGGGTGTGTAAAAGTCAATTTTAGAGCTGTCGTAGTTTATATGAACTATATACCGACTTAATACCGAATAGCCGATAATGCCGCCAATGGTTACGCCGTACACCTGGTTTAGAATTTCATAATCGTTTACATGAAAATCGAGACGATCTACTGCAAGTCCATCGAAGTGTAAAGTATGATTGTATAAGAATTCGACATTTTTTATTCCTGCAATTCCCCGTACGGTTCGGTTAGACGGAACCGGTGTTAAATTCATCCCTTCTGCAATAGTTGAGTCCAATGAAATACCGCTGCTTCCGCTATCAAGAATAAAATTTAATGTATCTGCAAAACCGTCCAGCCTTGCCTTTAGTAAAATAATTCCGCCGGTGAGCTGTTCAAAGGGTATTCGGGTCAAAAACCGGGATGGCGGTTCAATAAATTCTTCCTGCCCCCTTGCTATAACAGAACTAAGCAACAATGGTGACCACAGTATAAGAAAGATAATTTTTCTCAATCTCACTGTTCAATGGATTTACGAGGTTGTAATAATGACATTTTTTCACTTTTATTTGTTGCAGCAGTATCCGTAACTTTTATAAATTTACCTGATTCCCCGTTTCTTTCAAAACCACACAAATTGATTTAATAGCCCTCTCGTACCTTTGCAGGCCAATGAAGTATATGCAGCTTACTGATCTTTATAACAGAGCATCTTCCTTAGATTTCCTTAGCCCTGAGGAGGGTGTTTTTTTGTATCACCACGCATCCCTTGCTGAATTAATGCTTGTGGCTGACGAACTAAGAAAAAAACAAGTGCCTCATGGTAAGGTGACCTGGCAGATAGATCGCAATGTAAATACCACTAATGTTTGTGTTGCCAACTGTAAGTTTTGTAATTTTTACCGGGTGCCCGGTCATTCCGAATCTTACATTACCGATATGTCAACCTACCGGAAAAAGATAAAGGAAATGCTACTTTGGGGAGGTGATCAGTTGTTGTTGCAGGGGGGGCACCACCCTCATCTTGGCCTGGAATTTTATACGAAAACTTTTCGCCAGATAAAAGAAGAGTTCCCGGACGTGAAGCTTCATGCCCTGGGCCCTCCGGAAGTAGCTCATATCTGCAAGCTGGAAAAAATGAGTCATCGTGATGTTTTGGTCGAATTGCGAAAGGCCGGCCTGGATTCTTTGCCGGGTGCGGGGGCAGAAATATTGGTGGACCGTGTGAGGCGATTGGTCTCAAAGGGAAAATGTGGTTCTGATGAATGGCTTGCCATCATGCATGAAGCTCATTTGCTGGGAATCACAACTTCCGCAACAATGATGTTTGGTCATGTTGAAACAATTGAAGAACGTTTTGAACACTTGATTAGAATCCGGAAAGTGCAATCTCAGAAACCGGCAGATGCAAAAGGATTTTTAGCGTTTATTCCCTGGACGTTCCAGGACGTGGATACATTGCTGGCAAAAATCAGGGGCGTACATAATCTAACCACCCCGGAAGAATACATACGAATGACGGCATTAAGCCGTATCATGCTACCGAATATTAAAAATATTCAGGCAAGCTGGCTCACTGTGGGCAAGCAAACGGCTCAATTGTGTTTACATGGCGGTGCCAATGATTTTGGCAGTATCATGCTGGAAGAAAATGTTGTCAGCGCTGCCGGAGCTCCACACCGTTTTACCTACAAGACAATTCAGGATGCAATTAAAGAGGCCGGTTTTATTCCTCAGCTTCGCAACCAACAATACGAATGGAGGGTTCTTCCTGAAATTATAGAAGAACAGGTAATAGATTATTAACCCCGGGGCTGCCCCTCTGTATTGGCTGAATTGTAAAAAGAATTCCTTTTTCGCTTTTAAAATTTACTTCAATATTTAAACTCTGTGGTCTTTATTGTAGAAATACCCGCTATAGCCACTGCCGTGTTTTCTCAATTTTTTTCCGGGTATTCCTTATCTTTCACCTGAAATGAACGTAAAAAAATTAAGGCCAAAAAAATATCTCAGATATCTCTATCCTCCGAATCTTTTCGGCACACAACGAACCAAAGAGATCCTGTCGGTAAACCCAACCGCTGCACCACAGCGGGAAGAAGCGACTTCGATTTCGGTTTCGGTTTTTGATTATGACCTCGCCGGGATGGATGAGAAAAAATTTTCCGATGTTACAGGTTGTTTTCCCTATAAAAACAGCGGTCGCATAAGCTGGATTAACATAGACGGGCTGAGAAAAACAGACGTTGAACAGGTTTGTAACCATTTTGAAATACACCCCCTCATGGCCGAAGACATTCTTGGCCAAAACCAGCGGCCTAAAATGGACGATGCAGAAAATCATTTGTTTTGCCTGTTAAATATGCTCTATTATAACAATGAAAGTCGTACTGTAGAGCAGGAGCAGATCAGTATTATTCTTGGAAAAGACTATGTGATCAGTTTCCAGGAAGATGCTACCCGTGATGTTTTTAATCCCCTTCGGGAAAAACTAAGAATCTCCAACAGTCGTATTCGGCAAAGAGGCGCCGATTATCTCTGTTATACCATGTTGGACCTTATCGTTGATAATTATTTCCTGGTGATGGAGCAGCTGGGAAACCAGGTAGAGCTTCTGGAAGAAGAAGTGGTGCGCAGCAGCAACACAATTACCCTGGGGCATATTAATCAATTGCGCAAAGAACTGATCGTTTTAAAACGAAACATACCTCCCGTCCGGGAACTTATCAATGGCTTTGTCCGCAGCGACAGTGAAATGCTGGAAGACAGAACAACAAAATACTTTAAAGACGTTTACGATCATATTGTTCAGGCGAATGATCTGACTGAAAACTATCGTGACATTATGATCAATATGCACGACCTGTATATTAACAACGTAAACCTTAAGCTGAACGAGGTAATGAAAGTGATGGCCATTGTTACCTGTTTACTCGCTCCGGCTACAGTAATCGGCGGAATCTTTGGAATGAATTTCGACAGCATCCCCTGGCTTCATAGTCCTTTTGGATTTTTTATTGCAGTGGGTGTTATGTTGCTAATCCCCGTCTGGATGTTGTGGATCTTCAGAAGAAGAGGCTGGTTTTAATCAATTATCTTTTCTTGAAAATGGGAACGGTGCTGCAGGGCTCGCCATACATTATACTTTTTGCAACGGGCCGTAATTTTTTTGTAAGCTCAGCATATACGAATTCTTCTATTGGGGTTTCTCCACACCCTTTTATGACAACTCTCTTATCCTCAAACTCACTAATATTTATTTTCTCCATGTTTTTTAAAAAGACCTGCCTGTGAAGCTCCTTTTCATCACCCATCACAATTTCTTTTGCAACCGGCTGCAAATATGACATGGCCAGCATATATGCCCATACCGGAATGATGGCGTCTGCAGAACAATACAAAGCAATGTTTTTATCCCTGCACTTTTCCCAATCATAATTTTTCAGCGATTCCCTGAAATCTTTTTCTTTTAAAACCAGGCCCATAAATAAAAAATCTTTCAGATCAAACACGCCTGTTTCTCCGCGGGGATAATATTGTTCGGGATCCAGTGTAATCAATCCGCTCTCAGCTACTTTATTGATGAAAGATTCGGTCATTTTGATAAAATTCAGCTTTTAAAAATAACGTTTTTGCCCCGCCTTTGTTTACGACATCAGCAAAAGAAAACCCGGGTTGTGGCCCGGGATTTTACTTTTGTTAGTTTTGATTCTGAATTAATTATTAATAAAATTTAGAACGGTAATCTTTTATGGTTGCCGCAGTTCGCATTACTCCCAGTGGATCTGAAAATCTTGCCGTCTGCAATGCGTTTTGATATAATGTTTTTTGCCTCAGCGAAACATCCGCATTTTCTACAGGCGTTGCCGTTACATCATCCACCCGCTCTATATATATTCCATAAACACCGGCAATAGGTTGTGGCACAACCTTCCCTTTATTAGCCGGATTAAAAGCGGCCCCTATTACTTTTGGATCGTGTCCGGAGATGGCTATTCGTTGGTCCGGCTGCATACGAAGGCTGTCAATGGTTTCAATCGTCTTTTTCAATATTGTGGCAGCGGCTTCCAGCGTAGTAATGGCGCCTAGTTTCTGTTTAAATATTTCTGCCTTCTTTTGATTTCTTAAAAGCGGCTCTATTCTCGGTCGTGCTTTTTCCGGGCTTTGTGTTCCTTCTTTATTTACTTCTGTAACAACCGCAACAATATATTGATCGCCGATTCTTTCGGGTTGCAATACCTCGCCAAGACTTGCATCGTAAATGCTTTTTATGAATTGCCTGTCGTTTCCTGCAATACCATTAATACTATATGCGTTGGGATCAATATTGTTTGCAATTAATTTATTGATTCCTTTTGGCTTCAGTTCTTTTTCATAATTCGCCTCAAACGATTTAACATCTCTGCTATTTCCCGCAAACAATGTTGCTTCGTTGTTTGCATTATTATCTGTTTCTGAACTGGGCTCAATTGTTTTTGCCAGGTATGCCACCTGATAATGGGGTTCCGGATTGATAAATTTTAAAATCTCTATATAATGCCATCCAAAAGCTGTTTTGACAACTTTCTTGTCGCCGGGTTTTCCGTCGAACAAAATAAACTGTCCAAACTCTTTCGCAAAGTTTTCTCCCTGGATATCCACCGATGAAAACGTCATCACCCCTTTATTTAGATGAGCGGCCTGGTCTGTAGAAAATTTTGTTTCCAGTGTATCAAAGTTGGCTCCATTACGAATTGCATTTGCGATGCTGTCAATCCTTTTATGAGCAACAGAATCATCCGTTAATACCTGGCCTGTTTGTGGATTCGTGGTTCCTATAAGAATATGGCGGCATTTTACAGAGTCGGGAAGGGTTTTAATGTCTATCATTTTTGCCAGGATGAGGTTTTGTCCGTCTATGTATGGGCCGAATACTGCGTTTTTCGGAAGGCGGGTAATGCTGTCTTTATATTGTTGTTGCATTTGGTTTTTCCCGACATATCCGTCAAAAAAAGGCATGGCGCTTCCGTTTATTGCCAGGAAGGAATGGATATCTTTCGTTGTATCAAATGCAGTTCTTAATGAATTGATTTGTTCTTTAATTGCGGCGGTGTCTTCGGAACTTGCTGTAGCGTTGAAAGCTACATACATTATACTTCTGCTTTCGTTTTGCTTGAATTCTTCTTTGTGCTTATTAATATAGCCGGAAATTTCTGCATCTGAAATCTTGATAGTGCTGTCTACAAACATTGAGTCTGTATAAGGCACCCTGACCAAAGAGATTTTTGCCAATAAACTGTTGTCTGTGTTTTGTTTTTCAATAAGCCACTTTGGAAAGTTTGTGCTGTTGGCCAGCATTGATGAATATTTTTCGCTGAATTTCTGTGCTTCCAATTGTTGAATATATTCATTCAGCCTGTCCTTGTCTTCCCGGGTTCCTCTTTTTTTAATTGCGTTGATTTGCTGAACAGCTAATACGCTGCTATAAACTCCGGTTTGCGGATCGGTTCCCAGCCTTTTGATGTCTTCGGGTGGGTTTGCTCCAAACATAATATCATTAAGTTCTTTTGCTCCTATTTGCATTCCGAGCTTAGACACTACCTGGCTTAAAAGAGTTTGACTTACTTCCTGGTTCCATACCGCATCAACTATTTGATTAAGCTCTCTCTTTCCGAACTGACCGGGGTTTTGTTGTTCATAATCCTCTTGTTGTTTTACTTTCAGGCGAAATTCGTCTGCGTTTATTCGAACTCCATTCACCTTTCCAATAGTAGTTGAGTTTCCGCCTGAAAATATTCCACTGCCCTTTCCGGAAACATAATCAATTAAAATAAAACCCACCATTGCTATGGCAATCAATATCACAGAGAGACGAGCATATTTATCCCTGATTTGCTGAATAACAGACATAGTATTATTAAATATTTAAAAGGACGGCAAAAATAACATAAAAATCAACAAGAAACCCTACTTTTTAGGGCTGTTAATCACCTAATTTTTCTGCTTTTATTATGCTTTTTAAGAAAAAAGACTTCTGTTCGCCAAAAAAATCCTTTTGTTCCTGCGTGATTTTAACCCCCTTGACAATCTTTTTTTTCACACTCCGTCGTGAATTTATCTTCCTCGCTGTGAATAATCATCTGTGAAATGTGAATATGAAACCGCGTTTTATGGTTAGAAATTTTCATAGATAATAATATCTGGCGAATTTTAAAAAATTCAACTTCTTATTCAATAATAAATCCACAAAAAAAATTATTTATTTTCTCTTTTTTTATTCAGGTCGGCTTTTCCACAAGAATGTTTATTTCTTTTCCTTTTACTGTAAATATTAGAATATATCCTGTGGATTACCATTATAAAAATGTGAATTATTAAAGGATTGTACCTTTATATAAAATAGAATTTTTTTTTATCAACAAATAAACAGCTATAATAATAATATACTCTTTATAAAAAAAATATTCTATTATTATTATATTGTATTAAAAAGGATTTTGAAAATTTTTATTTGAAAATTTGAATTTGTTGGCTGAATATTGCCATCCTGAATTGAAAAATGAATACAACAAAAATTAACATAGCGAAAAAAGAATTAAACCAAAACGGTTTCCTCGATATTGAGTTAGATCCTACACTGGACCTGTTTGCTGAAATAGAACGGCTGAAGAAGGAAAAAAATGCGGTTATTCTTGCGCACTACTACCAGGAGCCGGACATTCAGGATGTGGCTGACTATATCGGCGATAGTTTGGGTTTAGCACAAAGGGCTGAAAAAACGGAAGCAGCGATGATTGTTTTTGCCGGTGTTCATTTTATGGCTGAAACGGCAAAAATCCTGAATCCCGGAAAAAAAGTATTAATTCCGGATCTGAATGCAGGTTGTTCACTTAGTGATAGTTGCCCTCCTGCTTTATTCAAAAAATTTAAAGAAGAACATCCGGATCATGTAGTGGTTAGTTATATCAACTGCAGTGCCGGGATAAAAGCATTAAGCGATGTCATTTGCACCAGTAGTAATGCTAAAGCAGTCGTGGAAAGCTTCCCGAAAGACCAACCTATTATTTTTGCACCGGATAGAAACCTGGGCGCCTATCTCAATAAAACAATTGGCAGAAATATGGTGCTATGGAATGGAAGCTGCATTGTTCATGAAATTTTTAGCCTGGAAAAGATTACCAGGCTAAAGGTGCGCCATCCGAAAGCTAAATTAATTGCCCACCCGGAATGTGAAGAAGCTATTCTAAGATTTGCTGATTTTATCGGCAGTACAACAGGATTATTAAAATATACACAATCAGATTCTGCGCAGGAGTTTATTGTAGCTACAGAAACAGGAATTCTTCATCAAATGATGAAGGCATCACCACAAAAAACATTTATTCCCGCTCCGCCGGATAATAGTTGCGCCTGCAATGATTGTCCCCATATGAAACGAAACACACTGGAAAAAATTTACCTCTGCATGGAATATGAATTACCTGAAATAGTAATGGAAGAGGAATTGCGTTTGAAAGCTAAGAAACCCATTGACAGAATGATGGAAATAAGCAGGATGGCGGGATTGTAAAAAATTAAAGTGAATTTAGTAGGGTTACAATTTTATCTTTTATAAAGTCTCTGACTTTCTTAAAATCAGAATCATTCATTTCCTTCGGGTCGGGAATATTCCAATCTATGAATTGCTTTGCCGGCATCCACGGACAAGAATCACCACAGCCCAAGGTTATTACAATATCAAAAGGAGCAAACTGTTTTACTTCATCAAGAGATTTTGAATAGTGGGAGGTCAGATCATAGCCTAATTCTTTCATTGCGGCAATTGCCTTTTGATTTATACTTCCCGAAGGCCGGGAACCTGCACTATAGGCTTCTACAGTATTGCCCCCAAGCATTTTTGCAAAAGCCTGGCTCATTTGAGAACGGTTGCTGTTTTCAACACAAACAAAAAGTAGTTTCTTTTTCATAAAAAAAATGAAATATGCCCCTTTTTAATAGGGGCATATTTAGTTTTTAACAGCATCCAACACCACAACAACCGCCTTCTCCGGGGTCTTTTTGAATCTTTGTGTTCATGGCTTTACTTTTTATGGTTATAGAATAAGAGACTAACAACATTTAGAATTTACCGACTTAAGTTTTTCAAAAAGAAAATTAAAATCACCCAAAAATTTTTCAAGAGTTTTCCAGTTAATACAGTAACAACTTCTGGGTCCGTCTGTTTCGCCGGTGATCAGCCCCACGGACTTCAACTCCTTTAAATGCTGGCTTACGGTACTTTGGGCAAGTGGTAAAACTTCAACCAACTGACCACAGATACATTCGTTTTTTTGTGCCAGCGCTTTTAAAATGGCAATCCGGGCAGGGTGGCTGAGAGCCTTTGAAATTGCTGCCATTTCCTGTTCTTTTTGCGAGAACTCATCCTTTTTGTGGGTAGCCATTCTATTATCTTATATCGCAAATATACGATAATGTGTTTTATAATAACAACTTTTTTTCAAAAAAAGATGGTAGAAAAAAGAAAAATGTGATGAAATCGATCAGGAAACCTTTGCTAATCGTTCGACAGCAGCTTCCAGTGTCTCTTTCTTTTTTGAAAAACAAAACCGAACCACATTATTGTCGGTACCGGATTTATAAAACGCAGAAACGGGAATAGTGGCTACGCCAAATTCTTTGGTGATTCTTATGGCAAAATCTTTATCTCCTTCATTACTGATCCGATCATATTTTCCGCAGATAAAATAACTACCATGGCTTGTCAACAAATCAAATTTTGTGTTTTTCATTAACCCCGAAAAAAAATCTCTTTTTTCCTGCATAGAATTGCTGAGCGACAGGTACTCGTTTTTATCTTTCAGAAATTCTGCCAGTGCTATCTGTGAGGGTGTATGACAACAGAAACAATTAAACTGGTGGACCTTCCGGAATTCAACCATTGATTCAGGAGAAGAAACGCAATAGCCGAGCTTCCACCCCGTGCAGTTATAGGTTTTACCAAAAGAGAAGCAAACAAAACTTCTTTCCAGGAGGTCGGGATAGCGTAAAATACTTTGATGATGAATGTTGTCGAAAATGATATGTTCATATACCTCGTCTGAAATAATATAAATATTAGTTCCCGCAACAACCGACCGAAGCTCTTCAATATCTCTTTCATCAATTACGGCACCGGTGGGATTATGGGGCGAGTTTAATAGAATAGCCTTTGTTTTTGGAGAAATTCTTTTTCTTACAGCATCCCAGTCTATTTTGTAATCAGGAAATTTCAAATCAATCAAAACCGGTATGGCGCCGTTGATCTCAACATTTGGAATATAGCTATCATAGCCGGGCTCAAAAACTATAACCTCGTCCCCCGATTGCAGGATTGTTGTTAGTGCGGTGTAAATAGCATAGGTGCCACCGGGTGTAATAGTGATTTGTGAACCAGGAGAGATTTTTGAATTATATAGATATTCAACCTTTTCGGCAATGGATTCTCTCAACGGTAAATAGCCCTGCATCGGAACATATTGATTCCACCCCTGCTTCATTACTTCATTTACCTTGTTTATAAGCCGGTCACTCATCTGGTAATCCGGAAAACCCTGTCCGAGATTGATGGCATTATGCTGATTGGCCAATCCGCTCATAACAGTAAAAATGGTGGTGCCGACATTGGGAAGTTTAGACACAATATGCATATACCCAAAAATTGAAATGATTAATAGTGGTGTGGTAAAATTAAAGCATATTATTTTTTAACGATATGCCTCTTTCCTTGTACCAGACTATAAGAATGATCAATCCATTCTTTTAATTGTTTTGAAGAAACAGAACCATCAACAATGATTGTATTCCAATGCTTTTTATTCATATGATAGCCCGGCATCACACAGGAAAATTCTTCCCTCAATTCAATTGCCCGGGAAGGATCACATTTAACATTAAAGCTCAGCATTTCTTCATCAAGGCCGGTTAGTAAAAATATTTTTCCGTTGACCTTAAATACCAGGGTATCAGGGCCAAAAGGCAGCGACTCTTCGGCTCCTGGTTTTGACAAACAATATTCACGTAATGACTCAATATTCATGTTATCCCACAATTGCGGATACCTCTATTTCTATCAAATATCCGGGAGCGATTAATTTGCTTACTTCTATCATGGTGGAACAGGGCCTGATGTCTTTAAAAAATTCACCATGCGCCTTTCCGTATTCTTCCCAACGGGAAATGTCGGTTACAAACATTCTTGTTCGCACAACATCTTTCAAAGATGCGCCGGCTTTTTCCAACACAGACTCTATTTTTTGAATTACAAAACGGGTTTGTTCATAAGCGCTATTACCACCTACTACATTGTTATTTTCGTCAACAGCAACAGTTCCGGTTACCTCAACGACGTTGCCAACTTTAACCGCACGGCTATAACCTACGATTTTTTCCCACTGTGTACCCGAAGAATAAAGCACTCTTTCCATTATGATTTGGTTTCGATGTTTTCATTTTTAATAAGCGGCTCTCCTACCATCCGCAAGTAGATCTGAGCTACGGTCACCACATCCTTCTGACAATAGGTAACAATTCGTTCCAAATTTTTTTCTTTCCAATATACCTCCCAAACCATGCTACCGTCAATATCGTCTTTTGGGGTTGGCACACCTAAAATATGAGCCAACAGGTTGAGAGATGTAAAGTTTTTAAAATCTCCAAACTTCCAAAGCTCCAGCGTGTCGAGATGGTTTACTTCCCACGGTTTTTTTCCGGAGAGCTGAAGGGCGGAAGGAATGGGAATTTGATTCACTACGAACCGCCTGCACAGATAGGGAAAATCAAATTCTTTTCCGTTGTGAGCACAAAGATGTTTGGTTCCGTCCGGCGACCACATATTCAGCATTTCTGCGAACCGGGTCAATAATAATTTTTCATTGTCGCCGGAAAAACATTTGACAATTATTTTTCTATTTTCTCTATTGCCGGATAAAACACCACATCCCACGCAAACAACCTTTCCAAATTCAGCATAAATACCGGCACGGGGATAGATGCTTTCTGCCGTTTCATCTTCTTTGTTCTTTAATAAAAAAGTTGCTTTATGGTTCCATAACGATCTCCATTCTTCGGACAACTCAGTATAAGACGAATATTGGGGAACCGTTTCAATATCGAGAAACAAAATATTGTTTAAGGGGAAAGAAGACATAGAAGAAAAGTTTCTTAAAATTATTAAACCCCTTCGGTATTTCAGGAGAAAAACACCGCTCTCATAGATATTTATCTCCTTTATGCCGCTTCACTTCAGCTACGTACTCTTTTATTTCCTGTTCCTTTTCTTTTTTGCAAATAAGTAATACATCCTTTGTATCCACAATAATGCAATCATCAAGCCCTTGTAACAAAACGAGTTTGTGATCCGGCGCATGAACAACACATTTTGTGGCATCAACAATCATAACGTTTTTACCGGCAACAGCATTATCAAGATAATCCCTGTCCATGTTTTCCCAGGCGCTGTTCCAGGTGCCCAAATCACTCCAGCCAAATGAAGCGGGAATTACATATACGTTGTCTGCCTTTTCCATTACGGCAAAATCAATTGAAATGGATGTGCATTGCGGATAAATTTCCTCAATAGCCTCTAATTCCTGCCGGGTGTTGAATTTATCTTTTTCGGCAGCAAAGACTTCATAAACTTCCGGAAGATATTTTTCAAGAGCGTCAACTATATTTTTCACCTTCCAGGCAAAAATGCCGGCATTCCACAAAAAATCTCCACTAGCCAAAAAGGTTTTAGCCAATTCAAGATTTGGTTTTTCGGTAAATGTTTTCACTTTATAAATGCCGGGAGTAGCCGCAGCTGCCTCATGTTGAATATATCCATAACCGGTGTTGGGATAAGTGGGTTGAATCCCGACGGTAACCAAAGCGTTGAAATGGTCAACGAAATCAAGGGCGGTGCGGAATGTTTTTAAAAACTTTTCCGGTTCTAGTATCAAATGATCTGCGGGTGCGGCGATCATCAGGGCTTTCGGATCTTTCAATAGTAGTTTAAGAGCAATGTATGCAATGCAGGGTGCAGTGTTTTTCCGGGAAGGTTCGCCAAGAATATTTTCTTCGGGTATTTTAGGCAACTGCTCTTTGACGGCAGAAACGTATTCTTTTGAGGTGACCACATAAATATTTTCAGCAGGCACCAGCTTGGTGTAGCGGTCAAAAGTTTGTTGAATTAATGTTTTGCCTGTGTTGAGAATATCAAGAAACTGTTTCGGATGATCGGTTCGGCTCATGGGCCAGAATCGGCTTCCAATGCCACCCGCCATAATTGCTACATAATGATGTTTGTTCATGCTTAAATATGTCTAACTATATTAGTCCTTCTCTTATCAGGTCGTGCAAATGTATGATTCCTGAATATTTTCCGTTGTCCACTACTATTAACTGAGTAATTTCTTTTTTTCGCATCAGGTCCAGCGCCTCAACCGCCAATGCGTCCTTTGAAATAGTTTTTGGAGAAGCGGTCATAATATCTTTCGCTGATTTTTTTCCGGTATCACCATCTTTTTCCAGCATTCTTCTCAGATCACCATCGGTAATGACGCCCAGCAAATTGTTTTGTTCATCAACAACCGCTGTAGCACCCAGCCTTTTTTTAGATATTTCAATTATTACCTCGTTCAGGGACTGGCCGGGAAATACCTTTGGCTTTTCGTTAAGCAAATAAAGATCGGAAACGTGCAGGTATAATTTTTTACCAAGTGTTCCTCCCGGATGAAATTTTGCAAAATCATTACTGTTGAATCCATTTAGCTCCATAAGTGTAACCGCCAGGGCATCACCCATTACCACCTGGGCGGTTGTACTGCTTGTTGGCGCTAAATTGTTGGGACAAGCCTCTTGTTCAACGGTGGTGTTTAAAACAATGTCAGCCTGTTTTGCTAAAAAAGAATTCATATTGCCCGCTATTCCTATCAGGGTATTACCAAAATTTTTGATCAGCGGAATCAGAATTTTTATTTCCGGACTGTTACCGCTTTTGCTGATGATTATTACAACATCTTCTTCCCGTACCGTACCAAGATCGCCGTGAATTGCATCAGCTGCATGCATAAAAACAGAAGGTGTGCCGGTTGAATTCAGGGTAGCCACAATCTTTTGAGCAATCACTGCGCTTTTGCCTACCCCGCTGATTACAGTTCTACCCTTACAATTAGCGATGGCATAAACAGCTTTTTCAAAATCATCATTAATAAAAGGAATAAGACCCGAAATGGATTGGGCCTCTAACCGGATAGTGCGGAGTGCAATTTCTTTTATCGGAGCATTCATCTTGGTGTGCCAAAAGTAGAATATTTAACAGGAAGAAACGACTTAAACAAACGATATACCTGAATTTTTTACGATTTATGACATGAATTGAGGACTGGTTTTCGTAAATTCGCTACCCCTTTTCCAAAACCATCAAATTGTGCAGTGATGAAAAGAATCGGGCGGCAAATTTAACCGAACAAAAAAAGTGAATAAAATAATCCGGTTTCAACCCTATGGTTCGGTGGAAATACGTATCTTATTACAATTTAACAACAGAAAACAGAGAAGGAGCGAAGGAGCGATGGCGACATCAACTACAAAACGAAAATCAAACAACAAAGAAGCGCTAATGGGGGCAACCCAAAAAACAAAAAAGGGAGCTTCCCAAAAAGGACATCATCTTCACGTTTCGCTTCAGGAAAATTTTGGTTTTGATAAGTTTAAAGAGAACCAGGAAAAAGCAATTGAATCGTTGCTGGCGGGGCACGACACATTTGTCATCATGCCCACCGGTGGCGGCAAAAGTTTGTGTTATCAGTTGCCCGCAATGATTAGTGAAGGGGTTGCTATTATTGTTTCACCGCTTATTGCCTTAATGAAAAATCAGGTAGACCTGGTACGCAGCTATAGCAGCAAAGACGAAATAGCCCATTTTCTAAATTCTACATTGACAAAAAAGGAAATTAAAGAAGTACATGACGACCTGCTGGCGGGAAAAACCAAAATGTTATATGTAGCTCCGGAGACATTGACAAAACAAGAAAACCTTGAATTTTTCAGCGACCTGAAAATTTCATTTTTTGCCGTGGACGAAGCACATTGTATTTCTGAATGGGGACATGATTTCAGGCCGGAATACCGGCGTCTCCGGGAAATGATGATCCAGATTAATCCTGACATTCCTGTAGTTGCATTAACCGCAACTGCTACACCAAAAGTGCAAAGCGATATTATCAAAAACCTGGATCTAAAAACCCCTAATATTTTTATTTCTTCATTTAATCGTCCCAACCTTTTTTACGAGATTCAACCCAAGATCAAAAAGGCACAAACGGATGAAAGCATTGTTCGGTTTATCAAGGGTATGAAAACCAAGAGTGGAATTATTTATACACTTAACAGAAGAACTACCGAAGAGTTGGCGGATATTTTAATGGCAAATGGAATTAAAGCCGTTGCTTATCATGCGGGACTTGATGGTAAATTAAGAGCACAAAGACAAGATCAGTTTTTGAATGAAGATGTCCAGGTGATTTGTGCGACAATAGCTTTTGGGATGGGCATTGACAAGCCCGATATCCGGTTCGTAATTCATTATAATATTCCCAAGTCAATTGAAAATTATTACCAGGAAACAGGGAGAGCCGGGAGAGACGGGCTGGAAGGAAAATGTGTTTTATATTATTCCCATAAAGATGTTTCCAAGTTAGAACACCTGATGCGGGATAAACCGCTCAGCGAAAGAGAAGTTGGAGCACAGCTGATCAATGAAACGGTAGCTTATGCTGAAAGCGGAGTCTGCCGCCGCAAAACGCTGATGAGTTATTTTGGAGAAGACTATAAACAGGAAAACTGCGGAAGCTGCGATAACTGTAAACACCCGAAAGAAAGAGTAGAAGCAAAGGACAGCGTTATTTCGGCACTAAAAACTATTAAGGCGCTTGATGAACGATTTGCAACCGGGTATGTAGTGAATATTATTATTGGAAAACTTACTCCGCAAATACAGATGTTCCGGCACGAAGGACTGAATGAATTTGGAATTGGCAACGATCAACCGGATCATTTTTGGAATTCTTTGATTCGACAGATGTTGCTCGAGGGATTATTAAAGAAAGATATTGAAGAATATGGCGTTTTGAAAGTGATGAAAAAAGGCGAAGATTTTTTGAAAAAGCCGAAATCATTCAAGATTGTTCTCAATAATCTTTTTGAAGACGCTAATGCCGACGATGAAGAAGGGGCAGAGGCCGAGTCGGGGACCGCTGCCGATGACAGGCTTTTTGAAATGCTCAAAGAACTCCGGCAGAGAGAAGCAAAGAAAAAAGGATTGCCGCCTTTTGTTATTTTCCTTGAATCTTCGCTGCAAGATATGACAACGCTTTACCCCACCAACCTGAGCGAATTGGAAAAATGCCAGGGAGTCAGCAAAGGGAAAGCTTTAAAATTCGGAAAGCCATTTGTTGATCTTATTGCCAGGTACGTGGAAGAAAACAACATAGAACGGCCGGACGACTTTGTAATGAAAAGCGTAGTAAACAAAAGTGGCAACAAGGTTTTTATAATTCAGCAAACCGATAAAAAGGTTTCATTGGAAACTATTGCTAAAAACAAAGGCTGGCGAATTGATGAAATGCTGGAGGAAATGGAAACCATAGCCGCCAGTGGAACGAAGCTCAATCTTGATTATGCCATTGATGAAATGCTGGACGAAGAAGACCAGGACGAGATAATTGATTACTTCAAAAATTGTGAGACTTCCTCTTTGCAGGTGGCCCAGGAAGAATTATCGGGGAAAAATTTCAACTGGGAACAGCTCAAAATCATGCGGATAAAGTTTTTGAGCGAGTATGGTATGTAGGGGATAAAGCGCAAAAAACAAATTCCAAATCACAAATAATTAGCTTCTGATTTTATACTATGATGCTTATATTTGCAGCCCATTTCGATATTCAACATTCCTTGTTCAATATTCGAAATTCGAGGAGATGCAGTATCCGCCGGTTGGCGGAAAAGGACTGAGAAGAAAAGTAAAATAATTGGTGCGGTAGCTCAGTCGGTAGAGCAAAGGACTGAAAATCCTTGTGTCGGCGGTTCGATCCCGCCCCACACCACAAGCCACTTTTAATTAGGTGGCTTTTTCTATTTTGTTCCAGACCAATTTTCGTTTATTGACTTTTGTGTGTATGGATAGCGAGATATAGCCGGAACTAAAAATAAGCATACGTAAATTTCGGATTGTTTACGGCTCAGCTTCAAACACACAACAACGGCATGGCTGCTGGGAACACTTAGTTAAGAGAAGACCAACAGAGGCGAATAGGAGCGATTAAATAATTATTGCAAATCGTATTTAAACCAAAACAAATCCCTTGTACTATCAAAAGGAATAAAAATTTGCTTTTTTTCTTTCATCAATTTTGCTACTTCCTCAAATATTAATTTTTCCTCTTCTAAATACGGGATAGATTTCCCTTTATAATTATTCGACGTTATAAAATTTGTCTCAGCACCACCATAATATCCAAGAATTGTCCTGTCAAAAATTTTTGCACCATATAAGGTATCTGTTGTATCAGAAACGAGATACCAAGTGGGGCCAGCAGCAATAGGCTCATCATCACCTTTGGTTACCCGTGTTTTGTATATATACATCACTTCCCCGTTTCCATTTAACCGAACTGCATACTCGATGTATTGGCCTTCCACATATTTGAAAATATCCATAGTTTCCCCTCTTTTTTTATGAGCATAATAAGTCATTTTCTCATCACCATTCTCCTTTAGCTTAACTACTTTTTCCTGACTACAACCATACAGGACTGTTGAAATAAAGACCATTAAAAAAATAAATCGGTTCATTTTTCTTATTTAAAAGGTATATCTGTACTTGTTATTTTAGGTGGTGCTGTCACACTGATAACTCCTTTTGAAGTTAAGCGAACTGTTTTATTAACTTCATTAGTGACATACTTGCCGGCAGCAGGGTTAAAACTGCTAATACTCCACTCACTTTCAAAACCTCTTTCATGGCGAGCCCATTTATTGCTGCCTCCATAATACGCAGGGTTCAATACACCAAAGTTACCCCCTAAATAGAAGCAAATTGAATTCGCCTCTGTTTTTAACCCATACACGGTAGCTTTGTCTAATTGCTTAGATATACCCATCGTCAAATCTGGCAAGTTATCTGGGTCTCTATCTGCGAAGTCAAGCCCCCCTGCCCAACACATGCCTAATAGAACACTTGTTTTATCTCCCGTATATCCCTTACTTAGAGATGTGTAAAAATCATCTTTCCATTTCCCGTCCATTTTATCATAGTCCGACCTGTGATAATCTACTACCATTGTGTTTACATAGCCATCATCTCCTAAGTGTGATTTGATTTTATCCGCTGCATCTCCGTTTAAGGCATCAGCATTAAGGATAACCGTTTTACCTCCACCTGCTGATTTAAGCAATCTTTGATAATCTAATTTCAGAGTGTTATCCTTCGTAAGAGATATTACATATACGTTAACCGGCACTGTTCTATTAGGGCCTATTGAATCTCCTAAAATATCAATATTTCTAATGGGATTATTCCCCATTGCCGCATAAAGACTTTCAAAATCTGTTGGCTTGGGGTCAAGTTGTAAAAACCTTCCTATTTGGGGGTCATGTGTACGATAAAAACTTTCATTAAGATTTAAATCAAAATCAGTATTGTTCTCATAACCGTTATACTTTATTTTATTCTCCGCCACTCCGTTTAACGCTTTGCTGGATATCCCGCTCATCACTAACCCGAACGGAT